>JAGWBS010000069.1 GCA_021295775.1 Pseudomonadota bacterium | reverse complement strand
CGCCTATCCGGGGCTCGGACTGCCCGAGCGCTACCGCGGCTACTTCTTTCTGTGCGATTACCGCTATCTGTCCCGGCTCTCGGGCGTCTGGTCGTTCGCGCTCGAGCCGGCCGGCGCGGGCTTCGAGCTGGTCGACGAGCATGTTTTCCTGGGATCCACGCTCGCGACCGACCTGGCGTTCGGTTACGACGGCCGGATCTTCGTGTCGGTCTTCGATCAGATCGGTTCCACGCAGCATCTCCTGTCGCTCGAGCACGAGCGTGGCCGCGCCGACCCGCGCGTGGCCGAGACCGCTCGGCTGGTGAGGGAGGGGCTGAAAGAACGCTCGGAGCCGGAGTTGGCCGATCTGCTCAGACACGCCGACCGGCGCGTGCGGCAGCGCGCCCAGTGGGAACTGGTCGGACGCGGAGCCGGCGCGGTTCTGGCGCGCGTCGCCGGCGATCCCCAGGCACCCCTCCTGCAACGCCTTCACGCGATCTGGGGTCTGGGCCAGCTCGGCGCCGAGGGGCTGCGGAGCGCGGGCTGGGAGGACCTGGACTGGCTGGCCGGGGAAGTGGAAGAGCTCCGTGCTCAGGTCGCCCGCGTGGCCGGAGAGGCCGGAGCCGTCTGGCTGGAACCGGGGCTGATCGTTCTGCTGCGCGACCCGGGCGCTCGCGTTCGTTTCTTCGCGGCGCAGTCGCTCGGAAGGCTGCGAGCCGGCGGGGCGCTTCCCGAACTGGTCGATCTGCTGCGGGAAAACGCGGACGCCGATCCCTTTCTGCGCCACTCGGCGGTGTACGCGCTGTTTCGCCTGGCCCGTTTCGATGCCCTGCTCGCCCACGCCGACGACCCCGCTGTGGCGGTGCGCCGGGGCGTCCTGCTGGCGCTGCGCTATGCAGGGGATCCGCGCATCCGACGCTTCCTGCGCGACTCGGACCCGTCGCTGGTCGCGGAGGCCGCGCGTGCGATCTACGACGGGCCCATCCCGGAGGCTTTCGGCGAGTTGGCAGAACTGGCCGGCAGCGACCTCCCCGAAGCCCTCCGGGGGCCGGACTCCCAGACCTCGGGCGCCCTGCAGCGCCGCGCCATCGGGGCGGCCCTGGCGCTGGGCCGACCCGGGGACGCGCTGCGCCTGGCGGCGCACGCGGCCGATGCCTCGAACCCGATCGGCATGCGACGGCTGGCGCTGGAAGCTCTGGCGGATTTTCCGAGCCCGCCCTCCCGGGATCTGGCGATGGGGTTTCACCGGCCCCTGCCGGAGCGCGACCCGGCGCCGGTCCGATCGGCTCTGGAGCGCCATGGGGCGGCGCTGATCCGCGGGGAGTTGGGGGCGCGCGCCCTGGAGGTGGCGACGGACTACGACCGCTTGCCGTTCTCCGACGCCGAGCTCGCGGAAATGCTGGAGGACGACTCGCTCGACCCGCGCCGCCGCGTCGCGGCGTTGCGCGCCCTCGACAGCCGGGGCACGGCCGGGCCCTTCGTCGAACCGGCGCTCGCTTCGCGCCACGCTTCGCTGCGCTCGGAAGCCCGCGAGATGCTGGCTCGCACGCGACCTACCGCCGCGGTCGAGGCATTGCGCGCGATCCCGCAGAGCGCGCCGCTTTCCGAACGCCAGCACGGCATTCGACTCCTGGGAGGCATTTCCGACCCCGGGGCGGAGCGCCTGCTGGCCGATTACATCGGCGATCTCGGCTCCGGCCGGCTCGATCCCGGGTTGACGCTCGACGTGATCGAGGCGGCTCGCGCCCACGGTGGGGCGTCCGTCGCGGCTGCGCTGGCCGACTGGGAAGCGGGACTTCCGCCGAACGATCCGGTCGAACGCCGAATCTACGCCCTCGCGGGAGGCGAACCCGAGCGCGGCCGGGAAGTCTTCGAAGGCGCGGGCGACTGTCTGCGCTGCCACGGCGGCGGCGGCCACGGCGGAGGGGCGGGGCCTCCGCTGGAAGGTGTCTTCGAGCGCCGCGGCGGACGCCACCTGCTGCGGTCCCTGCTCGAACCCTGGGCGGAGATCGCGCCGGACTTCGCCAGCGTCTCGGTCACGCTGCACGACGGCGAGTTTCTGAGCGGGACGCTGGTTTCGGAATCGGACGTGGAGCTGGTGCTCGAGGTCGACGGCCGCAATCGGCGCGTCCCCGTGGCGGAGATCGCATCGCGCGCTGAACCGACCAGCGGAATGCCCGCAACGGGCCTGACGCTGGCGCCCGACGAGTTGCGCGATCTCGTGGCCTACGTCGCGTCGCTGTGAAGCGGCGGGCCGGGACGCCTCGCTTCCCGGGCTCAGTGGTTCGGATCGCGTAAGCTCTGTTCCGGAGAGCAGCGGGAGGCCGGCCGTGCCGATCGAGATCTGCGGGATGCTGATCCCCTCGATGCACAGCGGCTCGACCACGCCGGCGCGGCTCGGGGGGAGCGAAGGGCAGGCGCGCCCGGGCCGGAGCATCGACGTGGACGCGATCGACCGTTTCGCGCGCGCGCACGAGGAGAGCGGATTCGACACCGCGCTGATCGGCTCGTCCTCCGCGGCGCCGGACGGCTGGCTGATCGCCCAGCGCTCGGCCGCGGTGACCGAGCGGCTGCGGTTCCTGGTCTCCCATCGGACGGGCTTCGTCTCCCCGACGGTCGCGGCGCGCCTGGCCGCCACCCTGGACGGCTTCTGCGGCGGACGCCTGACGATCCACGTCCTGGTCGGCGGCAGCGACGAGGACCAGCGCCGCGACGGCGACTGGATCGACCACGACCGGCGCTACGCTCGCGCCGACGAGTACCTGCGGATCCTGCGCGAACTCTGGACGCGCGACGAGCCGCTCGATTTCGAGGGCGAGTTCTACCGCGTGGCCGGCGCCTACTCGCCGATCAAGCCGCTGCAGCGTCCGCATGTACCGCTGTACGGCGGCGGCGGTTCGGAGCTGTCGGTGGAGCTGGCAGCCCGACACTGCGATCTGTTCATGTTCTGGGGCGAGCCGCTGGCCGAGCTGCGCGAGCGTCGCAGGCAGGTGGGGAAGGTCGCCGAGCGCCACGGACGCGAGCTGCGCTACAGCGTTTCGCTGCGTCCCATCCTCGGCGCGACCGAGGCGCAGGCCTGGGAGCGCGCCCACGCGATCCTGGCGAGTGTCGAGAAGGAGCACGCGCCGCGCCGGGGCCGCGGGCCGGTGATGCCCCAGTCGGAAGGCTCCGCCCGGCTGCGGAAGATCGCCGAAGAGGGCGAGATCTACGACCAGCGCCTGTGGACGGCCATCGCGCGCGCGACCAGCGCGCCGGGCAACAGCACCGCCCTGGTCGGCACGGCGGAGCAGGTCGCCGAGTCGATCCTGGCCTACTACGACCTGGGGATCGATACCGTGCTGATCCGCGGCTTCGACGCCTACGCGGACACGCTCGAGTACGGCCGCGAGCTGATTCCCCTGCTTCGCCGCCAGGTGGAGCGCCGCGACCGGCGGCGCGGCGCGGGATCCCGATCCGGGACACTCGCTTGAAGGTCTACACGGTCGCCCCGCTCGAGGATCCGCGCGACGCGCGCGACACCTTCCGCAGGCTGGAAGAGATCGGCTACGACGGCGCCTTCAGCTTCGAGGCCAAGCACGATCCGTTCCTGCCGCTGGTCCTGGCCGCCGAGCATACTCGCGGCCTGCGGCTGGGCACGGCGATCGCGATCGCCTTTGCGCGCAACCCCATGAACCTGGCGAACCTGGCCTACGGTCTGCAGGCGATCAGCGGCGGGCGTTTCGTGCTCGGGCTCGGCTCGCAGGTGCGCCCGCACATCGAAAAGCGCTTCGGCATGCCCTGGTCGCGGCCGGCGGCGCGCATGCGCGAGTGCGCGCTGGCCGTGAGGGCGATCTTCGACGCCTGGGAGGGCTCGACCCCGCTGCGATTCGAAGGCGAGATCTACCGTCACACGCTGATGATTCCGGCGTTCGACCCGGGCCCGAACCCCTTCGGTCCTCCGCCCGTGTTCACCGCCGGCTTCGGGCCGCGCATGACCGAGGCGGCGGGCGAGGTGGCGGACGGCTTCTTCGCGCATCCGTTCACTACCCGCGAGTCCCTGCTGCGCCAGACCCTGCCGGCGCTCGAACGCGGCCTGGAGAAGAGCGGGCGGCGGCGCGAGGACTTCGAGGTGATCTGCGCCACGCTGGTCGTGACCGCGGACACCGAAGAGGAGTTCGCGCGGGTGAAACAGGCCGCGCGCAAGCACTTGGCGTTCTACGGTTCGACCCCGGCCTACCGTCCGACCCTGGACGTTCACGGCTGGGGAGATCTGCACCTCGAGTTGAACCGCATGTCCAAGCGGGGACTGTGGGACGAGATGGCCGGGCTGATCGACGACGAGATGCTCGAGACCATCGCCGTGGTCGGGCCGCGCGGCGAGATCGCCGGCAGGCTGCGCCGGCGCCTGGAGGGGATCGCCGACGGGGTCAGCCTGACCCACAATCGCGCGCCCGACCCGAACCACTGGGCGGACGTGGTGGCGCAGCTCCAGTCGGGCTGACGCCGGGAGGGACGAATGGGACGCATGCAGGAAAAGGTGGCGCTGGTCACGGGGGCCGCGCGCGGCACGGGCGAGCAGATCGCCAGGCTGCTGGCCGCCGAGGGGGCGCGGGTGCTGGTCAGCGACGTTCTGGACGAAGCCGGCGAGGCGGTCGCGGCGGCGATCGGATCCGACGCGGTCCATGTGCGCCTCGACGTCAGCCTTCCGGAGGACTGGGAACGGGCGGTCGGACTGGCGCAGGAACGCTTCGGCCGGCTCGACGTGCTGGTGAACAATGCCGCGCGGCTCAAGATCCAGACGATCGCCGACACCACGCCGGAGGATCTCCTGGATCTGGTGCGCGTGAACCAGCTCGGGCCGCTGCTGGGAATCCGCGCGGTCACCGAACCCATGCGGCGCGCCGGAGGCGGATCGATCGTCAACGTCGTTTCGACCGACGGCCTGAAGGGGATGAACGGCGTGGCCGCCTACGCCTCCACCAAGTGGGCGCTGCGGGGCATCACCAAAGCGGCGGCAATGGAGCTGGCCAAGGACCGCATTCGCGTCAACGCCGTGTGTCCCGAGTACGGCAGCCTGGATATGTCCGCGCCGTTCGTCGACGACATCGAGCGGGCCGAGGCGGACAACGCCACGCGGCTCTTCCCCGGGCCGCCCGGCTACACCAACCTGGACCGTATGCTGGACGTGGCGCGCACCGTGCTTTTCCTGGCCACGGACGAGTGCGCGATGAGCACGGGGGCGGACTTCGTGGTCGACGGCGGCATCACCGCCGGCCACCTCCAACCGGACATCGCCGGCAGCGACTGACCGTTCAGTTCAGCAGGCGCAGGAGCGGAGGTCCGAGGACGATGCCTCCGACCACCGCCGCGGCGCACGCTGCCACGAGCACTCCGCCCGCGGCGATGTCCTTGGCGCGCCGCACGCGCTCGTCGAAGCCGGGCGACGCCGCGTCGCACAGCGCCTCGAAGGCGGTGTTGAACGCCTCCGCCGCCCACACCCCCGCCACCGCCAGGGTCAGCGCCACCCATTCCAGAGCGGAGACCTCCAGCGCCCAGCCCAGAAGCGCCACGACCAGGGCCGCCGCCGCGTGGATGCGGGCGTTGAACTGGGTGGCCAGCACCTCGCCGAGCCCTCTCAACGCGTATCCGAAACTTTGGATCCACATGTCCGGGAGTCTATCCGCGCTTCCCGGTTTCGGGCGCCCTGCGAATGGAGTTCCACCCAGGCTCATCCGTCCCGGTGGCCTCGCCCCGGCGGCTGGTGGACAATGGGCGCGGCGCCGGCCGTGGAACGGGCGTCCGATCGCCACAGGGGAGGCAGGCATGAGCGAGCGCAAGTTCCGCTACGTGGGCACGCGGCCCATCCGGCACGACGGGGTGGACAAGGTCACCGGTCGGGCGCTCTACGGCGCGGACTTTTCGCTGCCCGGCATGCTGCACGGGGCCGTGCTGCGCAGCCCGCACGCCCACGCCCGGATCGTCTCGATCGACACCCGCCGCGCGGAAGAGATGGAGGGCGTGGAGGCCGTGCTGACGGGCGCGGACCTGCCGGAGCTCGATGCCCGCTCGATGCCCGGCACGGACGGCCGCATCAGCGTGCGCGACCTGGGACACAACTGCATCGCCCGCGACCGCGTGCTGTACCACGGTCACGCGGTGGCCGCGGTGGCCGCCACCCGGCTGGAGATCGCGCGCGAGGCGCTGGGGCGGATCGACGTGGTCTACGAGCGCCTCGAGCCGGTGCTCAGCCTGGAGCGGGCGCTCGAACCCGACGCGCCGGTTCTGCACGAGCACCTTCCGGGCCGCGCCCGCGGGCTCCAGGACGCGCCGGGCAACGTCGCCGGCCGGGTCGCCTTCAAGCAGGGCGACCTGGAGCAGGGCTTCGCCGAAGCCGAGGTGGTGCTCGAGCGCGAATTCAGCACCGAGATGGTCCACCAGGGCTACATCGAGCCGCACGCCTGCGTGGCGCGGGTCGGCGAGGACGGCCAGGTGGTGCTCTGGTTGACGACCCAGGGACCGTTCATCGCCCGCACCTACTGCGCCAACGTGCTGGGGATCGAGCCTGGCCGGATCAAGGTCATCCCGAGCGAGATCGGCGGCGGCTTCGGCGGCAAGACCACGGTCTACCAAGAGCCGCTGGCGATCGAGCTGGCGCGCCGGGCGGGCCGTCCGGTCAAGATGGTGATGAGCCGGGAAGAGGTTTTCCGCGCCACCGGTCCGACCTCGGGCACCCGCATACAGGTCAAACTGGGAGCCAGGCGCGACGGCCGTCTGGTGGCCGCGAGTTCCCGGATGTACTACGAGGCGGGCGCGTATCCGGGCTCTCCCGCCGGACCCGGAGCGTTGGCGGCGCTGGGCTCCTACCGGATCCCGAACTTCCAGGTCGAGGCCTTCGACGTGGTGCTGAACAAGCCCAAGGTCAACGCCTACCGCGCCCCCGGCGCTCCCATGTCGACGTTCGCCACGGAATCGCTGATGGACGATCTGGCCCGGGAGCTGGAGCTGGATCCGATCGAGCTGCGGCTGAAGAACGCCTCGCGCGAAGGCGACCGTGCGCCCTACGGGCCGACCTACGGTCCGATCGGGCTGGTGGACGCGCTCGAGGCGGTGCGCGCCCACCCGCATTACCGCGCGCCGCTCGAGCACGGTTCGCCCGACGAGCCGCTTCGCCGGGGACGGGGCGTGGCGGCGGGTTTCTGGTTCAACGCCGGGATGCAGTCCAGCGCGGACGTGTCGCTGCACGCCGACGGCAGCGCCGTGGTCAGCACCGGCAACCCGGACATCGGCGGCTCGCGCGCCTCTCTGGCGCTGATGGTGGCCGAGGAACTGGGCATCCCGGTCGAGCGCGTGCGGCCGACCGTCAGCGACACGGACAGCGTGGGATACACCGACGGGACGGGAGGCAGCCGGGTGACCTTCGCCACCGGCCTGGCCGCGATCCGGGCGGCGCAGGACGTGATCGGCCAACTCCGGGAACGCGCCGCCCGAATCTGGGGCGTCGAGCCGGACGCCGTCGGCTGGGAGGAAGGCTCCGCCGTGCCTCTCGACGGGGCGAAAGCCGACTGCGAGCCGCTGCCGATCGCCGAGCTGGCGCGGCAGATGGCCGCGACCGGCGGTCCCGTGGTGGGCCGAGCCTCGCTTTCGGCCCCGGCGGCGGGCCCCAGCTTCACGGCCCATCTTTGCGACCTGGAGGTCGACTGCGACACCGGTCGCAGCCGCGTTGTGCGCTACACCGCCGTCCAGGACGCCGGCCGCGCGGTGCACCCCGCCTACGTCGAGGGACAGATCCAGGGCGGGGCGGCTCAGGGGATCGGCTGGGCCCTCAACGAGGAGTACGTCTACGACCCGAGCGGCGAAATGGCCAACCCGGGCTTCCTCGACTACCGCATGCCGGTCGCCTCCGACCTGCCCATGATCGACGCCGTGATCGTCGAAGTGCCCAACCCCACTCATCCCTACGGAGTGCGCGGCGTGGGCGAGACCCCGATCGTGGTGCCGCTGGCCGCCGTGGCCAACGCCATGCGCGACGCCACCGGCGTGCGTTTCGACTCCCTGCCGCTCTCTCCGCCCCGCGTCCTGGAAGGGCTCGAGCGCTCCGCCGGCGAGGGCGTCTAGGCCGCAATTCGCGGGATTCGCCGCCGGGTCGGGCCGGGTGCCCGCCGCGCGCTTACGCCGCGGGTTCCGAGGTCAGGGGACGGTCGGCCCGAGCAGTCGCAGCAGGGTGACGGTCAGGGCGACCGTGCCGAGTCCGGTGCCGATCAGGGGGCCGTACAGGCGGTTGGTCAAACGAACTTCCATCAGGGCGAGTCCCTGCCTGAACTCGGAGCGCAACTCGGCCCTGTCCCGCTTGAACTCGGACCGGAGTTCGCCCATGTCCTGGGCGAGTTCCGATCGCAGAGCGGCCATGTCCTGCTTGAACTCGGACCGCAGGTCGGCCATGTCCTGCTTGAGTTCGGAGCGCAGGAGGACGAGATCCTGCTTGAGCATGGCCCCCTGGCCGGCGAGGTCCTGCCTCGTGGCCAGGGTGGCGGCGTGGGGGATGGCTTCGGCGGCGGAACGCGCCATGTCGTCGGAAACCCCCGCTTTCAGGAAGGCCTTGTACACCTCGGAGATCATGACACCCACTTCCCGGGTCTCCTTCATGTCCCTGGGGCGAGGCGTGTGGCCAGCGTAGCACCGGGACGAGTGGGCGCAAAGCCGCCTCGGGGCCGGGTTCCGTTGGCGATTTCGGCGGCCGGTCAGCTCGGGGAACGGCCGGGGACGGGGGGCCGCGCCAGGCGGCGGCGGGCTTCGGCGTAGAGGTCCGGGGGCAGGGCGCCGCGCGCCGCGGAGCGGACGTTGGCCTGCAGGTGGTCGGGGTTGGCGGTCCCGACGATCACCGTGTGCGCGTCGGGATTGCTGAGCACGAAGCGCAGCAGGAACTCCATGCGGCTCATCCCGTCGAGCAACTCGTCCAGGTCGGCCGTGTCCCAGCGGTCGCGGCGCCGCTGGTTGGCCTCGCGGAAGAAGGAAAGGGGTTGCTGCGGGTTGTGGTCGGGCGCGGGGGCGCCGCGCGCGACGCCTCCGCGGACGATGATGCCGGCGCCCGCCTGCGCGGCGGCGGCGAGCGCCTCTTCGTGCTCGAGTTCGAGCGCGGAGTAGGGGATCTGGAAGGCATCGAAGACGCCCATCTCGATGTGGTCCCGTAGGTGCGGCAGCGTCCCGGACATCCCCAGGAAGCGCAGCTTGCCCTCGCCGCGCAGCTTCAGCAGCGTCTCCACGGCGTCGTTCTCCTCCAGCACGGTGCGCGACGGGCTGATGTGGAACTGCACCAGGTCGAGCGTCTCGATCCTCAGCCGCTTCAGGCTCTGCTCGACCCCCGCGCGCACGTTCCCGGGCGTGAATTCGTGCTCCGGGATGCCTCCTTCCCGGCGCGGCTGGCGCCCGACCAGGCAGCCGCACTTGCTGGCGATGAAGAAACTCTCGCGGCGGCCGGAGAGGTAGCGCCCGATGCGCTGCTCGGATTCGCCGTAGTCGGGCGAGGTGTCGATGAAGCGGATGCCGGCGTCGAGCACCGCGTGCAGCACGCGCTCGGCGCGGGCGTCGTCGACGTCCGACGAGAACGGCGCCAGTTCCATCGCGCCGAAGCCGAGGCGGGTGACCTCCAGTCCGGTTCGGCCCAGGGTCGCGCGCGGCAGCTCCATCGCCCGTCGCCTCAGTCCGCGGCGGCGTCCGGCGGCTGCATCAGCGGCCCGTGGTGGCCCCAGGTGTCGCCGTCGCAGAACTCGTTTTCGACCCAGTCGTCGCCGACGGTTCGGCCGCCCCAGCCGATCTCGAGCTGGATGCCGCTGGGGCTGCGCATGTAGAACGACACGTTCTGGTCGTTCTTGTGCCGGCCCAGGGAGGCCGTGATCGGCACTTCGTCGCGCATGGCCCGGTCGAGGGCCCGGCCCACGTGGTCGAGCTGGGTCATCTCCAGCATCATATGGTGCGCACCGGGCTCGCCGGGCGACGGGAAAACCGCCAGCGAGTGGTGGCGCTGGTTGCAGTGCAGGAAGTGCCCCGCCGCGCCGGGCGCGAAGCGGAACAGGTCGCTGCGCCGGAAGCCGAGCACGTCCAGGTAGAACGCCAGCGAGGCGTCCACGTCCCGGCTCATCAGGACGATGTGGCCCAGGCCCAGATTTCCGGTCACGAACTCGGCGCCGGCGGGGGAGACGAACTCGCCGTCGCGCTGGGGCTGGGCGAACAGCTCCAGCCGGTTTCCGTCCGGGTCGTCGACTTCGAGCAGCGCTCCCACGCCGCGCGCCGCCGCCGCTTCGGCCCCGCCTTCGCTGACCGCGTGGCCGGCGTCCTCGAGCTCGGCGCCCGCCTCGCGCAGCGCGTCGGGGTTAGCCAGCTCAAGTCCCAGGTAGGCGAGTCCGTCGGCCTTGGCCGGGTGGACGGCCAGGCGCCACAGGCGGTCGTCCAGCTTCAGGCGCACCGTGCCGTCGCTCGCGCGGCCGTCGCCGCTCTTTTCGAGTGCTCCGTCCGGGCCGGGGCACAGGCGCGCGGGCATCAGACCGCAGACCCGCGTGCCGAAATTCAGCCAGGCGTCGGGGTCGGTCGCGTGCAGACCGATGTAGCCCAGACCGCGAATGTCCATGCTCGAACCCCTTCCGCCGCCGGGCGGCGCCTCGGCCCCGGGATCCCGGGGTCAGTTCATCTGGATCCCGCCGTCGACGTTGAGCGACTGGCCGGTGATGTTGCGCGCCGCGTCGGACGCCAGGAAGACGACCGCGTCGCCGATGTCCTCGGGCGTCTGCTCGCGGCCCAGCGGGCAGGCGGAGCGCAGGTAGGCTTCGAACGCGGCGCGCTTGTCGACCACGTCGGGAGCGACGTCGCCCTGGAACAGTCCCTCGAGTTTCTCCCACATCGGGGTCCACAGCAGTCCGGGGCAGACCGCGTTCACGTTCACTCCGAAACGCCCGAGGCCGGAGGCCAGCGACTGCGTCAGGCTGATGGCCCCGGCCTTGGAGGCGGAGTACGGCGCCAGGCCGTGGCCCCCGCGCCGGCCGGCGATCGAGGCGATGTTCACGATCTTGCCGGCCTCGCGCTGCTTGAAGTGCTCGGCCGCCTCGCGGCTGACGATCCAGATGCCCTTGAGGTTGACCTCGAAGCAGCGGTCGTAGTCGTCCTCGGTCGCTTCGTCGTCCAGGTGCTCCTGCACCACCCCGGCGTTGTTGACCAGGATGTCCAGGCCGCCGAAGTGCTCCAGGACGCCGGCGACGCCCGCGCGCGCGGATTCGGCTCGGGTCACGTCCAGCCTCACTACCCGCGCCCGCCGCCCCAGCTCCTCGACCTCGCCCGCGGTCTTCTCGGCGCTCTCCAGGTCGACGTCGCCGATGGCGATGTGGGCGCCGGCCTTGGCGAGCTGGTGGACGATTCCCCGGCCGATCCCGCGGCCGCCGCCCGTCACCAGGGCGATGCGATCGTCGAGCGCCGCCATTGCGCGTCCCCTAGGCCGGCTGCGGGGTGTTGAGTCCGAGGGTGTTCTCGCGCATCACCCGGCGCAGCGTGTCCGGATCGAAGTCCGGGACCTCGTCGACGTAGTCGAGCGGCTGCGGCATGCCCTCGATGTGCGGCCAGTCGGAGCCGAAGATCACCCGCTCGGCGCCCATGTACTCGACCACCTCGTAGGGATCGTCTTCCCAGAACGGGTTGATCCAGACGTTGCGCCGGAACAGCTCGCGTGGGTCTTCCTTGTAGTAGCCGGGCGCGCGCCGGAAGGACTGCCCCAGTTTGCGGAACAAGTCGGGCAGGAACTCCGAGCCGTTCTCGACCGAGGCGACGCGCAGGCTCGGGAAACGCTCGAAGAGCTTGTCGTACATCAGCGTGATCAGGAAGTCGTAGGCGGCGCGCTCGATGTTGAAGCCCTTGACGCTGGGGCGATTGCTCGAATCCCCGAAGCTCGCGCCGAAGCCGTCCCGGGCGTAGCCGTGGTTGTGGTAGCCGCTGTCGCCCGCGTGCACGATCACGCTGATACCGGCCTCGCAGACCCGCGCCCAGAACGGGTCGAAGCAGGGGTCGGCCGGAGAGCGCGGCCCGCTCGCCGTGAAGACCGCCGCGGGGCGAATCACGACCAGCCGCGCTCCGTTTTCGAGCGCCCACTCCAGCTCGCGGATGGCCCAGTCCAGGTCGCAGAGGGTGAGATAGGGCGCCGCGAAGATGCGCTCGCGGTAGGCGAAGCCCCAGTCTTCGAGCAGCCACTGGTTGAAGGCCCGGAAGGTGATCCCCACGGCCTCGGGGTCTTGCTTGAGCAGTTCCTCGTAGAGCACGCCCAGGGTCGGGAACAGCCACATCGCCTCCAGCCCCTGCTCGTCCATCTTCGCGATCCGGGCGTCCGGGTCGCGGTAGTAGGCCGGGATCGGCTCGCGCTCGCGCAGCCGCTGGGTGGGCGTCTTCTCCTCGGGGTTGCCGCGGAAGTAGGAGTGCAGCGCCCCGGGCATGGCGATGGGGTCGAAAGTCGGGTTGACGACCGCGTGGCTGACCTTGCCGGCCACCACGTGGTACTTGCGTCCGTCGATCTCGGCCCACTGCACCGTCCGGTGCCCCAGCTTGGGGTCCAGGTGACGGGTGAAGGCATCGAGCGCCTCGTAATAGTGGTTGTCGGCGTCAAAGGCCGGATAGTCCAGGCTGCCCACCGCAAACTCCTTTTTTAGCGACGCCCGAGGCGTCGAGCGCCCCAGGATACCCCAACTCCGAAGCCCGGCCACGCAGTGCCGCCGGAGCAACCGCGCACCGGATCCAACTCCCC
>JAGWBS010000068.1 GCA_021295775.1 Pseudomonadota bacterium | reverse complement strand
GAACTGGTACATGATCGACGGCGACAGGGCGGTCTGGCACATGGAGAACCGGCGCGACAACCCCGACCCCGAGGGCCCGGCCTACTTCGACTTTCCCGGCCTGTCGGTGGCGCGCTACGCCGGCGACGGACGCTGGAGCTACGAAGAGGACTACTGGGACCTGAAGGGCGCGCGCGAGACTGCCCGGCTCTACGCCGAAGCCTGCGCCAAGACGGGAACGACGTTCGAGCAGCGCATGACCCGGCGGCACTGGCCCGAAGGCCCGGACTTCGCCCGCCACGACGCCCCGCCCGACCCGTCGTGGCTGCACCTACCCGGCGTGCGCCGCATCACCAAGCCCCGCGAGCTGCGGGAGATCCTGGCGGAGCTGCCGAAGGACTGAGCGCGCCGGGCGAAGTCCCACGGTCCGCGTCCCTTCCCCCGGAGGGCTGAGGTCCGGCGCCGAGTCCGGGCCAGACGCCGCCGCAGCGCGCCGGCTTGGTAAGCTGGCGCCGCCCGCGGGATCGGATGCGAGGAGGCGGTTCTGGGTCAGCGGTTGGTCATCTACGGCGCCGGAGGGGTCGGCGGAGTCATCGGGGGCCACCTGCACCGCCACGGCCACGAGGTGGTGCTGATCGCGCGCGGCGAGCATCTGAAGGCGCTGCAGCGCGACGGTCTGACCCTGATCGGACCCGAGGGAACTTCCCGCCACCCCGTGCCGGCGGTCGGCCACCCGCGGGAGATCGACTGGAGCGAGCGCGACGCGGTGATCCTGACCATGAAGACGCAGGACGTCCCCGCGGCGCTCGACGAGCTGGCGGGCGCCAGCGAGCGGGAACTTCCGATCGTCTGCGCCCAGAACGGCGTCGCGAGCGAGCGCATGGCTTCGCGCCGTTTCTCCAACGTCTACGGCATGCTGGTCTGGCTGCCGGCCATGTTTCTGGAACCGGGGCAGGTGATCTCCTACGGCTCGCCGCGGGCCGGCCTGCTGGACGCGGGCCTGTATCCACGCGGGACGGACCGGCGGATCGCCGAGATCACGGCCACCCTCGACTCCAGCGGCCTGTCGGCCCAGCCCCAGGACGCCATCATGCGCTGGAAGTACAACAAGCTGCTGGCCAACCTGCTCAACGCCCTGATGGCCAGTCTCGGCCCCGGCGCGGACTTCGGCTTCTTTCGCGAGCGCCTGCACGAAGAGGCCCTGGCCTGCTACGCGGCCGCCGGCATCGACTACGTTTCCGAAGAGGAGTCCCGCCAGCGGCGCGACCGGGTGGGCGTGCACATGGCGTCGGTCGAAGGCCAGCCGAAGATCGCCGGCTCCTCCTGGCAGAGCCTCTACCGCGGCCTGGGCTCGATCGAGACCGACTACCTCAACGGCGAGATCGCCCTGCTCGGCCAGCTCCACGGCGTGCCCACGCCCTGCAACCGCGCCCTGCAGCGAGTCGCCAACCGCATGGCCCGACAGCGTCTCAAGCCCGGCACCCTCACCCTGGCCGATCTCGAGGCCGAGGTCGCCGCCCTCGAAAAAGACGCCGTTTGAGAAGTCGTCGCGGAGGACGGACAGCGATGCGCCGACTCGACCCCGGCTCTGAGCGGGAACGGCGCGGACGGAACCGGACCCGGCGCGCCGAAAACCTGGAGAACGACCTGTGAGCGAGCTGCCGACGATCGAGCCTCTGCCGCCCGTGGCCGATTGCGCGATGCCCTGGGACCGGCCGGTCGGCGACACCGTCGCCGCCATCGGCGGCGCCCGGGCCGAGTGCGGCGACACCTTCGTGATCGACAGCGGCGAGGACCGCTACCTCTTCCTGTTCTCGCCCGCCGGGCTGCGGGCCTTCTATGCGGTGCCGGAGAAACAGGCCAGCAAGGGCGTGGCCGACGCGAAGATGCTGATGCGCAAACTTCCCGAAGAGTTGTTCCAGGGCCGGCGCATCACGCCCCACGAGCTGTTCGACCGTTCGTCCGTCTCCGCTTATCTCGGCGCCCTGGAAGAGGCCATCTCACGGCAACTCGCCGGCCTGAACCCGGGAGACGAGATCGAGCTTTTCGACTTCAGCCGCCGGCTGGGGCACCGCCTGGGCCTGGCCAGTTGGGCCGGCCGGGAGATCCTGGACTCGGACGAGTTCGGCGAGCTGACCGACGCGCTCGACGCTCTCGACGGGGCCGAGGCGTTCGTCGCGCCGACTCGAATGCGCGAGGTGGCGCTTTCCGGAAAGGCCGCGGAGCGCGAAGCGCTGGCCCGAGCGGAGCGGATCCTGTCGCGCTCGGTCCAGGGCCGGCGCTCGCCGCGGGGCGACCTCCTGGACGAGATCGTCTCGCGCTGGGACGACGCCGCCGAGCCCGAAAAGCGGGTCGGCGTGTCCCGCGACATCATCCTGCTGCATCTGGCCTCCATGTCGAACCTGTTCGCGGCGCTCGGCTGGACGCTGGTTCACCTGGTCCAGCATCCCCGCATCCTCGAGCGCGTGCGGGCGGGCGACGGCGCCGACCGGGACCTGGCGACGCGCTGCGCGCTGGAGTCCACCCGAATCGCCCAGCGCTCGATCATGCTGCGCGCCGTGCTGGAGCCGGTCGCCGTGGACGACGGCTCGCGGACCTACCGGGTGGCGCCGGGAGCCACCCTGGCCACCTTCCTCCCGCTCACCAACCTCGTCGGCGCTCCGGGCCTCGACGCCTACGACCCCGACCGCTGGCGCGGCCCCCGCCTGGCCTCGCCCTCGGGCCTGCCCCCGGAGGCGGTCACCAGCTTCGGCCACGGCCCGCACTCCTGCCCGGCCCGCCCGTTCGCGCTCACCGCCATGTCGCGCGTGGTCGAGCGCCTGTTCGGAACCTTCGATCTCGAACCCCGGTTCACCCAGGCCACGGCCCCGCCCGAGCAGATCGGCGGCGTCGCCCGCTCCGCCGAGCCCTGACCGGTGGATCTTCGGTCCCGCCACGGGTCGTCCTCCTAGCCCGGGAGCCGCCACTCAGCGAGGCCACCACAGCCCGGTCCCGTCCGGTTCAGATCCGGTGTAGAGGAGAGCGTGTCACGCGCGAACCGCAGCGAGACGCGTAGCGGAGACAGCACAACTAAGAACGGCTAAGGCGCACCAGAAGCCGGCCGAGCGCACTGGAACCAACCGCAAGGGCTCCTGCCGAATCACACGTCGGGCCGTCTCTAGACGGAGCCTCCCCACGGGTAGGGGATTCCGCGTGTGGGTATGGTCGGGTAGGCCGCGCGGAATCCCCTACCCGTGGGGAGGCGGCCCACAACCTCCCGTACCCTTTTCAGAAGGGCCGACCCCCGTTTCGATCTCGAAGCTCTACCCCAGGAAGTCCTGCAGAGCCTTGGCGACCGCCTCGGGCTGTTCGAGGGGGAGCATGTGGGCGGCACCTTCGACTTCAGTCAGCTGGGCCTGGGGGACGAGTTCGCGCCAGCGCGCCGCGTACTCGGCCGGGAGCAGACGGTCCAGCGCGCCCCAGACCAGCAGCGTGGGCGCGGTCAGGCGGTATAGGCGCTTGGACAGGCGCCGGTTCGGGATCGGGAACAGGATCTTGCCGGCGGTGCCGAGGCGCCGCGCGTTGGCGACCATGAAGTCCGTCAGGGCCTGGTTGTCGGAGAAGTCCAGACCGCCGGAGAGCAGCATCTGGCCCTGCTGCGCGTCGTCGAAGAGCAGCCCGGGAACCTTCATTGGCGTGACGCCGAAGATGTCCGGGATCGGGTGCTCGTCCATCCACAGCCCCAGCGGCGCCAGCAGGGCGAGCCGGCCCAGGCCCGCGCTGTTCACGGCCGCCATTTCGGCGGCGATCATGCCGCCCAGCGAGTGGCCGACCAGGTGCGGGCGCTCCAGTTCCAGCGCCTCCAGCACGTCCCAGCCGTGCAGCGTGAAGTCGCCCATGTCCTCGAGCCGATCTTCGCCGCCCTCCTCGCCGAATCCCGGCCACACCGGGGCGAGCACCCGGTAGCGCGTGGAGAGTCGGTCCAGCAGCGGCTCCTCGGGCAGCAGGCCCGCCAGGCCGTGCAGATAGAGCAGCGGCTCGCCCTCGCCGGACTCCCGCACCCGGCAGCGGATCCCGCGCCGGGTCTCGATGCTGATCTCTCCCATCACTCCGCCTCCGGCGCGGCGCGGTGGGCGCGCGCGTCGCGCGGCCCGCCGGGGAAGCTCTCCTCGGGGCGGACGCGCTCGTCGTAGGGCTTGATCCACCAGCGGTCGTCGTCCTTCCAGTCGCCCCAGACGTCGCGAAGCTGCGGCAGCACCCGCTCGGCGAAGAGCCTGGAGGAGTGGCGCACCTTCCAGTCGGGCATGTCGCCCATGTGGAACAGGCCGAAGACGTGGCCGATGTGCAGCGTCTTGATCATGTGCTCGCAGCGCTCGCGCACCGTCTCGGGACTGCCGGCGATCACGTAGCCGCCTTCGATCAGGTCCTTCCAGGTGAGCTCGGTGAAGACCTTCTGCGACTCGGCCCGGAGCTGGTCGAGCTTGCCGGCCTGGATGGTCTTGATCGTCCGGTAGCCCGGCGGGTCGGAGAAGCCCGGGTAGACGTGCAGGCAGCGGTTGTAGAAGTACAGCATGTGCTCGGCGTACAGCTCCTCGGCCTGCTGGTCGGTCTCCGCAACGCAGATGATCTGCGCGAAGGCCCCGCGGTAGGGGGACTCGTCCGGGGCCAGCGCCGCGACGCGCTCCCAGTAGCCGTCCATCAGCGCCTTGCCGGCGATGTAGCCGTTGAACGACAGGTAGGAGTAGTTGTAGTCGAGCTGCGCGCACCAGTCCCAGGTCTCGATCGAGCCGCCCCCGGGGATGTAGATCGGCGGGTGCGGCTTCTGGATCGGCCGCGGCCAGCAGTTCACGTAGCGGAGCTGGTTGTACTTGCCGTCGAACGCGAACGGTTCGGGATCCTGCCAGGCGCGCATGATCAGCTCGTGCGCCTCGTAGTACTTGTCGCGGGTGAGCGCCGGGATCTGGCCGTAGCAGAAGTTGGTGTCCATCGGCGAGCCCACCGGGAAGCCCGCCACCAACCGGCCGCCGGAGATCACGTCGAGCATGGCGAACTCTTCGGCCACCCGGATCGGCGGGTTGTACAGCGCGATCGAGTTGCCGATCACGCAGATCGCCGCGCGCGAGGTGCGCCGGGCCAGACCGGCCGCGATGATGTTGGGCGAGGGCATCAGCCCGTAGCCGTTCTGGTGGTGCTCGTTGACGCCGATCCCGTCGAAGCCCAGCGAGTCGGCGTACTCGAGCTGGTCCATGTACTCGTTGTAGACGCGGTTGCCCTTCTGCGGGTCGTAGAGCTCGCTGGGCAGGTCCACCCAGACCGAGCGGTAGTCCCGGCGGAAGTCGTCCGGCAGGTGCGGCCAGGGCATCAGGTTGAACCAGGTGAACTTCATGCGGTCCTCCGGCTGGGGGCGGCCTATTCTATGCGCTGCGCCGCTCGGACACCCACCGCCCGGGGCGGAAGCGGACGGGCATGCGGCGCGGGCCCGAGATGAAGTTGGACTCCAGCCATTCGGGCTCTTCGGTCAGCTCCAGGCCGTCCAGGCGAAGCAACACCTCGCGCAGCATGGCGTCGATTTCGATGCGCGCGACGTGCGCCCCCAGGCAGAAGTGCGCGCCCCCGCCGCCGAAGGCGACGTGGTGGTTGGGGGAACGGCCGACGTCGAAGCTCCCGGCGTCGGGGAACGCACGCGGGTCGCGGTTGGCGGAGCCGTAGTACATGACCAGCTTGTCGCCGGCGGCGATCGGTACGCCCGCCAACTCAGTGTCGGCCGTGGCCGTGCGCCGCATGTAGACCACGGGGCTGGTCCAGCGCAGCAGCTCTTCGCGGGCCGTGGGCAGCCGGCGCTCGATGTCCGCGCGCAGGCGCGCCTGCTGCTCGGGATGCTCCAGCAGCGCCAGCATCCCGCCCGCCACCAGGTTGCGCGTGGTGTCTCCGCCGGCGTCGATCAGGAGCATGAAGAAGAGCTGGAACTCCACGTCCGTCAGCCGCCGGCCGTCGATCTCCGCCTGCAGGAGCTGCGTGGCCAGGTCGCCGCCCGGCCGGCGGCGCTTGGCTTCGATCAGCCGGGAGGCGTAGGCGAACATCTCGCCCGTGGCCCGGGCCTGGGCGCCCGGCGGCTGACTCTCCGGCGACGTGTGCAGCGTCTCGGTCAGCTCGTACAGCTTGCGTCCGTCGTCCAGCGGCATCCCGACCAGCTCGGCGATCACGTACGAGGGCAGCTCGCCGGCGATCTCGGCGACGAAGTCGCACTCCCCGCGCTCGATCACTTCGTCGACGATCTGCGCGGCCAGCGCCCGGATCCGGGGCGCCAGGGCCCGCGCGGCCCGCGGCGTGAACTCGCGGCTCAGCAGCCGCAGGAACTGGGTGTGCTCGGGCGGATCCATCACCAGCATCATCTTGGCGCCGCCCGTCTCTCCGCCCGAGCCGGCCGGGGAGTCGGAGATGGTCATGCCCCGCTCGGAGGAGAACAGGCCGGAGTCGCGGCCCACCGCGCGCACCTCCTCGTGGCGCGTCAGCGCCCAGAAGCCCGGCCCGTCCGGCTCCGGATGCCGGTAGACCGGCGCGTGCTCGCGCAGCCAGGCGAACTGCGCGTGCGGCTGGCCGCGGCGGAAGTTCCCGGGCGAGAGCAGATCGATTTCCATGCCCGTCCCCGCCCGGATCAGGTCGATTTCTGCAGGTAGACCAGCGGGTCGCCTCGGCTCAGCATCGAATCGGCGCGGGCGCGGATGATGCGGTCGAAGTTCTCCTGCATGTCGGCGTGGCGCGGGCCGGGAAGCAGCCAGAAGACGTCGTTCTCGACGCCCTCCAGCACGTACTCCGCGACCTCTTCGGGCTGGACGGGCCGGCGGTAGTTGCCGCTCTTGTTCATCATCTCGAGCATCTTCTCGTAGCTGAGCGGCGGCCGCTGCTTGCCCGGCTCGGGCGGCGCGTACTCCGGCTGGCGGTTGCGCGCCGACGTAAACAGTCCGGTGTTGATGGTTCCCGGCGGGACCAGCACCGAGGCGGAGTACTCGGGTCCGAGCTCCTTGAGCTGTCCGTACAGGCTCTCGGCGATGCTCAGCTCCGCGGCCTTGGTGGTGTTGTAGATCACCCCGCTGGCCGTGGGCGCGACCACGCCGACGGACGAGGACGTGATCACCACGTGCCCTCCCTCGCCCTGCTCGACGATCGCGGACACCAGCGCCTTGATGCCGTGGATCACGCCCCAGACGTTGACCGCGAAGGCCCACTGCCAGTCCTTCATCTCGAGTTCCCAGAGCGAGCCGCGCGTCACCGGGGCGACCCCGGCGTTGAGGAAGACCACGTGGGGCGGTCCGAACAGCCTCAGCGTCTCGTCCCGCATGCGCTCGCAGGACTCGAAACTGGCGACGTCGGTGCGCACGCCCCGAACGTCTAGCCCGCGCCCGCGCAGCTCCTCGACCGCCCCGTCGAGGGCCTGCTGCTCGATGTCCGACAGCACGACCCGCATCCCCCGCTCGGCGAAGAGCGCGCCGGTCGCCCGGCCGATTCCGCTCGCGCCGCCGGTGACCACGGCCACTTTCCCGGAGAGTTCTCGCATTCGACGCCTCCGCTCGCCCGCGCGGGGCGAATTCCCGCACCGATCCTCTCACGTCACGGACGCGGCCGCCCGCGGCTAGCCCGTCCGCCCGGCCCGGTAGGCCCGCCAGCCGCCGAAGTCCGTGATGTCGCGGGCGCCGTCGCGGGCGCGCGGCTCGGCGATGAAGCCCGTGACCCAGCGGCCGTCCGCAAGTTCCAGCTTGCCGAGTCCGAGCGGCGCCGGAACGCCCTCCAGGAAGGGCCCGACCGAGCTCTCCGGCGCGGCCCAGACCTCGAGTTCGATCGCAGCCTCGGATTCCGCATCCCTCACCAGCGCGGGGCGTTCGGGGGGACCGTCCGGCAGCGCGTAGAGCCGGTAGCCGCGGGCCGTGCGAGTGCGCTGGAGCAGGAAGGCGCCGGCGCCGGTGAGCTGGCCGTTGAGCGGCATGCCCCGCATGTGCGCCCCGCAGACGGCGAGTTCGACGAAACCGGGAGGCGCTCCGGCGGGCGCCTCCTCTCCCGTCAATCGGGCGGCCAGGGCCAGCAGCGAGAAATCCGATCCCGCGGGGCCGAACAGGGTGACGCCCGAGGGACGCCCGTCGCGGGCGCGCGCCGCCGGGACCGCGACGGCGGCCAGGTCGAGCAGATTCATGAAGTTGGTGTAGCGCCCCAGGCGGGCGTTGAGAGCCACGGGCTCGGCGGCGACCGCGGCCAGCGTCGGCAGCGTGCCCGCGGTCGGCAGCACGGCGCAGTCGACGCCCTCCAGGACGGCGTCGGCCTCCAGCTTCAGCTCGGCCAGGCGGTACTGGGCGCGGAACGCCTCGGCCGCCGAGACCCCCGCGCCCGCCGAGAGGATCTCGAGGGTGACGGGGTGGACGTCCCGCGGGTTCGCGCGCAGGAACTCCCCGAGCGCCGCGTAGCGCTCCGCGATCCAGGGTCCTTCGTAGAGCAACTCCGCCGCGGAGAGGAAGGGCCGGACGTCGATCACCCGCAGATCCACGCCCGCCTCGGACACCCGCTCCAGCGCGGCCTCGTAGGCGGCGGCGTAGGCCGCATCGCCGAAGAAATCCAGCTCGCCGGGGTCGGCGTGACCGACGACCGGCTCCTGGGGCGAAAAGCCCGTCGCTCGGTAAGGCCGCGCGTGGGCGTCGAGCGGATCGTGGCCGGCGGCCGCTTCGAGCGCGCTCCACGCCTCGCCGACGCTGCGGGCGAAGATCGACACGCAGTCCAGCGTGCGGCAGGCCGGCACGACTCCCCGCGTCGAGAGCCAACCCCGCGTGGGCTTGACCCCGACCAGTTCGTTGAACGCCGCGGGAACGCGCCCCGACCCCGCGGTGTCCGTTCCCAGCGCGAAGTCCGCCAGCCCGAGCGCGACCGCGACCGCCGATCCGCTGCTGGACCCGCCCGCGATGCGGTCGGGCGCGATGGCGTTGGGGACGGCTCCGTAGGGCGAGCGGACCCCGACGAGCCCCGTCGCGAACTGGTCCAGGTTGGTCTTGCCCAGCGGAATCGCCCCGGCCGCGATCAGGCGCTCCACCACCGTCGCGTGGCGTTCGGGGAGATAGGCGTACTCCGGGCAGCCGGCCGTGGTCGGCACGCCCGCCAGGTCGATGTTGTCCTTGATCGCGAAGCTGCGCCCGAACAGTCCCCTCCCCTCGGGCCCGGAGCGCTCGAGCCCGTCGAGATACGGCTCGAGCTCCGACTCCTCTAGCGGCCGGATCCAGACATTGCAGTCGGCGTGAGCCCGGGATCTCTCCCGCTGCTCCGCAATGCGCTGTCGGACCCGCTCCATCACGGCAGAAGCGCCGCGACCGTCTGGCCGGCCTGGACGAGCTGACCTTCGCGCACGAAGATCGCGGCGACGCGGCCGTCCGAGGGCGCGCGCACCGGGAACTCGGTCTTCATCGACTCGACGACCAGCAAAGCTTCGTCCGCGCCCACCCGCTGGCCTGCCTGGACGTCGACGGACCAGACGCTGCCGGTCACGGGGCAGGTCACCGGCTTCGCGCCGTCCGGGAGGGCGTGCTCGGCGGGCTCGGGCGATGCGGAAGCCGCCTCCCCGTCGAACTGGTCCAGCCCGGCCTCGCGCCAGTACTCCAGCTCGGCCGCGAAGGCCCGCTCGCGGCTGCGCGCGAAGGCGCCGATCGAAGCCGCGTCGCGCCTCAGCCCGGCCTCGTAGTCCGCCAGATCGAACTCCGTGGACTCGATCTCGATCTCGTACCCGCCCCGCGGGAAGGCCGCGCGCATCTCCGCCAGCTCCGCCGACGAGACCGGCTGGAAGCGGATCTGGTCGAAGAAGCGCAACAGCCAGGGTTCGGTGAACGACGCCGTCCGGCGGTAGCGGTTCCAGACCTGCAGCGTGCGGCCGAAGAGCTGGTAGCCGCCCGGTCCCTCCATCCCGTAGACGCACAGATAGGCGCCTCCGATGCCGACCGAGTTCTCGGCGGTCCAGGTGCGGGCGGGGTTGTACTTGGTGGTCACCAGCCGGTGTCTGGGGTCGAGGGGAGTCGCCACGGGCGCGCCCAGGTAGACGTCGCCGAGCCCCAGCACCAGGTAGCGGGCGTCGAACGCGATCCGCCGTACCTCGTCGCGGCTTTCGAGGCCGTTGATCCGACGGATGAACTCGATGTTGTCCGGACACCAGGGCGCGTCCTCGCGCACGCTGCGCTGGTAGCGCTCGGCGGCCTCCCGGCACACCGGATCGTCCCAGGCGAGCGGCAGATGCACGATGCGCGAGGGCACTCGCGTCTCGCTTTCGTCGACCAGCAGCTCGTCGAGGGCGTCGATCAGCCGACTCTCCGGCAGGCGCGCTCGATCGTAGTGCACCTGCAGGGAGCGGATCCCCGGCGTCAGCTCGCGCACGCCCTCGAGCTTCTGCCGCTCGAGCTGCCGCATCAGGGCGTGCGCCCGGAAGCGCAGCCGGATGTCCAGGACCGGCTCGCCGAACTCGACCAGCAGGAAGTTTTCTCCCGCGGTCCGGTAGGTCACCTGGCGCTCGCGGTCCGCGCGGCGGACCGGCGAGCGCGGTCCGCGCAGGCGGAACTTCACCCGATCCCCAGGCTTCATCTGGCCCAGCTTCCAGCGCTCCGAATCCGCCACCGCCGCGGGACAGACGAATCCCCCCAGGCTCGGTCCGTCGGGGCCCAAAATCACCGGCATGTCGCCGGTGTAGTCGACCGCGCCGAAGGCGTAGGCGTTGTCGTGGATGTTCGACGGATGCAGGCCCGCCTCGCCTCCGTCCTCGCGCGCCCACTCGGGCCGCGGGCCGATCAGACGGATTCCCGTGCGGCTCGAGTTGTAGTGCACCCGCCAGTCGGCTTCGAAGAACGCGTCGATGTCGGACTCGGTGAAGAAGTCCGGCGCGCCGTGCGGTCCGGAGACGACCTCCAGCGTCCACTCGCCGGTCAGCGTCGGACGGCGCTCCGGAGGCACGGCGCCCCCGGCCCCGGTGCTGTCGGGGGCCAGCCTCAGGACGTCGCCGGCGGCCAGCTTGCGCCCGCCGTGGCCGCCGAGCCGGCCGAGCGCGAACGTCGCCCGGCTGCCCAGCGACTCGGGCACCTGGAAGCCGCCCCGGACCAGCAGGTAGCTGCGCATCCCCGCGCCTTCGACGTCTCCGATCTCGAGCGTCTCGCCGGCCGCGACGCGCGTCACTTCCCAGCACGCGGCGGAACGTCCGCCGGCGCGGACTTCGACGCTCGCGCCCGTCACGACCAGATCCGCGTCCACGTCGAAGCGCAGGCTCAGTCCTCCTGCGCTGAGCTCGAGCCCCGCCGCGTCCGGCGCGTTGCCGAGCAGCTCGTTGCCCAGCCGGAAGGAGAGATCGTCCATCGGGCCGGACGGGGGGACGCCCACCCGCCAGTACCCGGCGCGGCCCGGACAGGCCTGCACGGCGATGTCGTGCCCGGCGGCCAGCACCTCCGCGGTCCGGGGCGCGAAGTCGAGCCGTCCGAGCAGCCCTGTATCCGGCGCGCCCCGCCGGAAGTCGGGGTCGGCGATCGCCGCCCGCAGGTAGTCGACGTTGGTCTCGAAACCGTACAGCTCGACTTCGGCCAGAGCCGCGTCGAGTTCCTGCAGAGCGCGTTCCCGCGTCTCGGCGTGCGCGACGAGCTTGGCGAGCAGCGGGTCGAAGAAAGCCGACACCTGCGCCCCCGCGCGCACGCCGGCGTCGACGCGCACCCCTTCGCGCGCCGGGAAGCGCGCGAGCTGCAGGAAACCGGCCGTGGGGCGGAACTCGCGAGCCGGATCCTCCGCGTACAGCCGCGCCTCGACGGCGTGCCCGCGAGGATCGGGGAGCCGCGCGCGCTGCGGATCGTGCGCGTCAGCCGCCAGCTCGACCATCCAGCGCACCAGATCGATGCCGAAGACCTCCTCGGTGACGCCGTGCTCGACCTGCAGGCGGGTGTTCACCTCCAGGAAGTAAACCTCCTCGGACTCGACGTCGAAAAGGAACTCGACCGTGCCCGCGCTGCGGTAGTCGACCGCGGCGGCGAGCGCGCGGGAATACTCGTGGATCGCGGCGCGGACCCGCCCGTCGAGACCGGGGGCCGGGCACTCCTCGACGACCTTCTGGTTGCGCCGCTGCAGCGAGCAGTCCCGGTCGCCGGCGACGATCACGCCGCCCCGGCCGTCGCCGAAGATCTGAACTTCGATGTGACGAGGCCGCTCGACGAAGCGCTCGACGAAGAGTTCCCCGCTGGCGAAGCTCGACTGCGCCAGGCCACGGACGAGATCGAAACTCTGTTCGAGCTCCGACGCGTCCCGGCACACGCGCATCCCGATCCCCCCGCCGCCGGCCGTGCTCTTCAGCATCACCGGGAAGCCGATCTCCCGCGCCGCGGCGACCGCCTCGCCGGCGTCGGACAGCAGCGGACTGCCGGGGGCCAGCGGGACGCCCGCCCGGCGGGCGACTTCGCGCGCAACGTGCTTCAGGCCGAAAGTGCGGATCTGCTCGGGCGTCGGCCCGATGAAGCGCGCGCCGCCGGCCTCGACCCGCTGCGCGAACTCGGCGTTCTCGCTCAGAAAGCCGTACCCGGGATGGACCGCGTCGACGCCCTCGGCCGCCATCAGCTCCAGCAACCGGGCCTGATCCAGGTAGGTGTCGCGCGCCCTGCCCGGACCGAGCGGGAAGCAGGCGTCGACGGCCTCGACGTGCAGCGAATCGGCGTCGCTGTCGGCGAACACGCCGAGGCTGCGGATCCCCAGCTCGCGCAGCGTCCGCGCGATGCGCACGGCGATCTCGCCGCGGTTCGCGATCAGGACCGTCCCGAACATCCTCAGGTCCAGATCGCGACTTCGATGGGCGTGGGGTTGTAGGCGTTGCAGGGGTTGTTGAGCTGGGGGCAGTTGGAGATCAGCGCCCGGACATCCATGCGCGCCTGCAGCTCGACGTACTTGCCGGGCGCGCTGATTCCGTCCTCGAAGGTCAGGCCGCCGTCCGGCGTGACCGGCACGTTCATGAAGAAGTTGATGTTGTGGGTCAGGTCGCGCTTGGTCATCCCGAGGTCGTTCTCGCCCAGCGCCAGCAGCCAGCTGTCGCGGCAGGCGTGCATGGTCTTCTTCTCGAGCGCGTAGCGGACGGTGTTGCTCTCCGGGGCGCACGCGCCCCCGAGGGTGTCGTGGCGGCCGCAGGTGTCGGCCACGATCTCGAGCATCACGTTGCCCTCGGTCGAGAGCAGCCGGGTGCCGGCCGTCAGATACAGATTGCTCTGCTCCCGGATGGTGTCGAAGGCGCTGTAGCGCTCGCCCGGATCGGCCGCGCTGTAGAAGAGCGTGTCCACCGCCTGGTTGCCTCTCAGGTCGGTGATCCGAAGCGTCCCCCCGGAGGGGACTTCGCGGATCCAGTAGTCGCCGGCCTCGACGATCTCCCTGGAAAGGGCATCGGCGGTCGAGCGGGAACTCTCGAGAATCATCACTCCTCCGGGATACCCAGGTGGTACAGGAAATTGTTGGCGAAGCCGCGCTCGTTCTCGGGCCGCGAATTCCGGCAGAACTCGTCGGCGGCCAGGGACTCGTCGCGTAGCAGCTCGTAGCGCACGGGACGGCGGGGATACTCCGCCGCGCCGTCCAGCGGGTGCGGGCAGGTGTGGAGCAGGACCAGGGTGTCCATCTCGAAGCGCAGCCAGACGGACGCTCCGGCCGGCGAGTGACCGGGAACGAAGCGCATCCCCCCCTCGGAGTCGATCTCCACCCGGCTGAACCAGTTCACGTTCGCGGCGAAGTCCCGTCGCCCGAGTCCGTACTTCCCGAGTTCGATCAGGAAGCTGTCGCGGCCGTTTCGCAGGTAGTCGTTGCGCGCCGCCTGGTAGGTGAGCGCCCCCCACTTGCGCTCGACCAGCGCCCGGTTGCAGGTCCCGCCCGAGGCGTCGTGCCAGCCGACGTCGTCGGACACGATCGAGCAGAAGATCCTCCCCATGTCCGAGTAGAGGCAGTGGCCCCGCGTCAGCTTGAAAGTGTGCTGGCACTTGAGCGTGTCGGGGAGGTTGATGCGCTCGAGGGGGTTGAGCGGGTTGTAGAGCAGCATTCCGGCGTTCGCCCCTCCCTCCAGGTCCGTCAGCCGGAGGATCAGTCCGCGCCGGACGACGAGGGACCAGTGGCGGCCGCCGGCAAGCGTGTCGGCGTAGAGCGTCTCGGTCATCGTGTCTCGCTCCCGTGGACGGCGGCCTCGATCTCGTGGACCTCTCCGCTCGAGCGCTCCTGCGCCGTCGGCAGGTCGAATGTAATGCTCGCGCCGAAGCTCTGGGGGGAGTGCGGATCCTGCCGGATCTTGTCGAAAACCAGCAGCCGCGTCCCGAGCTTGAAGCCCTCCGAGATGTCGTGGGTCACCATGAAGACCGTCAGCCCGAGCGACTCGTGCAGGCCCGTGACCAGCTCGTGCATGTCCAGCCGGATGCCTGGATCGAGCGCCCCGAAGGGCTCGTCGAGCAGCAGGATGCGGGGGCTCTGGACCAGCGCCTGCGCCAGCGCCAGGCGCTGCTGCATTCCGCCCGAGAGTTCGTCGGGATAGAGGCCGGTCGCTTCCGAGAGACCGACCGTGGCCAGCATCTCCCGGGACGCGTCGGCGCAGGCCCGACGCCGCGCGCCGAAAAGCCGGCCCATCACGGGCGCTCCGTCGAACTCCAGGCCTATCATGACGTTCTGCAGCACCGTCAGGTGGGGAAAGACCGAGTAGCGCTGGAACACCACGCCGCGGTCGGAGCCCGGCTCCGGGGCCAGGCGGGTTCCCTGGAGCGAGATCTCGCCGCGGGTCGGCTGCTCCTCGCTCAGGAGCAGCTTCAGGAACGTCGTCTTGCCGCAGCCCGAGGCGCCGACGATGGCGACGAACTCGCCCTTCTCGACCGAAAGTCCGACCCGCTCCAGCACCACGTGATCGCCGTACTCCTTCCAGAGGTTGCGCACCGCCAGAAAGCTCACGTCGCCCGCCCGTACCAGGGAAAGACCCAGCCGTTGACGCGCCGCAGAAGGGCGTCGAGCGCGAAGGCGAGGACGGTGATCCACACCACGTAGGGCAGGATGACGTCCATCGACAGATAACGCCGGACCAGGAAAATGCGGTACCCCAGCCCCTCCGTGGAGGCGATCGCCTCGGCCGCGATCAGGAACAGCCAGGCCGAACCGAGCGTGAGCCTCACCGCGTCGACCAGCCGCGGGACGATCTGCGGCAGCACCACGCGGGTGATGATCTGCCAGCTGCTCGCGCCCAGGGTCTGGGCCTTGATGAACTGCTCACGCGGCAGTTCGCGCACGCGCTGTTCGATTTCGCGGACCAGGAACGGCGCCGAGCCGATGATGATGAGCGCGACCTTGGCCGACTCGCCCAGGCCGAACACGATGAAGAGCACCGGCAGGATGGCCATCGGCGGGATCATGGACAGGGCGCGCACGAAGGGCGACAAGTGGCTTCCCACCCAGGGGATCACCCCCAGCGAGACGCCGAAGACCAGTCCTATCGCCGCCGCGCCGGCGACCCCCTTGGCCAGGCGCCGCAGACTCGCCAGCGTGTCCTTCCAGAACAGATACTCGCCGGTTCGCCGGCTGGGCTCGAGGGCCATGCGGTCGATGGCCTGCGCGAACGAGGAGAACGCCGGCAGCAGCTTGTCGTCGGGATTCTCGGAGAGACGCGCCTGCGAGGCGATGCCGTAGACGGCGAGCGCCAGCGCGAACGGGACGATGCCCGCCAGGATCGCTCCCCCGCGGGAGAGCCTGCGGTTGATCAGCCGCACGGGGCGAAGGCCTCACGCCGCTCCGGCGGCGGTTACAGCTCTCCCCGGGCAGCCAGATCCATGTAGGTGTCGTCGAAGCGCAGCTTGACGTTCGCCTCCTCTCCGAGCAGGTTTCCGCCCGGGAAGGACACGCCCACGAACCAGGGATCCGTCGCCCCTTCTCCGAGCAGCCCGTGCTCGAACGAGAAGCTCGCGACGCTCTTCATCGTCTCGACCACGTCTCCCGAGCGCACGAACTCGACGGCTTCCGCGGGCTGGTAGAACATCATGGTCTTGGCGAGCTGGGCTTCGTAACCCGCGAGGTCGGTGCCCGAGGCCTCGCCCATCGCGGTGCGAGCCTCGGCGCCGGCCTCGTTCTGCCCGGACATGATGCTCATCGTCTCGTACCAGGCTCCGGCGAGCGCCTTGCCCAGCCGCGGGTCGGCGGCGAGGGTCTCGGTGTTCACGACCAGCATGTCGATGATCTCGCCCGGGATCTGGGACGAATCGAAGACCGGGCTGACCTCGGGCAGGGCATGGATCTCGCTGAGCAGCGGGTTCCAGGTGACCGTCGCCGTGACGTCGTCGGTGGCGAAGGCCGCCACAATGTCGGCGTCCGAAGTGTTGACCACCGTCACGTCCCGCTCGCTCAGGCCGACCGAGGCCAGGGCCCGCGCCAGCGTGTAGTGCGACACGGAGAGTTCGACCAGGTTGACGTTCTGGCCGGCGACGTCCGCCAGCGACCGGTCCGAGCCCTTCAGCACGATGCCGTCGTTGCCGTTGGAGAAGTCGCCCACGATCAGCGCGGTGGAGTCCACTCCGCCGGCCGCCGGGATCGTGAGGGCGTCCATGTTGGTCATGGTGCAGCCGTCGAACTCGCCCGCCGTGTACTGGTTGATCGACTCGATGTAGTCGTTGATCTGCACGACTTCGATCTCGATGCCGTATTTCTCGGCCCACTTGTCGACGATCTTCGTACTGCTGGCGTAGTCCCAGGGCATCCAGCCGACGTAGATGCTCCAGGCGATGCG
>JAGWBS010000067.1:2887-17911 GCA_021295775.1 Pseudomonadota bacterium | reverse complement strand
GCACGCCGCCCTGCTCGCCCCGCGCCGGCAGCGTGAAGATGTTCAGGTAGGGCAGCCCGGTGCCGTCGGGACCGTCGCCTTCGCTGTCGTAGCTCATCGGATCGGGCGAGGCGCTGCCCCCGCCCAGGGGGTACAGGACCGGCCCCTTTTCGCAGCCGGGGACGGAGAAGAACGGGCACAGGTCGATCGGCTCGCCGACGCCCATCTCGTGGTTGCCGATGGTCGGAACCGTCGCGGTGGTCGCGATCAATTCCGGGTAGATTTCGCCACTCCTCGTCCGTGCCGGCCGGATAGGCGTTGTCTCCCAGCAGCAGGATCAGGTCGGCCGGCTCGTTTCCGCCCCGGGTGCGGACGTAATCGAGAAAGCCGGCCTTGACCGCCAGTGCTTCGCCGAGATGCGTCGGTCCCCCCTGAAAATCGACCTCGGTGGCCGTACCCGAATCCCCCAGCAGCCACAGCCGGACGTTGCCGTCCGCGGGCAGCTCGCCGGGCGCCGGCGCCGTGCGGAAATACCGTTCCGGCGACCCGCTGCCGGCTCCGCCGACGGAATAGAAGTAGGTCGTGTCGGGTTCGAGGCCGCTGAAGCGCGCCAGCTTGTGATGCCCCTCGTCGGCCACCTCGGCCCGCAGGTTCAGACTCTCCAGGGACGTACCCGCGCAGACCGCGTCGGCCGGTCCGCGCCACTTGACGACCGCCCCGCTGTCGGTGACCTGCTGCAGGAAGAGCCGCGAGGTCGGCTGCTCCTGACCGGAGCACGCCTGCGGCGGCGCGGTATCCGCGACGGCGGAGCCGGCGACCAGCAGAATCGCCGCCGCGCCGATCGCCGCGGACCGGAGGCCTGCAGCTCTGTCTCCGCTTCGCCGCTTGCTTCCCGTCATTTCCTCGACCTCCTGAATCGGTTTCGCGAATGGCGCTCTATCGTGACAGACCCGGCGTTGGCGCGTGCGCGCGTTGCCTTTCGCGCCCGGCCATCGCTGCCCGGCGGCGCGCATTCCCTGCGTGGGGAGCCGGGCCGGGCTACGCTCCTCCCGGGATGGCGGCGAGCGGGAAGAGCGGAGAAGGCTACGGCGTCCGGCTGGCGAAAGAGGACTTCAAGTTCTCCGCGGCGCACTTCACGCTCTTCGGCGACGCCCCCGCCGAGCGGCTGCACGGTCACAACTACCGCCTGGAGCTGGAACTGGAGGGCGAGCGGCTCGACCCGCTGGGTCTTCTGCTCGACATCGCCGGCGTCAAACGGCGCGTGCGCGAGAGCTGCCGGCGGCTGGACGAGCGCACTCTGATCCCGGAGCGGGCCGAATCGCTCGAAATCGAGCGCCTGGACGGTCAGATCGAAGTGCGCTTCGAGGGCCGCGCCTACCGCCTGCCCGAGGAAGACGTGGTGCTGCTGCCGCTGGCGAACGTGTCGATGGAGCTGCTGGCCCGCATGCTCTGGGATGAAATCTCCCCCCTGCTCGCGGGCTCCCGCGTCGAGCGCATGACTCTGACCCTGGAAGAGACCGAGGGCCAGAGCGCTTCCTACGCCGCCCCGATCCCGGGCTGAGCCCTGGCCGGTCCGACGTGCTTCGAGGCCCGGAGGTTCGCGGTCGGCTCCCTGCGCAGCCCCCGGCAGCGGTCCGGGTCTAGGCGTCCGCCCGTAGGGCCAGTTCGCGGGGGACGTGGCGGGCGGCCAGGGCGAAGTGCAGCGCGGACCAGAGGACCAGCCCGACGCTGGCGACCAGGGCGTAGCGCAGGCCCTCGGCGCTGCCCGCGGCGGCGAAGGCGTCGCTGACCTGGCCGGTGATCCAGGGTCCCAGGCCGAGGCCCAGGACCACGCCGAGGACGATCGTCAGGCTGGCGGCGACGGCCCGCATCCGCAGCGGGACGAGCGCCTGGATCAGGGTGGCCGTGGGCGCGGCGAAGAGCATCAGACCGACCGTGCCCATCCCCAGGAAGGCGAACGCACCCAGCGGTGCGGGCCAGAGATAGGCGGCCGCCAGCAGCGGCGCCGCGCAGAGCATTCCCAGGGCGGGCAGCCGGACGTACCAGCGAGGGTCGCGGGGGACGAGGCGGTCGGCGAGAACTCCTCCCAGCGCGATCGAACTCGCCCCGACCAGACCCGAGACGATCGCCAGCGCGGGGCCGGCCGTTCCCACCGGCAGTTCGTGGACACGCATGAAGAACGCCGGGTTCCACTGTCCACCGGCCATCGTCGCCATACTCCCAAGCAGGATGCCGGCCGTCACGTGCCTGAAGCTGCGCAGTCCCCAGAGAAGCGTCAGAACGGTCCTCAGAGCCGGCTGTTCGGCGGCCTCGCTCTGGCGCGCCTCGGACCAGCCGCGCGGAGGTTCGCGCAGGCTCAGCGCCAGCAGGGCCGCGTAGGCCAGGCCCACTGCGCCCGCAGACAGGAAGGCCGCCCGCCAGCCGTAGTTCGCGGCCACGAGGCCCCAGGCGCCCAGACCCAGAAGCGTCCCCACGTGTCCCCCGCTGCCGACCAGGCCCAGCGCCACGCCCCGGCGTTCGGGAGGCACGTAGTCGGACAGCAGCGAAGCGCCCGCGGGCGGTCCGCCCGAGTTGGCCGCGCCCAGGCCGGCGCGGGCCAGCAGCAGGCTCGCGTGGCCCCCGGCCAATCCGCACAGCCCCAGCAGGGCGCCGCTGGCCGCCACGCAGCCGGCGATCAGCGCGCGCCGGGAGCGGCGGTCGGCGAGTCTCGCCAGCACGGGACCCGCCAGCCCGTAGCAGATCGCGTAGGCGGTGATCAGCGACCCGCGCCCCGCGTCCGAAAGCCCCAGGTCCGCTCCCATGGGCTCCAGCACCAGCGCCAGCACCTGCCGCCCGAAGATTTCGAACGTCTGGGCTCCGAAGAGCAGACCGACCACCCAGCGCCCGTAGGCCGGCGAAACCTCGAATGCGTCTGCCGATTGCGCGCGGCGCATCGCGCCTCCCTGCGCAGCCCGGCCGCCCGTGTCCCGCGCGGACGGCCGATGACCGCGGCCCGCGCAGTCTAGGCCCTCTCCGGTCCGCTCGGGTTCCGAGCCGTCCCGGCGGCGGCCCGGTCCGCGTCGGGAGGCTCAGGGGTCGATCAGAACCCCGGGGTTGAGGATGCCCTGCGGGTCGAGAGATCTCTTGGCGGCCCGCAGGGCGTCGGCGAAGCGCTCCGGGCGCTGGAGATCGTAGTGCGGGCGGTGCAGGCGCCCGACGGCGTGGTGGTGGGTGATGGTCCCGCCCGCGCGCAGCACGGCGTCGGAGGCGGCCCGCTTGAGCGCGTCCCACTGCTCGATCTCGCCGCCGGGACGTCCCCGGGCCGCGAAGCTGTAGTAAGGCGCGGGGCCGTCGGGATAGACGTGCGTGAAGCGGCAGCTCAGCGTCCCCCCGCCGCAGACCTCGTCCAGGGCCGCGCGCATGGCCTCCCGAACCTCGGCGTCGAGGGCGGGCCAGCGGTCCCAGGTGATGGCGGTCTCGAAGGTGTCGGCCACCAGACCCAGGCCGGCGTTCAGGTTGAGCGCTTCGCCCACTCCGATGAAGGCGCGCCGCCAGGCGCCCGCCGAGCCCTCGCGGCCGGTGGGAGCGGAGCCGTCCGAGATCCGCACGGTCTCTTCGTCGACGAGCCCGCCGCACTCCCGGGCCAGCGCCACGGCTTGGCGGATGGCCTGGTCCTGCGCAAGCTCGGCCGACTCGAAGCCTACGATCAGCAGCGCGCTCTGGCCGTCGAGCCCGGCGTTCAGGGCTTCCTGGGGGTCGAGCAGGCGCAGATTGGCGGGCCAGAGCTTGGCCTGGACGATCCGCCGGGCGCCCTGGGCGCCGTCCTCCCAACTTCCGAATCTCACCTCGGCGGTGGCGCGGTAGCGCGGCCGGGCCTGGATCCGCATCCAGGCCTCGCTGATCACGCCCAGGATGCCCTCGGAGCCGATCGCCCAGCGGTCCGGGCTCGGCCCGGCGCCGCTGCCCGGCAGGCGTCGGGACTCCCACCAGCCCCGCGGGGTGAGCATCCGCAGCGACTCCACGAAGTCGTCGATGTGCGTGTGGTTGGTGGCGTAGTGGCCGCCCGAGCGCGTGGCGATCCAGCCGCCCAGCGTGCTGAACTCGTAGCTCTGGGGGAAGTGGCGCAGCGTTAAGCCCTGCGGCCGGAGCTGGTCCTCGAGCGCGGGCCCGAGCACCCCCGCCTGGATGCGCGCCGCGCGCGAGACATCGTCCAGTTCCAGCACCCGATCGAGCCGGTCCAGCGCCAGCGTGACGACCGCGGGGGCCTCCTCGGGCGGAGTGACGCCGCCGACCACCGAAGACCCGCCCCCGTAGGGAATCACCGCGCAGCCGCGGGCGTCGCAGAAGCTCAGCACGCGCTCCAGTTCGTCCTCGTCGCGGGGATGCGCCACCCAGTCCGGAGGGTTGGAGAAGTCGCCGCGGACCGCGCGCAGGCGTTCGGGGAAGGAAAAGCCGTAGGCGTGCGCCGCGCGCTCGCGCGGCGAATCCGAGGCGAACTCGGCGCAGTCCCCGGGCACGCCGATCCGCGGCGCGGGCAGCTCCAGCTCTTCGGCGCGAGGCGCCGGGGGCGCTTCGAGTTCGATTTCCCAGCGCCGCGAGAGTTCGGAGGCGCGTTCCGCCCGCTGGGCGTCCGAAGGCTCGTCCTCCTCCCAGCCCCAGGCCCACAGGCTGCGTCTTCTCTGCGTCATCCCGTTCCGCCCGCGCGGGCGCGGTCCGGCCGACCCGCATCCGCCAGCATACCCCAGCACCGTCACGCACGAACCGGCCGCCATCCCGTCCGGCTCCCCGCTCCGGCATCCGGGGCGCGGCTGCCGCGGGAAGGCTTCCGAACCGTCCCGATGGTGTACTGTCGCAGTTCTCGGAAGCCCCGAGACCAACTCGCACTGGCCCCTGCGCGGGAGAGGCCGCCCGGCGGCGTCCCGCACGTCGAACGTTTGGAATTGCAGCCAGAAACCGACCACGCAATCCGTCCGGAAACCGAGCCTCGCGTGTCTCTGGAGGGCATCCGGGTCCTCGACCTGGCGACGCCCCTGGCGGAGGCGACGGGCCGGGTATTCGCGGATCTCGGAGCCGAAGTCCTCAAGATCGAGCCCCCGGGGGGCTGCGAGTCGCGCTTCACTTCGCCTTTCGCGCCCGGCGGAGAGGGGGACCCCGACGGCTCGCTGTTCTGGCGCGCCTGGGGCCTGGGCAAGCGCAGCGTCGTGCTCGAGCTGGAGCGCGAGGCCGACCGCGAGCGCTTGATCGCGCTGGCGCGCGGAGCCGACGTGCTGATCGAGTCGTTCCCTCCCGGCGCGATGGACGCGCGGGGCCTGGGACCGGCGGCGCTGCGCGCTCTCAATCCCGCGCTGATCTACGTGTCCGTGTCGCCTTTCGGCCAGACGGGGCCCTATGCGGATCACCCGGCCACCGACCTGACGCTGGCGGCCGCCGGAGGCCTGCTCAACATGCAGGGCGACGGCGACCGGCCACCGATCCCCATCGGCCTCCCGGAAACGGTCCACCACGGAGCCGTGCAGGCCGCGGCCGACGCGATCCTCGCGCTCTACGCCCGCAACCGCAGCGGCAACGGCCAGCGTCTGGACACGTCCGTCCAGGCCGCGGTGATGTGGTCCCTGATGAACGTGACGGACTACGCCGCCTACGGCCAGACCCCGCCCGGCTTCGGGGACGAGCGCGCGAGCCGCACGGGAGGCCAGGAGATCGCGCCGGGGCTGACCCTGCCGATCATGGAGCCCTGCCGGGACGGACACGTGGTGATGACTCTGGTGCTCGGCGCCCAGGGCGCGCACGGCTTCGACGCCGCCATGCGCTGGATCGGCGAACGGGGCGGTCTGGACGCGGACCTGATGGAGATCGACTGGATGACCTGGATCCAGCAGATCCAGGAGGGCAAGCTCGAAATCGCGCTCGTCAAGCGCGGCGTGGAGCAGTTCCTGGCCCATCTGCGAACACTGACCAAGGCCGAAATCCACCACCAGGCGGTCGCCCAGAAGTGGCTGATCGCGCCGGTCAACACCGTGGCCGACCTGCTCGAAGACCCCCAGCTCCGCAGCCGGGGTTTCTGGACGCAGGTCGGAGGGGCAGCGCTGCCGGGGCCCTTCGCGCGCCTGTCGGCCACGCCGATCCGCTATGCCGGCCCCGCGCCGCGCCTGGGCCAGGACCAGAGCCTGGCCAACGCGATCGAACGCAAGCCCGCGCCCCCGACCTCCGCGGCGCCCGCACCCCGCTCGCGCCTGTTCGAGGGTCTGAAGGTCGCGGACTTCTCCTGGATCGCGGCCGGTCCGCTGATCTCCAAGGACCTGGCCAACCTCGGCGCCACCGTGCTGCGCGTCGAGACGGAGAAGCGCGTCGACACGCTGCGCATGATCCCGCCCTGGAAGGACGGCATTCCCGCCGTCCAGACCAGCCACATGTTCGGGAACATGAATCAGTCCAAGCTCGGGGTCGCGCTCGACTTCGGCTGCGAACAGGGCCTGGAAGTGGCCCACCGCATGGCGGAATGGGCCGACGTGGTGATCGAGAACTTCACCCCCGGCACCGCCGAGCGCCTGGGCATCGACTACGCGGCGCTGCGGGAGAGAAACCCCGAGCTGGTGATGCTCTACACCTGCATGCGGGGCCAGACGGGACCCGAGAGCGCGCACACCGGCTTTGGGCTGCACGGCGCTGCCCTCGCCGGCTTCGCGGCGGTCACGGGCTGGCCGGACCGCAAGCCGCAGGCGCCCTGGGGGGCCTACACCGACTTCATCTCGCCGCGCTACGCCCTGGCCGCGCTGGGCGCCGCCCTCTACCACCGCGACCGGACCGGCGAGGGCCAGTGCATCGACCTGTCGCAGATCGAGGCCTCGATCCACTTCCTGGCGCCGCTGCTGCTCCAGTACCAGGCGACCGGCCAGATTCCGGAGCGGGCCGGGCTCGACTCCGAGCGCGGCTGCCCGCACGGCGTCTACCGCGCGGAAGGGGTCGAGCGCTACGTGGCCGTCGAAGTGCGGACCGCCGGCCAGTGGCGCGCCCTCCATTCCGCGCTGCCCGCGCTGGCCTCCCTGCCCTCCGCGGAACTGGACGCGATGGAGGCGCGCCTGGCCCGGCGGGCCGAACTCGACTCCGCGCTGTCCGAGTGGTGTGCTCGGGGCGACGCCTTCGAGCGTGCGCTCGGGTTGCGCCAAGCCGGCGTACCCGCCTACGCGGTCCTTCGCGCCACCGACTTCCACTCGGACCCGCAGCTGGCCGCGCGCGAGTTCTTCGTCGAGCTCGACCACCCGGAACTCGGCCCGATGCTCTACGACGGCCCGGTGACGCTGTTTTCCGATACCCCCGCCCGCCCGACCCACGCCGGCCCGACCATCGGCCAGCACACTTTCGAGGTCCTGCGCGACATCCTCGGCTACGACCCCGACGAGATCGCGGAGATCGCGGCCGCCGGCGCGCTCAGCTAGCGCGGCCGATCCCTGCCTCGATCGACTGTGCACATCTGGTTACAAGTCGTTCGCGGGCTGGGCTCCGCCCCAAGAGAGCCGAACGCCCGGCCCGTTCCGCTCCGAGGACTCCGGCGGACGGGGCGGGAGTCGTCGGAGCCCCGACGCTGCGGTCAGCCGGAGCGGCGCCGTTCCATCTGCCGGCTGTAGACGTACAGCGTCGAAGCGAAATAGTTGAAGGCGCTGCCGAGGGCGACTCCGCACAGCAGCGCGGCCCAGCGGTGGCGGTCGAAGACGGCGACGAAGCTGGTCAGCAGCGTGTAGCTGCCCACGTTGGTGCCGAGTCCGATCAGGCTGCTGGCCACGAACTTGGCCCACTGCCGCGGGGCCGGCTGCAGCGGTCGCTCGCCGAAGGTGAAGCCCCGGTTGAGCCACCAGTTCCAGCTCACCGCCGGCCAGAAGGACAGGAAGCGCGCCAGCCGGTGCTCCAGGCCGGCCCACTGCAGGGCGAAATAGCCGGCGACGTCGATCGCCAGGCCGCTGGCGCCGACCAGGCCGAAGCTCAGCGCCCGCACCCAGCCGCCGAATCGGTGCAGGTAGAGGCGCTGGAGATGCCGCAGATAGTTGAGCCGCTGCCGCCAGTTCAGCTTGCTCGCGCCCCGCTCCCGGTCGGCGAAGTCGATCGGGACTTCCACCACCCGCAGCCGGCCGCGCACCATGAGCTCGAGGCCGATCTTGTAGCCGATGGGACGCAGCGTCTCCGGCTCCGGCAGCGCCCGGCGGTCGAGCGCGAAGAAGCCCGACATCGGATCCGAGCAGGCCGTCAGCGGGCGCGCCAGCCACCCCGCCAGCCGCGAGTTCAGCCGGCGCCACGCGCTCCAGTCGCGATCGATCTCTCCCCCAGGCACGTATCGGCTGCCGACGGCCATGTCGCCGTGCGTGTCCAGCGCGGCGAGCAGGTCGGGGATGCGCTCCGGCGGGTGCGAAAGATCGGCGTCCATCACCACCAGCCGGTCGTGGCGGGCGATCCGGAAGCCCCTCAGCACGGACAGGGACAGGTCGCGGGGCGGATCGCGGCGGACTTCCATGCGGATCGGCAGGTCCCGGGCCAGCTCCTCGGCGACGGCTTCGCTGCCGTCGCCCGAGTCGTCGTCGACCAGGACCAGTTCCCACTCCAGGCCCGCCGCGGACATGGCGTCGCGGATGCGCCCGGCCAGCGCCGCCAGATTCTCGGCTTCGCGGAACACCGGAACGACCAGCGAAACCGCGCCTTCGCGGGCCGGGCCGGGTTCGGCCGCCTCCACCGAATCCCCGGAACTCACATCGAGCGGCGGTAGCGGCCGCCGACCTCGAACAGCGCCTGGCTGATCTGACCCAGGCTGGCGACCTTGACCGTCTCCATCAGCTCCTCGAAGACGTTGCCGCCTGCCAGCGCCACGCGCTGAAGCCGCTCCAGGGCCGGGCCGGTTCGCCGGGCGTGGCGCGCCTGGAACGCCTGCAGGCGCGCGACCTGACCGCGGCGCTCCTGTTCGCTGGCGCGCACCAGCTCCCGCGGCGGGGCCGACTCGGGCTCGGGATTCTCGAAGGTGTTGACGCCCACGATCGGCAGCTCCCCCGAGTGCTTCAGCCGCTCGTAGTGAAGGCTCTCGTCCTGGATGCGGCCGCGCTGGTACATCGTCTCCATCGCGCCCAGCACCCCGCCGCGGTCCGCCAGCCGCTCGAACTCCCGCAGCACCGCCTCCTCCACCAAGTCGGTCAGAAGCCGGCTGAAGTATGCCCCCTGCGCGGAGTTCTCGTTGCGCAGCACGCCGTGCTCGCGGTTCAGGATGAGCTGGATCGCCAGCGCGCGCCGCACGGACTCCTCGGTCGGGGTGGTGACGGCCTCGTCGTAGGCGTTGGTGTGCAGCGAGTTGCAGGCATCCTGCAGCGCCGTCAGCGCCTGGATGGTGGTCCGCACGTCGTTGAAGGACATCTCCTGCGCGTGCAGCGAACGGCCCGAGGTCTGGATGTGGTACTTGAGCTTCTGGCTGCGCTCGGAGGCGCCGTAGAGCTCGCGCAGCGCCACCGCCCAGATGCGGCGCGCGACCCGGCCGATGACCGCGTACTCGGGGTCGAGTCCGTTGCTGAAGAAGAAAGACAGGTTGGGGGCGAAGTCGTCGATCTCCAGGCCGCGGCTCAGGTAGTACTCGACGTAGGTGAAGCCATTGGCCAGCGTGAAGGCGAGCTGGCTGATGGGATTCGCCCCGGCCTCGGCCATGTGGTAGCCCGAGATCGAGACCGAATAGAAGTTCCGCACGCCCTCGCGCGTGAAGTACTCCTGCACGTCGCCCATCAGCTTCAGCGAGAAATCGGTCGAATAGATGCAGGTGTTCTGGGCCTGGTCCTCCTTGAGGATGTCCGCCTGCACGGTGCCGCGCACGCGCTCCAGCGTCTCGGCCCGCAGGCGGGCGTAGGTGTCTGCGTCGACGACCTCGTCGCCGGAGACTCCCAGCAGCGCCAGGCCCAGGCCGCTGTGGCCAGCGGGCAGCGGCCCCTCGTACCGGGGAAGATCCCGCGCGGCGACCTCGGACTCCACGCGCTCGAGCCGTCCGGTCTCCGCCAGGTGTTTTTCGACCGCCTGGTCGATGGCGGCGTTGAAGAACATGGCGAGCAGGATCGGCGCCGGGCCGTTGATGGTCATCGAGACCGAGGTGGTCGGGTCGCTCAGGTCGAAGCCGGAGTACAGCTTCTTGGCGTCGTCCACGCTGCACACCGAGACGCCGGAAGTGCCGACTTTGCCGTACACGTCGGGGCGCTCGTGAGGATCGCGCCCGTACAGCGTCACGCTGTCGAAGGCGGTGGAAAGCCGCGCGGCCGGTTGCCCGCCGGCGAGCAGGTGGAAACGCCGGTTCGTGCGCTCGGGCGGGCCTTCGCCGGCGAACATGCGCGCCGGCGCTTCGGTCTCGGTGCGCTGGAACGGGAACACTCCGGCCGTGAACGGGAACTGCCCCGGCCGGTTCTCCAGCGCCCAGTAGCGCACCAGTTCGGACCAGGATTCGGCCGCCGGCAGCGCCACGCGCGGGATGCGCAGGCCGGACAGGCTCTCGGAGTAGTTCTCGATGCCGATCGGGCGCCCGCGAACCCGGTACTCCTGCTCGTCGCCCCGGTAGCGCGCCTGGACTTCGGGCCAGCCCGCCAGCTTCGCGCGCGTCTCCGGATCGAGTTGGCCGAGAAGCTCGTCGTAGCGGTCGCGCAGGCGCGCTGTCTCGCCCCCGGATTTCTCTTCGCCTCCGAACGGCTGCAGTCCGGGCGGCGGCTCGCAGCCGAGTTCGCGGAGCGCCAGGTCGAGTCCCCGCAGGCGATCGGCCAGGCCGGCCATCCTCTCCACCGCGGTCCGATACGAACGGACGGCATCCGCGACCTCGGCCAGGTAGCGCACCCTCCGCCGGGGGATGACCCCCTCCCGATCGGGGTCCGGCGCCGCTTCGCCGCGCGCGGCCTCGAAACCCGCAAAGCCGCGCTCCGCCAGCCCGGTCTCCAGCGCCCGGACCAGACGGTCGGTCCCGGGATCGTTCCAGCGGCTGGCGATCGTCGGGAAGACCGGGAGCTGCCCGTCCTCTCCCTGGAAATCGGTCTGGTTGCGGCGCCACTGCTTGCGCACGTCGCGCAGCGCGTCGGGAGCGCCCGGCCGGTCGAACTTGTTGAGCGCGACCGCGTCGGCCAGGTCGAGCATGTCGATCTTCTCGAGCTGGGAGGGCGCGCCGTACTCGGGGGTCATCACGTAGAGCGAGTAGTCGACCAGGTCCACGATCTCGGAATCGCTCTGCCCGATGCCGGCGGTCTCGACCAGCACCAGATCGCAGCCGGCCGCACGCAGCACGCGCACCGCGTCGCCGGCCGCTCGCGAGAGCGAACGGTGCAGGCGCCGAGTGGCGAGCGAGCGCACGAACACGCGCTCCGGTTCGATGGCGTTCAGGCGCAGCCGGTCGCCCAACAGCGCGCCGCCGCGCCGGCGGCGCGTCGGATCGAACAGTACGACCCCGATCGAACGCTCGGGATCGGCGAGCCGCAGGCGCCCGATGAGTTCGTCGATGAGGCTGGACTTGCCCGAGCCGCCGGTCCCGGTCAGGCCGACGACGGGAGTCTCGGATCCCGGACGCAGGGCTTCCAGCCGCTCCCGGAGCGCATCCGCTTCGGGCTCGGAGCCGTGCTCCTCGAACCAGGTCATCAGCCGGGCCGCGGCCGCGCTCGACTCTCCCAGCCGCGCCAGTTCCGCCCGCGGGTCGATCGCCGGCCGGCCACGGCCGGGAGCGACGATCTCCTCCACCATCTCGACCAGGCCCAGCCGCTGACCGTCCTCGGGCCGGAAGACGCGCGTTACGCCCTGCGCCTGCAGCTCGGCGACTTCCTGCGGGGAGATCACGCCTCCGCCTCCGCCGTACACGCGGACGTGCCGGGCGCCGCACTCTTCGAGCCGCCGCAGCAGGTAGCCGAAGTACTCCATGTGGCCGCCCTGGTAGGAGGAGACGGCCAGCGCGTCGGCGTCCTCCTGCACAGCGGCGGTCACGATGTCCTCGACCGAGCGGTCGTGGCCCAGGTGGATCACTTCGGCGCCCGCCGCCTGCAGAATGCGGCGCACGATGTTGATCGCGGCGTCGTGTCCGTCGAAGAGCGCCGCGGCCGTCACCACCCGGACGGGCGAAGCGGCGCCCGCCGGCTCCAGGTCCGTCTCTGCCGAAACCTCGATCGAGGCTGCCGTACTCAAGCCCGCCTGACTCTCCACGCGGGTAAAGTATCCTGCGCGCGCGAGCGTTCAACGGCTGCGCCATCAATCCAACTGCAGCTCCATCACGGGAGGAACCGCATGAACTCCGCGGACGGCCGCTCCGGCCCCCTGACCTCGCTCAAGATCGTCGAGCTGGCGGGCATCGGGCCCGGTCCCTTCTGCGGCATGCTGCTTTCCGACCTGGGAGCGGACGTGATCCGCGTAGACCGCGCGTCGGAGGCCGGGGGCTACGGCGCCCGGGGCTTCCTGCTGGGCCGCGGCCGGCGATCGATCGCCGTCGACCTCAAGGCGCCGGAGGGCGTGGAGTTGGCGCTCAAGCTGGCGGAGCGGGCCGACGGGCTTTTCGAAGGCTACCGGCCGGGCGTCGCGGAGCGCCTCGGCGTCGGTCCCGAGACGTGCATGCAGCGCAACCCGCGGCTGGTCTACGGACGCATGACCGGCTGGGGCCAGGACGGCCCCTGGGCGCAGATGGCGGGCCACGACATCAACTACATCGGCCTTTCGGGCGCCCTGGGAGCGATCGGCCGCGCCGGCCAGCCTCCGGTGCCGCCGCTGAACCTGGTCGGCGACTTCGGCGGCGGCGGCATGTTGCTGGCGCTGGGCATGCTCGCGGGCCTGATCGAGGCGCGGCAATCGGGGCAAGGCCAGGTGGTCGACGCGGCGATGGTCGACGGCAGCGCCCTGCTGATGACCATGATGTACGAGCTGGCGGGGCGCGGCGCCTGGAACCCGGATCGGGGCAGCAACCTGCTCGACACGGGCTCTCCCTTCTACGAGGTCTACGAGACGCGCGACGGCAAGCACGTCTGCTTCGGCTCGCTGGAGCCGCAGTTCTTCGCCCAGTTGGTCGAACACCTGGGGCTCGACTTCGACCTGGCGCGGCAGAACGACCGCTCCGCCTGGCCCGAACTGCGCAAGCAGATCTCCGAGAGTGTTGGCGCACGCACCCGCGACGAGTGGGAGGAGCGGATGACCGGCAGCGACGTGTGCTTCGCGCCGGTGCTCGGCCTGTCGGAAGCGGCGGAGCACCCGCACAATCGGGCGCGCGGAACCTTCACCGAGTTCGAAGGCTCGCCCCAACCCGCGCCGGCGCCGCGCTTCTCGCGCACGCCGGGCCGCATCACGCGCCCCAGCGCCCTCAGCGGCGAGCACAGCGAGGAGATCCTGCGCGACTGGGGTTTCGAAGCGCGGGAGATCGAGAGCTGGCTGGAGAGCGGCGCTCTGCGCTCGGCGGGGCCGGGCGAAGACTAGTCCAGGCTCTCCCCCGCCTGGCGGGCGCGCTCCAGGCGGCTGGCCTCGTCGCCCGGGATGTGGCGCAGCGCCAGCGCGCCGAAGAACAGCGCCAGCGCGATCGGGATCAGGCCCAGCGACATGGCGTGGCGCAGCGCCTCGGCCCCGGTCTCGCCGGCGGCGACGAAGGCGTCGCTGAGCTGACCGACCGCGAAAGGACCCAGCGCGAGGCCCACGAAGGTGTACATCAGCAGCATCAGCGCCGAGGCGATGGCGCGCATCCGCGGCATCACCAGCTCGGTCACGATCGCCGTCGCCGAGCCGTTCCAGAGCGTAGAGACGAAGTTGAACAGGATCGCCATGGCCAGCGCCGAGCCCAGCGAACCGGCATTGAGCAGGGCCAGTCCGACCGGCGCGCACAGGGCCGCGCTCAACAGGACGGTGTACATGCGGCCGTTGGCGGTCTTGCGCTTCCAGCGGTCGGAGATCATCCCGCCGGAGATCGCGCCCGTCAGGCCGCCGAGGATGTTCGCGATCAGCATGTACTGGCCGACGGTGGTCGCTTTGACGGCGAACGCGCGCAGCAGGTACGGCGCGGTCCAGAACATGAAGACGTAGGTCACGAAGCTGGCCATCGACACGCTCAGCAACGCGAAGCGCATCGCCCGGCTGCGGAAGAGCAGCGCGAAGGTCGGCGGGTCGCGCAGCGCCAGGCCCTGGGACCAGGCGAAGGCCGCGTACAGGCCGACGCCCAGCGCCAGCCACTGCTTGGCTTCGCCCAGCCAGGCGATCAGACCCCACGCGAGCGCGGCGATCGCCAGCGTTCCCGCGGCGTGCAGCGCCAGCCCGCGGGCGCGCACGCCGCCGCCCAGCAGGCTGAACAGCGTGAACGGCGGGAGGACCGTGGCCAGCTCGCGGCCCAGCTCGCGCCAGGGGTGCACGGACGTGGCCGGCCCCTGGATCCCGTCCTGCTGTCCGCGCCTGGGCTCGCGCAGCGTGGCCACCCAGGCCGCCAGCGCCAGACCCGGCAGGCCGACCGCGAAGAACGCCGCCTGCCAGCCCTTCAGGCCGAACCAGCCGACGCCGCCGTCGAAGCCGACGTTCCACTGGTCGACGATGAAGCCGCCCAGGAACAGTCCCAGACCCTGGCCGACGTACACCCCGCCGATGTAGATCGAGAACACCGTCGCGCGCAGCTTCTCGGGGAAGTAGTCGCTCAGCATCGAATAGGCCGCGGGCGTGGCGCTCGACTCGCCGACGCCCACGCCGATGCGGTAGGCGCCGAGCTGGAGCAGATTGCCGGCCGTCCCCGAGAGCGCCGTCATCGCGCTCCACACGGCCAGCCCCAGGGCGATCACGTTCTTGCGCACCCAGATGTCCGCCAGCCGCGCCAGCGGGATGCCGAAGACCGCGTAGAACACGGCGAACGCCGTGCCGTAGAGGAATCCCAGGTCTGCGTCGCTGATGCCCAGGTCGAGTTTGATCTCGTCCGCCAGGATCGACAGGATCTGCCGGTCGACGAAGTTGACCACGTACACCATCACCAGCAGGCCCAGCGCGTACCAGCTGTAGCGCGACACACCGCCCTGCATGCGCATCCTCCCGCGGCGGCGATTCTACCCGGAGTCGGGTCCGGGCCGGCCTTCGGGCGACCGA
>JAGWBS010000067.1:0-2757 GCA_021295775.1 Pseudomonadota bacterium | reverse complement strand
TCGCGTCCGGCGGCGACTCGAAAGCGCTCGTCGCGCTCGACGATGCCGCGGGAATGTCGGAGCCGGGCGATCTCCTCGGGCACGTCCCAGACCGGGCGGCCCTCGACGGCGGAGGGCGCCCCCCGCCGGGCAGCCGCGGACGGCGCCGGCCCGGCGCCTCCGACCGCTTCCCAACCCGGAGCCGCCGGGACGTATTCCACCAGCTCGGCGCGGACACCGCCGATCCTGAAGTCGTCGCTGCCGCGGAACCAGCCCGCCAGACGCAAGGGGATCCGCTGGCCTTCGGCCGCGATCCAGAGAACTCCCCGCCCGCGGTCGTCTCGCGGCTGGCCGTCGATTCGCACCTCGGGGTGCAGCCTCAATGCCGGGATGCGCTGCGTGGCTCGCGTCCGCACGAGTTCCCGCCCCGCCGGCACCAGACGCAGTCCCTGGATCTTGCGCGAAGCATAGACCGGAAGTTCCACCGTCCCCGCGCCCAGTTCCGGATCGCGGCGGAGGCTGTAGACGAGATCGAGGGGGTCGTGGGCGAAGGGGCCGAAGTCGAACGCTACCTCCCGCCCGCTCCCGCTGTGGCGCCTCTCGCGCAGGACCTTCACGAAGTGGGTCTCCCAGTCGAAAGCGATCTCTTCGTAGATCCGACGCCGGCGGTGCTCCATCCGGGTCCGGCTGATCCGGGTGCGGACCCGGTCGAGATCGATCAGCGCCTCGGCCCGGTCGCGGACCCGGTAGATCCAGGCGAAGGCCGGGTAGGTCTCGGCCCGCGCCCCGATGTGGGCGAAGCGGCGTCCCTCGAGCTCGAGGTAGCGCAGCACTTCGATCTCGGCCGTTCCCAGGGGCAGGCCCCAGTAGGACACGGCGTAGCGGAGCCGCTCCCCCACGGGCGCCGGAAAGGGCGCCGGCCGGGCGCGAAGTTCCGCCGGGGTGAGTTCGCGCGCGCCGGGCGGATCGATCAGGCGGGATTCGTCGGCCCCGGCCGCGGAAGCGACCCCGATGACCAGGGCGACTCCGCAGACCGCCAACCGCCGGAGACCACGCATGCCTATTTATACGCAGCCGAGCAGTGCCGGATTCAAACCGGAGCCGGTCACGGGAGTTCCCGCGATTCGAAGATCCGCTCTTCGCCCAGGATTTCGGGAACGGCCGGTTCCGGCTCCCTCCGCGCCGGAACGGCCGGGTTTCCTCCCGCGGCCCAGCCGACCCCCGGCCGTGGAGCGGGTTCGGTCCGAGCGGCCCCCGAGCATGACGCCTCCCTCCGCGCCGTGCGATTCTACTCCGGCGCGGCGGCCGGGCCGGCGCTTCCGGAACGCGCCGGGGCGCCGCGACCCGAGTGGAGGAGTGCGGGATGCCGAGTCTCAACCACGTGGGCCTGACGGTGGCGGACCTGGAGGAGTCCCTGGGCTTCTACCGGGACCTGGTGGGCATGAAGGAAATCGGGCCCGTCCAGGAGATCTCGGGCGAGTGGTTCGACCTGCTCACCGAGAACCAGGGCGCCGATCTGCGCGTGGCCCACCTGGAGTTGGCCGGCCTGCGCCTGCAGCTGGTGGAGTACGTCGCAGCCGCGGGAGAGCGGCTCTCGCTGCTCCACCGCCACGTCGGCAACCCGCACCTGTGCATCGACGTCGAGGACCTGGAGGGGCGCTACGAGCGCATCCGCGCCGACGGGCGCCACAAGACCTCGCCGCTGGTGACGATCGCCGAAACCGCCTACCGCAGCTTTTACGTGACCGACCCCAACGGCGTGCTGGTCGAGTTCATCCAGGCCGGTCCCCCCGACCCCGCCTGAACGGAAACCGCATGCTCTTCCTGCACGAAACGCACCGCGTCAAGGGCAACTGCGAAGAGGACTTCGAAAGCGCGATCCGCGACGGCTGGATGAAGACGCTGGCCGCCGGCGACGACGCCCGCCTGCTCTGGTACACCCACCACGCGCACGGCAGCGGCGCCTCCTATCAGGTCGTGACGCTGACCGCGCTCGTCGACGGCGCGGCCTGGGAACGGCTGGCGAGGCGCGTCCAGAGCGGCGACCTGCAGGCGCCCGCGGCCGAACTCGACGAGCTGCGCCACGATGTGACCGGCAAGCTGCTCCTGCCCGTCTACTGGTCTCCGCTGCAGGAGGTCGACCTCTCCAGCGTCCCCACCGACGGCCGCGAGCACGAACCGACGCTCTTCATGGAAGACACCGGCTGGCCGCACGCCCCGCTCGACGAGTACATCCGCTTCTGGGACGTCGACTACTACCGGTGGATGCGCCGCCAGGAGCCGGGCCGGGCGCTGCTGGACATCCAGGCCTGCTTCCAGATCGCCCACGGCACGCACCGGCGGCGCGAAGCCGTCCTGTGGCAGAAGATCGTCGAGCCCAAGGGCCTGCTCCACCTGCTCACCCACGAAGTCCCGCCCGAGCACAAGGCCCCCGACTCCTACATGGCCCGCGCCCTGCACTACCGCGACCAGTGGGAAAGCCGCCTGCTCCGCACCAGCCGCTGGTCCCCGCTCTACTGAGATCAATGGCAGTTTCAATGCCCCGCCTCAGAGCCCAGACGTCCCGGTGGTCCAGCAGACTCCCATCAGTTCAGTCTTGAGCCTCGCACTGCGAGAATCGCGCCGTTTCGATCCATTACAGATCCGATCGTATAGAGCCAGTTAGCAACCTGAGCCCTAGAGCATTGGTTGTGCGTTCTAGCGGTTACGTCCGTCAGGTTTTAAAAAATGTGGGGCGGGCATGCGGAGGCAGACGTGAAATGACAATGCTGGTCCGCG
>JAGWBS010000066.1:5915-20809 GCA_021295775.1 Pseudomonadota bacterium | reverse complement strand
GCCGGTGAAGATCAGCGTTCCCCCGCCCGGGAGCATGCGGCGCGCGGCCTCGCGGCCGACCAGGAAGCCGCCGAAACAGCCCAGCCGCCACATCCGCTCGAAGTAGGAATTGTCCATCTCCAGCAGCGGGCGCGGATCGTTTGCGCCCGCGTTGTAGACCACCAGTTCGGGCGTGCCCGCGATCCGCCGGGTTTCGTCGAAGACGCGTTCCACGTCTTCGGCCCGGGTCGCGTCCGCGACCACCGAGCTGGCCTGGCCGCCCTGGGCCCGAACCTCTTCGACCAGCTCCTCCAGGCGCTCCAGCGTGCGGCCCACGACCGCCACGTGCAGTCCCTCGCGCGCGAAGCGGCGGCACAGCGCCCCGCCGATGCCCTGCCGGGCCCTCGCCCCCACCACGATCGCACAGCGCCCCATCCTCGCTCTCCTCCCGCGCTTCCCGCGTCCCGGAAAAGTCTACCGGGACACTTTGCCGTTCTCCCGCGCTGCGGCCGAGGCGCAGGCGGCGCTCCGGCCCGCGGTCAATCCAAGGTCACTTGGCCGGAAGGGTCTCGGCGAAATCGGCGGCCCGCTCGACCCACGCCTTGAGCGCCGGCTCGGAGTCGATGCCGGCGGGGTCGACCAGCGCCCAGCCCCGCATCGCCCGGCCGTTCATGTCGGCCGGCCGGACGTGCGGTTCCGCCAGGGCCGCTTCGTGGTTCGGCCTGCCCAGGCGCACCAGCAGCGATCCCCTCCAGGTTCCGACGCACATGTTTCCGTGGAGCGTGAAGCAGGCCCCGCCGAACATCCGGCGCTCGGAGAGTCCCTTCCGCTCCGAGAGGATCGGACGGATGCGTTCGATCAGCGCTGCGTCGCTCGCCATGGGCGCGGCCTGCGTCTCCTCGGGGCTCTTGCCTCGCGTTTCGATTCTACGCAAGCGCGGGGACCGGCGCTCCGAGTCCGGGGCACCCCTTCGCGCGTCGAGCGGGCATGATGGGAGCTTCCGATCGACCGGGAGGGCTAGAGATGGGGCGCGAGAACGCTTGGAGACCGCGGACCTTGGAGGAGAAGGTCGACCACGTCGAGTCGCTGGATCAGATCCGGCAACTGGCGCACCGTTACGCGCTGGCGCTCGACACGCGCAACATGGACGACATGGTCGAACTCTTCCCGCCCGACGTGCAGGTCGGCCGCGACGCCAAGGGCCGGGACGCGCTGCGGGCCTGGTTCGTGGAGACGCTGAGCGAGTTCCGCACCAGCGTCCACTTCGTAGGCAACCATGTGATCGACTTCGAGGACGCGGACCACGCCAGCGGAGTGGTCTACTGCCGCGACGAGCTCGAGCGCTCGGAGGGCTGGGACTACGGCTATCTGCAGTACTGGGACCGCTATGAGCGCCGCGACGGGCTGTGGTACTTCGTGCGCCGCCGCTTCAACCGCTGGTTCATCGTCGACTCCCTGGAGCACCCCTCGCACGGAGCGGGGGTCGGCGACGGCGACGAGGCGCTGACCACGGGGCTGCTGCCCGACGCCTGGCCGAGCTGGGAGCGCTTCTGGACCCGCGAAGCGCCCCGCGACCTGCGCTGACGGCGCCGCTTCTCGAAGACGCTTGGTCGGCGGAGGCGGCTTGGGGTTGAGGTTGGTGGGCGCGGGCTTCGGACGGACCGGCACGCTGTCGCTCAAGCTCGCCCTGGAGACCCTGGGCGTCGGTCCCTGCTACCACATGCTGGAAGTGAGGCGGAACCCCGACCACGTCTCGCTGTGGAGCCGGGCGGCGGACGGCGAGCCGGTCGACTGGGACGCGCTCTTCGCCGGCTACGCCGCGGCGGTCGACTGGCCGGCCTGCCGCTTCTGGCGGGAGCTGGCCGAGCGCTATCCCGAGTCCAGGGTGCTGCTCTCGCTGCGCGATCCCGAGGACTGGTACGACAGCGTGCGCCAGACGATCTATCGGGTGATGAAAGGGGAGGTGAGCGGCATCGCGTCCGACCACCTGGACATGGTGCGCAAGCTGGTGCTAGAGCAGACATTCGGCGGGCGCTTCGAAGACCGCGCCCACGCGATCGACGTGTTCCGGCGCCACAACCAGGAGGTGCAGGAGGCCGTCGCCCCCGGACGGCTGCTGGTGTTCGAGGCCTCGCAGGGCTGGGAGCCGCTGTGCGCGTTCCTCGGCCGGCCGGTGCCCGACGAGCCCTACCCGCGCGTCAACACGCGCGAGCAGACCGGCGCCATGCTCGAGGCCGCCGTCCGCAACGCGGACCGGCGGGGGGCGTAGGGTAGTATTCGGGCGCGGCGGTTCCCGGCCTCCGGGCCGCTGGAATCCGGTTCCGGGAGTTCGCAGCGAATATCGCGCGGGGAGATGCATGGGCGAGCCGGCGAACGCCAGCGATATCGACCGCCTGCCGCTGATCTCGGCGGACAGTCACGTCGAGGAGCCCGACGCGTTCTTCGTGGACAACCTGCCCGCCTCCATGCACGCCGCGCTCTGCCCCGAGCTGCGGCCCCGGACCGAGATCGCCGCGGAATTCGGCAAGCGCATCGGCGCCGTGCGCGGCTCGGACGCGCGCTTCGAAGAGATCGCCCGGGGGCGGACGAACGACCCCGAGGGACGTTTCGAGGTGCTGATCGAGGACGGCATCCAAGGGGAGTGCATCTACCCTTCCCGCTCGCTGTACGTCTGGAATCTCACCGACCCCGACGTCGGCCGCGCCTGCTGCCGGATCTACAACGACTGGATCCACGACATCCTGGAATCGCGCTCGCCCCGCTTCCGCTGCGCGGGGCTGATACCGACCTGGCGGATTCCCGACGCGCTCGAGGAACTCGAGCGCATCCGCGGCCTTGGACTGGCCGCCGCCATGCTGCCCCTGGTCGGCACGCCGGACTACAACCTGCGCGAGTGGGAACCGCTGTGGTCGGCGATCGAGGACTCCGGACTGCCCGTGGTGATGCACCAGGGCACGGGCCACGACATGCTCTTCTACCGCAGCCGCGGCGCGGCGGTCGCCAACCTGCTGGCCACCCAGTCCATGGCGCCGCGCACCGCGGGCCTGTTGGCGACCTCGGGCGTGCTGGCCGAGCATCCCGGCCTCCACTTCGTTTTCGTGGAGACCAACGCGGCCTGGATCTCCTGGGCGATGGTCACGCTCGACCACTACTACGACGCCTTCCGGCAGTACGAAGGCTGGGTGCGCCCGGTACTGGAGGAGAAGCCGGGCTTCTACATCGCCCGCCAGCTGCACGGCACCTTCCAGGTCGACCCGGTGGCGGTGAGCAACATCGAGCACACCGGGGTGGAGCCGCTGATGTGGGGCTCGGACTTTCCCCACGGCGAGGGCACCTACCCGAACTCCCGCTCCACCGTCCGCCGGCTCTTCGGCGGCCTCGATCCCGAGGCGATCGCCCCGATGGTCGGCGGCACGGCCGCGCGGCTGTTCGATTTCGCTCCCGAAGTCCTGGCTGAGCCCGTTCGTCCCCGCTAGCCAAGCGAGCCGCCGGACCTGCACGTTTCGAACCCGGTGTGCGAAGCTGGCGCGCGGCGCGGAAGGGCCGTCCAAGAGGCTCTCCAGCGCAGCGACGAGGGAAGCAAAATGATCGGACCCGATCCCCCGCTCTCCAAGCTCTCCGCGGCGTTCCAGGAGTGGATCGACCGGAACGCCGAGCGGCTGGCTCCGTACAAGCAGGTCCCCGAGGACTACGAGAAGCGCCTGGAGAGCCTGCGCGAGCTCCAGCGGGAGCTGTTCGACGCCTCCTGGGCGCGCTACGGATGGCCCGAGCGCTGCGGTGGCCTGGGCGGGAACGTCCTGCACCGCGCCGTCGTGATCGACGTGCTCGCGCGCAACGGCCTCCCGCCGCGGAACGTCTTCGAGCATCTGGAGGTCCTGCCTCCGGCGCTCGAGCGCTTCGCCGGGCCGGAGCTTCTGTCCGACGTCTTCCTGCCCACCCTGCGCGGCGACGTCGTGTGGTGTCAGGGCTTCTCCGAGCCGACAGCCGGCTCCGACCTGGCCTCGCTGCGCACCCGCGCGGAGCGGGTCGAGGGCGGCTACCGGCTCGACGGCCACAAGATCTGGACGAGCTGGGCCAAGTGGGCCACGCACTTGCTGCTGCTGGCGCGCACCGGCACGACCGAGGAACGCCACCGCGGCCTGACGGCCTTCGTGGTCGCCACCGACGCGCCGGGTCTGCAGGTCGGCCCGATCCGCCAGTCGAACGGCACGGACGAGTTGGCCGAGGTCTTCCTGGACGGGGTCTTCGTGCCCGACACCCAGCGCGTGGGCGAGGAGGGGCAGGGCTGGGCCGTGGCCATGCACATCCTGGCCGGCGAGCGCGGCAGCTTCGCCTGGCTGCGCTGCAGCGAGACGCTGCCGCAGATCGAGAAGATCGCGCGGGCGCCGGGCGCCGCAGACCACGCCGGCGAACTCGGCGAGAGCCTGCTGCGCCTGATGGCTCTGCGCTGCGTCTCGCGACGCGTGATGGAGATCCTGGCGCGCGGCGAGGCGCCCGGGCCGGAGTCGTCGGTCTCCAAGGTGCTGCTCGTGGACACCGAGCAGCATCTCTACGACGTCGTCCGGAGCGTGCTCTCGAGCGGCTTCGACCTGGGCACATGCCCGGACGTGCACTCCTGGCACGAACGCTATCTCTACTCGCGCGCGGCCGGCGTCTACGGCGGCTCGCGCCAGATCCAGCTCAACGTGATCGCCAAGCTGCTGCTCACGCGCGGCTCCGCCCCCGGCACGGGCGGCGAAGACGCCGAGGAGCTGCAGGCCGTGCGCGCGACCGTCGCCGAGGCGCTGGAAAAGAGCGAGGACACGCGCGAGGCGCTCGACGGCCTGGACTGGTGGTCTTTCGCGGCCTCGCCCGACGACGCGTTCGGCCGCGCCGCGTTCGCGGCCTGGTTCGAGGGACAGGGCCGCCGGCTGGCGACGGGCCCCGCGCTGGCGGGCGTGGCCCACTCGGCCGTCGCCGAGGCGCTGGGCGCCGAGCCGTCCGAGCTGGCGCTGGCCCTGCCCGCGGAAGGCGCAGGCGAGTGGCTCGTCTGCGGTCTGGACGACGGCACGCGCTGGCTGGCGCTCGAGACCGGACCGGGCTCGTTCGCCGTGGTGCCGGCGGAGGGGCTGGAGATTCAGGCGTCGAAGGCGCTCGACGCCGAGCTGGTGGTGAGGGTGTCCGCGCAGGGCGAAGTCCGACCGGTCGAGATCGACGCCCGGGCGCACGCCCGGGCCGTCGCTCTGGCGCGCGTCGCGGCCGCGTACGAGATCCTGGGAGCCTCGCGCGCGCTGCTGGAGCGGGCCATCGCCCACACCGGCGAGCGCGAGCAGTTCGGCCAGCCGATCGGGCAGTTCCAGGCGATTCAGCACCTGCTCGCCGAGGCTCAGGTCGAGGTCTCCGCCCTGGCGGATCTGTGCGAGGCCGCGCTGGAGGAGTGGAGCGGCGGCGACGGGGACGACATCGCCCGCGCCGCCAAGGCGTTCGCCGGGCGCGCGGGCCTGGCCGTGGCTCAACGCGCCCTGCAGTGCTTCGGCGCCATCGGATTCACGCACGAGCACGACCACCACCTCTACTCGCGACGAATCCACACCCTGGACGCGCTCTGGGGCAGGCACCGGGAGCTGCGCCGGGAACTGGGATCGGAGCTGGTCCGCAGCGGCCTCGCCCCGCGCGGAATCGACGCCTGGCGTCTCTCGGAAGCCTGATTCCCGCGCTGCCCCGTTCCGGTTCCCGCGGCTTGCGCTCGCGGGCGATTCCCCGGAAGCTTGCGCTGACGCCGCCGTCGCGGCGGGAGGGGAGATGAAGCTCACGATCATCGCGAACGGTCCGATCGTCCTCGACACGGACGAGTCGGTTTCCGTCAGTGTCGACGGAGAGACCCAGACGCAGAAAGGCCCGCTCTTCCTGTGCCGCTGCGGACAGTCGTCGACCAAGCCCTTCTGTGACAGCACCCACCGCAAGGTCGGATTCGAGGCCGGCGCCGCGGAGTTCGCCGGCGACTGAGGCGGCCGCTCGCCCTGCGGCCCCGCCCGGACGCTTTCCGGGGAGCCGCGCGGAAGGACCCGGGATGATTCGACCGACCCGCTCCCTGCCCGAGGACTACGTCGCCGCGGGGCACTATCGCGACGCGCTGCTCGGCTCCTATCTGGCCGACTCGGCCGCGGCACGTCCGGACGAGCTCTGCCTGGTCGACGAGCAGTTCCGCTTCAGCTGGAGCGAGATCGACGCGGCCGCCTCGGCGAGCGCCCGGCAACTGCGCGCGCACGGGGCCGGGCCCCACGACGTGGTGACCGTGATCCTGCCCAACTGGTGGGAAGCCGTGGTGAGCATGCAGGCCGTGCTCAAGCTGGGCGGCGTGACCAATCCGGTGGTGCCGATCTACCGCGACGCCGAGATGCGCTTCATCCTGCGCCAGGCCGGTTCGCGGGCCGTGGTGACTCCTCACCGCTTCCGCGGCTTCGACTACGTCGAGATGTTCGCGCGGCTGGCGGCCGAAATGGACGACCCGCCGGCGTTCCTGGTGGTCCGTCCCGAGGAGAGCCTGCCGGACGGCTTCGTCGAGTTCGACGCCTCCGGCCGCAGCGGCGGCCCGCTCGAGAATCCCGCCTCCCCGGGGGACATCGCCCTGCTGTTCTACACCTCGGGGACGACGGCCGACCCCAAGGGCGTGCTGCACACCCATCAGACGATCGACTTCATCCTCCGCACCATGGCCGAGGGATGGGGGCTGAGCGCGGAGGACGGGACATTCATGCCGTCGCCCGTCGGCCACATCACCGGCTATTTCTTCGCCGTGCTGGTGCCGTCGCTGCTGGGCGCGCCCTGCGTACTGATGGACGTCTGGGACCCGGAGCGGGCGCGCCAACTCATCGAGACCGAGAAGAGCCGCTTCTCGGTCGGCGCCACGCCGTTCCTGCAGGGGCTCCTGGACGCGTACGCCACCGCGGGCGGGAGTCAGTCCTCCCTGGCGGTTTACTGCTGCGGGGGCGCCGACGTCCCGCCGGACCTGATCAAGCGCGCCCGTCGGGAGCTGGGGCTGTGGGCGATGCGCGCCTACGGATCGTCCGAGGTGCCCGTCTACTGCACGGGCGGCCCCGGACTCGACGAGCGCATCTGCGCCGAGACCGACGGCGTGCCGGTCCCCGGGGCGGAGGCGCGGCTGGAGGGCGCGTCCGGCGGGGTGGGAGAACTGCTGCTGCGCGCGCCGCAGATGTTCGTGGGCTACCTCGACTCCGAGCTGAACGCCGAATCGTTCACCGGCGACGGCTTCTTCCACTCCGGCGACCTGGGCGAGATCGGGCCCGACGGCGAAGTCGTCATCCGGGGGCGCAAGAAGGACATCATCATCCGCGGCGGCGAGAACGTCAGCGCCAAGCAGGTCGAGGACGCGCTCTACCGCCACCCCGCGGTGGGAGAGGTCGCGATCGTGGCCATGCCCGATCCGGTCATGGGCGAAAAAGGCTGCGCCTTCGTGGTGCCCGCCGCCGCGGACGCCCCCACGCTGCCGCAGCTCACCGTTTTCCTGGGCCAGGAGGGCCTGGCCAAGCAGAAGTGGCCCGAGCGCCTGGAGATCGTCCCCGAGCTGCCGCTGACCGCCAGCGGCAAGATCCAGAAGTTCAAGCTCCGCGAACGGATCCGCGAAATCCTGGCGGCCGAAGAGTCCGGCTAGACCGCCTCGACCCGCAGCTGCAGGTGGTCGAGGCGGCGGATGAAGATGCTCGACACGTGCGCCGGGGGACGGTCCGGGTCGATTTCGAAGCGGCGGGTGCGCTCCAGCAGTTCCTCCAGCACGACCCACGCTTCCATCCGCGCGAGCGGCGCCCCGACACAGAAGTGCGTGCCGCGGCCGAAGCCCAGGTGGTGGCGCGGAACCGGGCGGTCCAAGTCGATCTCGTCGGGGTTCTCAAACTCCGACGCGTCGCGGTTGGCCGAGGCCCACATCAGCATCAGTCGCGACTCCCCGGGCAGTTCGCAGCCTCCCAGCTCGGTGTCGTGGCGGACCACCCGGTAGTGCCCCTTGAAAGCGGTCTCCAGGCGCATGACCTCTTCGACGAACGCCGGGATGCGCTGCGGCCGGGCGCGCAGATCGTCCTGCAGGTCGCCGCGCTGCGCCAGCAGCCTCACCGAGCTGCCGACCAGGCTGGCCGTGGATTCGCCCCCGGCGCCGATCAGGGTCACCAGGATGCCCAGGGCGTAGGCCGTGTCGATCAGCCCGGCGTGGACGCCGCGGACGATGGCGGCCAGGATCTGCGTCTCGGGATCCCCGCTCTGCGCCTTCAGCTCCCGCTTCAGGTAGCCGGCAACGTAGACGTTCAGTTCGTCGTTCAGCCCGCGGTGAACGGCCAGCTCTTCCAGGCGCCCGGTGCCCGCCAGGATCGCCCCGCCGCCCATCGACCAGGCGATGAGCTGCATGCGGTCCTCGTCGGGGAAGCCGATCAAGCGGGCCATGGCGCGCACCGGCAGCGGATCGGCCGCGGCCTCGACCCAGTCTCCGCCCCCGTCCGCCGTCAGCGGCTCGATCGCCTCCCGCGCCCAGCCGCGCACCAGCGGCTCCAGCTCGGTAACTCGCCGCAGGCTGAGGAGCGGCTGGACCAGGCGGCGGTGCACGGCGTGCTCCGGGTCGTCGGCGGTGGCGATGGCCTGGATCGCCGCGCCCAGCGGACTCATGTCGAACAGCTCGGGGCGACCGTCCTGGCCGCGCATCAGCACGCCCGTCAGGTGGTTGGAGAAGTCCTCGGGCCGTGCCAGCGCCTCGTCGATCAGGTCCCAGGTGGAGACCAGACGGACCTGCGTGTGGGGCACGCGGTAGACCGGCGCGTGCTCCCGCAGGCTGGCGAAGAACGGATACGGGTCCTGGACGACCTCGGGGGACAGCAGGTCGAACGAGTCCGGGTGGGGAAGAGTCATCAGCGTTTCATCCCGGGCGACACCTCAGCCGCTCGCCTGGTCGACGAGTTGGGCGGCCTTCGCAAACAGCCAGACGGCCGTGCGGTGCAGGGTGTCGCCGATCTCCTTTGGGGCCTTGCCCGCGCAGGCGCGGGCGTGTGTTCCTTCCAACAGGATGCCCAGCTTGTAGCAGGCGAGCGTGAACCACCAGGACATTTCGTCCAGGTTGGCGCCGGTGCGCTGCGCGTAGCGCTCCACCAGCTCCGCGCGGCTCGGAAAGCCCGCTTCCGGCTGCGCGTACGAGCCGCGTCCGGGCGGGTCGCCGGGCTCGTACCAGGCCGTCAGCAGCCAGGCCAGATCCAGGCGCGGGTCGCCCAGCGTCGACAGCTCCCAGTCCACGATCGCCGCCAGGGCGGGCTGGTCGCGGTTGGCCATCACGTTGGCGTGCTGGTAGTCGCCGTGGATCACCCCGAGCCGGAAGTCGCCGGGCCGGTGCGCCTCGATCCACTCGCCCACGCGGTCCACCTCGGGCAGGTCGGGACCGTCGTAGCCGGGCATTTCGCGGTAGCCCTCGAGCTGACTGCGCCAGCGCCCGACCTGGCGATCGATCCAGTTCTCGCGCTTGCCGAAGTCTCCCAGCCCGACGGCGTCGGGCTGGACCGCCGCCAGCGCCGCGGCGCCGTCGACCATGGCCAGGCCCAGCTCGCGCCGCCATTCGGGATCCGAGCCGTAGCGGTCGGGCAGCGCGCCCATCGGCGTGAAGCCGTCGATGGCCTCCATCACGTAGAAGCAGACGCCGATCACCTGCGTGTCCGCGCAGGCCGCGTAGAAGCCGGGGTGCGGGACCTCGGAGCCGGCGAGGGCGGCCAGAACCCGGGCCTCGCGCAGCATGGTCCGGTCGCTGTTGGGCCGCGGGTGCACCGGAGGCCGGCGCAGCACCATCCGCTCCGGGCCGCGCCGCAGCAGGAAAAGGTTGTTCTGGCTTCCTCCCTGCAGCCGCTCCACCGACGTCACCGGGCCGCTGCCCGGCAGGTCCGCCGCCAGGATCCACTCCTGGAGCTGCGGCCAGTCGAGCAGCCCGCCGAAATCGTCCAGCGCCGCGCTCACGCCCCGTCCCCCGCGCCCTGGTCCAGGAAGGTGCGATGCCCCGGGGGACCCGCCTTGGCGTGGCGCGTACCGGGCGGATCGACCGCCCAGTCCGGCGTTTCGCCCCAGCGCCCCTGGTACACGAACTCCCGCAGCGGCCGGCGGCGCACGGGTCCGTGCCCGCCCTCGGGATGCCCCAGCGGGATCGCGGCCGAGAGCACGACTTCGTCGGGGATGCCCAGCAATTCGCGCAGCTCCGCCTCGGCGCCCGCCTGAAAGCCCGTCAGCACGCCGCCGAGTCCGCGGGCTCGCGCCGCCAGCAGCAGGTTCTGGCAGCAGGGAAAGATCGAGGCGCCCTCGAAGTGCGACTCCTCGCGGTAGCGCAGGAAGCAGACCAGCACGATCACCGGCGCGCTCTCGAAGTTCTCCGCGAAGCGCTGCATGCTGCGCGCCATGCGTGCCTTGGGCGAGTCGGGGCGCCGGCCCGAGCCCTCGTCGTAGCGGTCGCCGCGGCGCTTGAGCGCCCACATCCGGCGCGCGGTCTCCCCGAGCAGGCGCTTGGCGCGCCGCGAGGTCTCGTCGTTGCGCAGGGCGATGAAGCGCCAGGGCTGCCGGTTCGAGCCCGACGGCGCCCGGGTCGCCGCGAAGAACACGGCGGCCAGGTCCGCGTCCGAAACCGGCTCGTCGGTGAAGCGCCGGATGGCGCGCGTGGTGGCGATCCCTTCGAGCAGGCCGATCTCGTGCGGAGCGGGCGGGCGGGTCATGCGCGGAGGCTAGCACGAGCGCTCTTGCGTCCCGGGTCCCCGGCGGCGGCGGATTTCGGTTGGAACTCTCGTCCGCGAGCGCGAGCTGTTAGCATCGTGGCGTGGGCGCGTCGGCCGAGCTCGACCGGCTTTTCGACAGGCTCCGCAACGCGGGGCCCCGCGAGGCGGCCCGCGCGGAAGTGGAGATCTGGCAGCGCTGGACGCGCTCCGGCGATGCCCGGATCGACGCCTGGATGAACCGCGGCATCGAGGCGATGGGCAGCGGGAACCACTCCGAGGCGCTCGAGGCGTTCGACTCGATCGTGCGCGCCGCCCCGGGCTTCGCGGAGGGCTGGAACAAGCGCGCCACCCTTTACTGGCTGCTGGGGGAACACGAGGCCTCGGTGCGCGACATCGAGCGCACGCTGGCGCTCGAGCCCCGCCACTTCGGCGCGCTGTCGGGGCTGGCGATGATCCGCCAGGAGCAGGGCCAGGTATTCGACGCGCTCGACGCGCTCGAGCGGATCGCCCGAATCCATCCGCACATGCCGCAGCTCGACGAGTGGATGGAGGATCTGAGCGGCGGGTTGGCCGAGGCGACCTGAGGAGGGTTGAGATGTTCGACTTCGACGCGGCGGCGATCCGCGAGCGCACCAACGCCGACCCCGCGTTCCGGCTCGACGCGCGCTACTGGAACGCGCGGATCGGCTTCGAACTGGGAGCGGAAAGCTACGAACTGCGGATCCGGGACGGCCAAGTCGAGGAGTTCGCGCGCGTCGCAAGTGTTTCGGGGGACTGCGACATACGCATCTCGGGGGCCGCCGAGTCCTGGGAAAAGCTCTTGCAGGCCGTTCCGCCGCCGCCGTACGACGACCTGTTCTTCGGCGGCGCGGCCGTCGGCTTCCGCGTCTCGGGCGATGTCGTGGACGCGGTCGGGCCGTACTATGGCGCGCTCCAGGACTTCGTCGCCGTGCTGCGCCAGGCGCGCAGCGGCCCGGCCCCCGCCCGCCCGGTGCCCGACGCGCGGCGCAAGTTCGACAGCGCCGTGGGGCGCTACCTGTATCTGCCGGTCGACGGCGTCGAGTACCGCGTCTACTTCGAAGAGTCCGGCGACGGTCCGGTCCCGCTGCTGCTGCAGCACACCGCCGGCGCCGACGGGCGCCAGTGGCGCCACGTGCTGGAGGATCCGGACTACCGCCGCCTGTGCCGCATGCTGGCCTACGACCTGCCGTACCACGGCAAGTCGGTCCCGCCGACGGGCGTGCGCTGGTGGGAGTCGGAGTATCTCCTGACCCGCGACTTCCTGATGAAGACCGTGGTCGGAATCGCGCACGCGCTCGAGCTCGACGACCCGGTCTACATGGGCTGCTCGATCGGCGGCCACCTGGCGCCCGACCTGGCGCTCTACCACCCGGACGAGTTCGCGGCCGTGATCGGGATCAACGCCGGACTGGCGACGCCGGCCGCGCGCGGCAACAAGACCGGCGAGAGCTGGTACCACCCGCGCGTGGGCAGCGACTGGAAGGCCTCCGCCATGCTGGGCAACACCGCGCCCACCAGCCCCGAGGCCTACCGGCGCGAAACCGGCTGGGTGTACAGCCAGGGCGGGCCGCCGGTTCTCACCGGCGACGTCTTCTACTACGCCACCGACCACGACCTGACCGCGGAGCAGGCGCGCCGGATCGACACCTCCAAGGTGGCTGTCCACCTGCTGACCGGCGAGTACGACCCGCTGGCCCAGCCCGGCGGCACCGACGAGCTGGCGCGCAACATCCCCGGCTGCGAGTACCACCTGATCCCCGGCATGGGCCACTTCGGCCCCTCCGAGAACCCCGAAGACTTCAAGCCCTACCTGCTTCCCATCCTGGAAAAGCTCGCCGCCGCCCGCCCCCGCGCCTCCGGAGGCTGAATCGAGCCGGCCGGCCGCGCATCGGGTCTCCCGGGAGGGTTCGGTTCGAACCCCTTCACCCGGGGAGTTCCGGCGGGCGCAAAACGGTCGACCGACGGGGAGGGCTCGCGGGGCGATGCCGGACTTCAGGTGATGGCGCCGGCGGTTTTGTGGGCGGCGATCTCGTCCCAGCTCAGGCCGAGTTCGAGCAGCACCGCTTCGGTGTCGGCGCCGACCTCGGGGGCGGGGGTGAGCTGGTGCGGGGTCTCGTCGAACTGGACCGGGTTGGCGACCAGCTCGTAGCGGATGCCGGCGGGGGAGTCGACCGGGGCCATGTACTGGTTGGCGCGCGCCTGGGGGTCGTCGCGCAGTTCGCGCACGCTCTGCATCGGCGCCCAGGGCGCGTCGAGTCCGCCGAACGCCTCCAGCCACTCCTCGTACGTACGCGAAGCGAAGGTCTCTTCGAGGATCCGGGCGCATTCCGCGCTGTTCTGGCGGCGGGCCTCGATGTCTGCGAAGCGCGGGTCGTCGATCAGGTGCTCGAGCCCCATGTGGCGGCAGAGCTGCGGCCAGTAGCGGTCAGGCTGCAGGAAGACCAGCGTCAGATAGCGGCCGTCCGCGGTGCGGAACATGCCCGTGAGCGGGTTGGCGCGCGCCGCGGGCGGGACGTGAGGGTCGTAGTCGGGGTTGGCGCTGTAGACCACGTCCGAAGACAGAATCCACATGGCCGTGGACAGCAGCGACACGTCGACCACTGACGGCTCGCCCGTGCGCTCGCGCCGGAACAGCGCGCTGGCGATGCCGAACGCCAGGTTCATGGCGCTGGAGTGGTCGCCGAAGGCGGGACGCTGGCCGACCGGCGGGTCGATGCCGGGGCGGCTCAGGACGTGCGCCATGCCGCCGCGCGTCCAGAACGCGGTCATGTCGTAGCAGGGCCGGTCGGCCTCGGCCCCGCGCACCCCGAGCCCGTGGCCGCGCGCGTAGATCAGCCGCGGGTTGCGCCTCCTCAGGTCGTCGACGTCCAGGCCCAGGCGGGCGAGCGCGCCGGGGCGGAAGCTGGTCAGGAACACGTCGGCCCGCTCGGCCAGCCGGTACACCAGCTCCATGCCCTCGGGCTGCTTGAAGTCGATCCCGACGCTGCGCTTGCCGCGGTTGTTCTGCTCCCAGGCCAGGTTGACGCCGCCCCGCATCGCTCCCAGGCCCTGGGTGACCAGGCCGCGGGACGGGTCGCCCGTCTCGGGGTGCTCGATCTTGACCACCTCGGCGCCCAGGTCGGCCAGCAGCGCCGACGTCGACGGCACGAAGATCCACTGCGCCAGTTCGAGAATCCGCACGCCTTCGAAGATTTCACGCACCGCTTTTCACCCACCGGAAGCTGAACGGGCGGCCAGCATGACGGCGGGGGTGCGCGGCGGCAACCGGACCGGCCGGGCGTCCGGGTCCCGGCCCGGGAACCGCGCTCGAGCCCGCGTGCTCCGCTCAGACGTGCTTCGTTCGAGCCGGACCCTGCAGGGGCTCTCCGCAGTGCGGGCAGACCGCCGCGCCGCGGGTGGCCTGGTTGAAGGCCGAGGCCAGGATGCCGGCCGGCAGGGCGACCACCGCGACCCCGACCAGCGCGACCACGCCCGCGATCAGCCGCCCCGTGTCGGTGGCCGGGGTCACGTCCCCGTATCCGACCGTGGTCAGGGTCGAAATCGCCCACCAGGCGGAGGCGGGGATGCTGCTGAAGACCTCCGGTTGTGCGTAGTGCTCGGCCCAGTACATGAGCGTGGACGCGAGCAGCAGGGCGACCGCTCCGGCCGCCATAGTGAAGCCGATCTCGGGCGCCGAAGAGCGCAGGGCGGACGCCATGTGCCGCAGCGACTCGGAGTAGCGCGCCAGCTTGAGCAGCCGGAACAGCAGGCGCACGGTCCGCAGCAGCAGGCTGTCGGCCACCGGCAGGAAGAACGCCGGCAGGATCGCCAGCAGGTCGACCAGCGCCAGCGGGCTGAGCGCGTAGCGCAGCCGGCCGGCGAACGGCCGCGCGTAGCGCGGGTCCTCCACGATCGTCCACAGGCGCAGCAGGTACTCGAGCGTGAAGGCCGCGATCACGCAGCGCTCGAAGCCGGCGAACAGCGGACGCAGAGCGCTCCCCAGCGGCTGCACCGACTCCAGCACGATCGCGACCACGCTGAGCGCGATCAGCGCCGGGACCGCCAGCGAGACCGCCCGCGCCGCCGGGCCTTGCCGCTGGTTCTCCAGGATTTCGTAGAGGGACCGCCGCAGCGGCTGGATGTTCATGGCGACTCCTTGCGCGCGTTCGTCTGCGGGGCGCCCCGGAGCGGCCCGGC
>JAGWBS010000066.1:0-5822 GCA_021295775.1 Pseudomonadota bacterium | reverse complement strand
GCCCCCCACGGCCGGCGAAGCGGCTTCGGCCGACCCATCCGAAATTCCCGTGCGCACCCCTTTCTTTGGCTGGCGGGTAGTGTGGCTCACCGCCCTGACGCAGGCGCTGGGCATAGGGCTGATGGCCCTGGTCGGAGTGCTGATCCCCGCGCTGGAGGCGGAGTTCGGAGCGTCGCGAGCCACGCTGGCCCTGGGTGTGTCGATCTTCAGCCTGACCATGATCTTCTATGGTCTGGTGCTGGGTCCGCGCCTGGACCGCGGTCGGATCCGCCCCATCATGCTCTCCGGCCTGGCGCTCGCCACGTTGGCTTTGCTGGGGCTGTCGCGCGCCGCGGAACTGTGGCAGTTGGCCGCGCTGCTGGTGCTGGTCTCGGTGGGCGCGGCGCGCTACGGCCCGCTGCCGGCGCACGTCCTGATCGTGAACTGGTTTTCCGCCCTGCGCGGGCGGGCGATGGCCCTGGCGACCCTTGGTCTCAGCGTGACCGGCTTCAGCTTGCCGCCGCTGGGCGCCTGGCTGATCGGGCGCATGGGCTGGCGCGACGCTCTGGCCGTCCTGGGATTGGGCGCGGCCGCGATCCTGGTTCCGCTGATCTGGGCGTTCGCGGTCAAGCGTCCGGAGGACATCGGTCAGTTCCCCGACGGCAGATCAGGCGCCCCGACCTCCGAACCTCCCTCTCGGCGCGTCCCTCATGGCGTCCTGCTTCGCAATCCGAACTTCTGGTGGATCGGGGCCGGCTTCGGCCTGGTCATGGGGGCGATGATCGCGTCGGCGCTGCATCTGGTTCCGCACGGCCGGGACCTGGGCCTGTCCCTGCAACGCGCGGCCCTGGCACAGATGTCGATGTCGAGCGCGGCGTTGATCGGCAAGTTGGTTGCCGGCTGGCTGGCCGACCGCGTGGGGCTGCGCTTCGCGGTGGTCTCCATGCTGTGCGTGCACGCGGCGGGCTGGGCCGGGCTGAGTCAGGCCCAGGAGCTGCCCTTCCTGATGGCCGCGGCGGCCGCGGTCGGGTTCGGCGGCGGCGGCATGACTACGCTGCCGGCCCTGTACCTGGCGGCCTGCTTCGGACGGGCGGTGATCGGCCAGGTCGGGGGACTCAACGCGCTGGCCTCCATGCCCTTCATGGTCATCGGGCCGCCGCTGCTCGGCTGGGTCTACGACCGGACCGGCGGCTACGAACCCGCGTTCTACGGCCTGATCGGCACCACGGCGGTCGCGCTGACGCTGCTCGCGCTGGTGCGCTTTCCGGCCCGGGAGCCCGACCTGGGCGGGGGACCCGTGCCGGAGGGGCCGTCAGTCCCCTGACGAGCCGCGGTCGCCCCAGCCGCCCTCGACGCGCGCGTCGGTGGTCACCTTGCGGCGCCAGAACAGCCAGCGGCCGTCGATCTGCCGGTACTCGTCGATGTAGCGCCCCCAGTGGTCGACGCCCTGGTCGGTGAGCACGAAGTAGTAGCAGCGCCCGAGCGCGCGATCGGGTCCCTGCAGGTCGATCTGATGAGTCGAGGTGCAGTGACGGATGAAACGCGCCCCACCGCCCTGGCCGGTTCGCTTGGCGGCGTTGGTGAAGATCGAGCGGATCTCCGCCTTGCCCCGGAACGTGCCCGCTTCGATTTCCATCTCGGCGTCCTCGGCGAACAGTTCGAGCATCGGGTCGAAGCGGCCGGAATCGCCGTTGGCGTTGTAGCGCGCGACCAGGTCCCGGATGCACTCCCGCGCGATGGCCTCCCAGTGCTCCACGTCTCCTCCCTGCATTGCGCGGCCGGCGCCGGCCGGCCGCGGGAGGGCAGGGTACACGAGACGGGCCGGGCCGCGGGCGAGCCCCCAGCCGGGACGCCGCGGCTCCGAATCGATGCGCGCCGACGCTGGGAGCCGATGGCCGGGCACTCCCGAGGCACGGTCTGTGCGGAGGTCCGGCCGGTTCAGGAGCCGGGGTCGTACCAGATCGGCGAGGTCCAGGCGCGCTCGCGGATGTGGCTCGGCACGGTCCCGTCGCTGCAGGCTTCGGGCCGCTCCGACTCGGGCAGCGCGGCGCACTCCAACTCGCTCCAGCGGCAGGTCGGAACCTGCAGCACGCGTCCGTAGTACACCGCCGCGCGGGACGGGTCGAAGTCCGGATCGCGCCACACTGAGCACAGCGAGGCGGCTCCGCGCGGCCGGGGATCGCCGCAAGCGGGCAGCGGCTCGGAAGCGGCCGGAGAGCCCACCGCCACGTCGTGGACCGACTGATGCATGCGGCCGGAGTCGTCCAGCCAGCCTTTGACGACTTGCAGCCGCTCCAGCCCGGCCCGCGGGGTGGCCGGATCGCCCAGTGCGGAGAAGACCAGCGCCGGGGCCGCCGCGCCGTCCGCGCGCGGCGGCAGGTCGGAGCCCATCGGCACGCCCGCCGCCGAAGCGCGGGCCACCAGGTTCGGGTCGTCGCATAGGTCCGCTTCGAACTGCCAGCTTGCGTACAACCGCGGGGCGATGCGGGGTCCGCTGGTCCCGAAGGTTTCGCGGCGCCGCATCGCCTCGAACAGCGCTTCGCGCGTATTTTCGGGTGCCCAGACTCCCGCCAGGCCGCCCGGGTTGTTCAGCAGCGGCCACATGCGCGCGTCTGCGCCCTCAAGCATTTCCGGCATGCTCAGGCGCTGCGCCGGGGTGTGCTCCTGAGCCCTGACTCCCGGGAAGCCTGCTTCGCTGACCGCGCCGGTTGCGGCCAGATGCGTGTCCGTGGCCGCCACGATCCCGAGTTTGAGCGGGTTGACGCCCAGTAGCTCCTTCTGCCGCAGGCCTTCGAGCAGTGCGTAGCGCACGTAGTTCAGCCGCGACACGCAGCCCTCGAGTCGAAAACCGCCCTCCGTTCCGAAACCGCTCCCACAGTCCTCGACCGGCTCCTCCGGCGAGCGCAGCTTCTCGAAGTTGCAGGCCTCGTCGGGGCCGCCCAACACTTCGAACAGGCCGTTGCGGCACTCGGAGTCGCCTTTGATCTGGAAGATCTCCGCCAGCGGCTCGACCCGTGCGCGCAACTCGGCGCGCTCCCGGCGCTGTGCGTCGTCGGTCGCGCCCGGATAGCCGGAGTAGAACATCTGGCCGTTGCTCAGGTTGGAGTTGTGCGGGATGGCCAGCACGTCGCAGCCCGTGCCGGCGTCCAGGCAGTCGCGGCGCAGGGCCTCCCAGAGCTGGTAAGCCTTGGGCGCCTCGACGGAGCTGGTCACGAATTTGGGCACGTTGGCGTTCTTGAACACCACGTTGCGGTGCAGGTTGACCGAATCCCCCACGGAGTACTCGTAGGCGACGAAGGTGGTGAACTCGCAGGCCTCGCTGCGGTCGTACCAGCGCTCGGCGGCGGCGCGGATCTCGGCCCAGAGTCCGGCCGCGGCGCCGCGGCAGGCGGCGCCGTCGGGACCGCAGAGTTCCGGTGCGCGCCGCGAGCTCCAAAAATGGAACATGCGCGCATCGTTCTGCTGGTCTCCGGCGCCCGCGATCGCCTGTTCGCCCCGGTAGATGCGACACACCTCGAGGTCGTACCCCGGCTGGCCGGGCTGCGTGCACAGCACGCTCTCGCCATACAGCTCGGCGTGGTCGGTGACCGCGGCGAAGTCCAGCGGCCGGTCGATGCGCAGCTCCCGGTCACTGCGGCCCTCGGCAGGGCGAGCGGACGGCCGCGCGCGAAGGCATAGGCTTCGTCCGGGCCGGCCCGGGTGTCGAACGCCCAGGCGTCGAAAGAGAGCGAGGTGTGGACGTGAAGCTCGCCGAAGTACGGATTGCCCAGCGGGTCGCGGTCCAGGCAGGCGACGTGCGGCTCGGGGGCCCCGGGGCCGGGCAGCGGCACGGGCGCGGACTCGGCCGCCGAGCACGCGGCGAGCGCGAGGCCGGCACACATGGCGAGGACCGCTGGGGCTCCGCGACGCAGCGCGGTCCGCGGCCCTGGGCCGGACCCGACTACGGGGGGAGCGATCTCTCCGGGCCGATCCGGACCACCTGGGTGCATTTCGCCTCCCTTCCCGAGCCGAGTGTATCAGGCCGCCGGAAGGGATAGCCCCGCCTTGGCCGGGCGGGTTCAGGCGCCGGGGTCGGGGGCGTACCAGATCGGCGACGTCCAGGCGCGCTCGCGGACGCGCTCCGGGACGCTGCCGTCGCCGCAGGCTTCGGGACGCTCCGACTCGGGCAGCGCGGCGCACTGCAGGGCGCTCCAGCGGCAGCTCGGCACCTGCAGGACGCGCCCGTAGTACACCGCCGCGCGGGACGGGTCGAAGTCCGGATCGCGCCAGACCGCGCACAGCGAAGCGGCCCCGCGCGGCCGGGGATCGCCGCAAGCGGGCGGCGGCTCGCCGGCGGCGGTTGCCCCCGAGGCCACGTCGTGGATCGCCTGATGCATGCGGCCGGCGTCGTCGAGCCAGCCTTTGACGATCTGCAGCCGCTCGAGACCGGCCTGCGGGGCGGCCGGATCGCCCAGCGCGGAAAACACCAGCGCCGGCGCCGCCGCGCCGTCCGCGCGCGGCGGCAGGTCGGAGCCCATCGGCACGCCCGCCGCCGTGGCGCGGGCCACCAGGTTCGGGTCGTCGCACAGGTCGGGCTCGGGATTCCAACTCGCGTAGAGGCGCGGGGCGATGCGGGGTCCGCTGGTCCCGAAGGTCTCGCGGCGCCGCATGGCGTCGAAAAGCGCCTCGCGGGTGTTCTCGGGCGCCCAGACGCCGGCCAGGCCACCCGGGTTGTTCAGCAGCGGGAAAGAGCGGGCGGGCGCGCCCTCCAGCAGCTCCGGCCGGCTCAGGCGCAACTCCGGGGTGTGCTCGCCGGTACCCAGTCCGCCCGGAAAGCCCGTTTCGCTCACCGCTCCGGGCGCGGCCAGGTGCGTGTCGGTGGCCGCCACGAACCCGAGCTTGAGCGGATTGACTCCCAGCGTCTCCGCCTGCCGCAGCCCTTCGAGCAGCGCGTAGCGCACGAAGCTCAGCCGCGACATGCAGCCCTCGCGCCGGAAACCGCCGGTTCCGAAGCCCGTCCCGCAGTCTTCGACCGGCTCCTCCGGCGGGCGCACCTTCTCGAAGTCGCAGGCCTCGTCGGGGCCGCCCATGACTTCGAAAAGCCCGTTGCGGCACTCGGAGTCGCCCTTGATCTGGAAGATCTCCGCCAGCGGCTCGACCCGCGCGCGCAGCTCGGCGCGCTCGCGCCGCTGCGCGTCATCGGCCGCGCCCGGATAGCCGGAGAAGAACATCTGGCCGTTGCTCAAGTTGGAGTTGTGCGGGATGGCCAGCGCGTCGCAGCCCGTGGCCGCGTCCAGGCAGTCGCGGCGCAGGGCCTCCCAGAGCTGGTGGGGCTCGGGCGCCTCCACCGAACTGACGGCGATCTCGGGCACGTTCGCGTTCTTGAACACCACGTTGCGGTGCAGGTTGGCCGCGTCCCGATTCTGCGAGTACTCGTAGGCCACGAAAGTGGTGAACTCGCAGGCCTCGCTGCGGTCGTACCAGCGTTCGGCGGCGGCGCGGATCTCCGCCCAGAGTCCGGCCGCGGCCTTGCGACAGAGGGCGCCGTCGGGACCGCAGAGCTCCGGTGCGCGGCGCGCCAGCAGGAAGTGGAAAACCCGCGCCAGATTCGGCTGGGCCCCGGCGCCCGCGATCGCCTGTTCGCCCCGGTAGATGCGGCACACCTCGAGGTCGTACCCCGGCTGGCCGGGCCGCGAGCACAGCGCGATCTCGCCGAACATCTCGGCGTGGTCGGTCACCGCGGCGAAGTCCAGCGGCCGGTCGATCCGCAGCTCCCGGTCGCTTTCGCCCTCGGCGTCGAACGGCGGCAGGGCGAGCGGACGGCCGCGCGCGAAGGCATAGGCTTCGTCCGGGCCGGCCCGGGT
>JAGWBS010000065.1:832-15895 GCA_021295775.1 Pseudomonadota bacterium | reverse complement strand
TGGCCCGCTGCGGCGCGGCAGCCGAATGTGGTGATCTTCTTGGCAGACGACCTGGGCTGGGCGGACGTCGGGTTCCACGGCGAGGAGAGCATCGAGACGCCGTCGCTGGACCGGCTGGCGCGCGAGGGCGTGGAGCTGCACCGCTTTTACACCACGCCGATCTGCTCGCCGACGCGGGCGGCGCTGATGACCGGCCGGGACCCGATGCGGCTGGGGGTCGCCTACGGGGTGATCACGCCCTGGCACACGACCGGGATCCATCCCGACGAACACTTCATGCCGCAGAGTTTCCAGGCCGCCGGCTACCAGACGGCGATGGTGGGCAAGTGGCACCTGGGCCACGCGCAGATGACCTATCACCCCAACCAGCGGGGGTTCGACCACTTCTACGGCCACCTGCACACCGAGGTCGGGTACTTCCCGCCGTTCTCCAACCAGGGAGGCCGCGACTTCCAGCAGAACGGGGTCTCGATCGAGGCGGAGGGCTACGAGACCTTCCTGCTGGCCGACGAGGCGGTGCGCTGGATTTCGGAGCGCGATCCGGAGCGGCCCTTCTTTCTGTACGTGCCGTTCATCGCGCCGCACACGCCGCTGGACGCGCCCGAGGACCTGAAGCGGAAGTACGCCGACCTGGAAGACGACCGCAAGCCCGCCCGCAGCCGGCAGACCGACCAGACGCGCCAGATCCGCCGCCTGATGCTGCAGTCGAGCGCGCGGCCAATGTACGCGGCGGTGGTCGACGCGATGGACCAGGCGATCGGCCGGGTGCTGGACGCGCTCGACGAACAGGGGATTGCCGACGACACCCTGGTGCTCTTCTTCAGCGACAACGGCGGGGCGGCCTACGCGACCGGCGGCGCGGACAACGTTCCGCTTCGCGGCGGCAAGGGCGAGGCCTTCGAGGGCGGGATCCGGGTGGTCTCGGTGATGCGCTGGCCCGCGGAACTCGAAGCCGGAGGGCGCTTCGAGAGCGTCATGTCGGTGATGGACGTGTTCCCGACGCTGGCGGCCGCCGCGGGGATCGAGCGGGGAGAGAGCTTCGAACTCGACGGCCGAAACCTGTGGGAGGCGATCCGCGAGGACCGCAAAGCGGTCTTGGACGAGTACCTGTTCTTCGCCTCCGAGACTCCGATCCGCGGCCAGTTCAATCTGACCGCCTTCGACGAGGAATGGAAGCTGGTCCAGGAGATCCGACAGGGGCTGCTCTCGGCCGACGTGAGCAACTACCTGTTCCGGATCGACGAGGACCCGCACGAAACCAACAACCTGGCCGCGGCGCACCCCGAGGTGGTCGCCCGCATGGCCGAGGCGATCCACGTCTGGCGCCAGCGCTACCCCGTGTCCGGAACCCGCGCCGAACTGGTCCCGCCCCCGGGCTGGCGGGCCCCCAAAGACTGGGCCAGCTACCCGATCCCGCTGGAGGAGCTGCAGGACTCCGCCGCGCGCGGTCTGGTCCCCGACGGACCGACGGCTCGAGTGCTGGACTGGCAGCACGGCGAGGGCGGCCGCCTGATCTACGACTGCGAGCCGATCCAGCTACTGGGAGGCGGTCTCTGCCGCTGAGGTTCCGCCGTACGCGCCGGAGCCGTTATCATCGGCCGCGAACCGAATCCAGGGAGCGGGCGATGGCGGAAAGCACCAGGCAGGCGGGTTCTCGGGGCGTTTACCAGGCGGACTTCGAGGCCCGGCTGCCCTATCGCGTCTTCGACGCCGACAATCACTTCTACGAGACCCCCGACGCGCTGACGCGCTTTCTGGAGCCGAAGTACCGCGAGCTGCTGGGCGAGCGCGGCCGGCGTTCGGTCATGCAGGAGGGCGAGGACAGCCAGACCGTCAAGCCCATGACGCTGGAGGAAAAGGCCCGCACGATCGGGGACCACGCGGTGCCCGAGGGCGGCCACGGGGGCGTCGACCCGACCGAGATGCCGCAGATGGACAGCGAGATCCCGGTGCCCGGGGCCATGCTCAACAAGCTCAACGCCATGCGGGGCATGAGCGCCGACGAGCGACGGGAGCTGGTCGACTTCTACAAGTCGATGGAGCCGGCCTTCTACCACCGCGACGACCGCCTGGAACTGATGGACCGGCAGGGCGTCGAGGTGGCGGTGATCCACACCGGGGGAGGCGGAATCTCGCTGGCCGACCTCGACCTGGAGGCGCGCTACGCCGTGGCCCGCGCCTACAACCGCTGGACGCAGGACGAGTGGGGCTTCGGCTACAAGGAGCGCATCTTCGTGCCGGCGACGCTGCCTCTCTGGGACGTGGACTACGCGGTCGCCGAGCTGGAGCGCGTGCTGGCCGAGGACGCGCGTCTGATCAACCTTTCCGCGGGGCCCACGTCCAAGGGCTCGCCCTTCGACCCCTGCTACGACCCGATCTGGGAGCGGGTGAACGAGGCCGAGGTTCCGATCGCCGTCCACCTGGGAGGCAGCGAGTACGCCAAGTACGCCGCGGACTGGAGCGAGGACCCCGACGCCTTCTACAACGTCTTCAACGGCTTCCAGTGGGTGACCTGCTGGGGCGACCGCCCGATCATGGACACCGTCACGGCGATGGTCTTTCACGGGATGTTCAGCCGCTTTCCGAAGATGCGCGTGCTGATCGCCGAGTTCGGGACCGTCTGGCTGCCCTACCTGCTGCGCAAGCTGGACCACGGGCACATGCTCGGACGCCAGCCCAAGTGGGGCGAAAAGCTGTCCGAGCGGCCCAGCGAGCTGTTCCGGCAGCGCTGCGTGGTGGCGCCGTTCCCCGAGGAGAGCGTGCGCCGGCCGATGGAGGCGGTGGGCGCCGAGTGCCTGGTCTTCGGCTCGGACTTCCCGCACTCCGAGGGCCTGCCCGACCCCGTCCAGTACGCCAAGACCGTCGAGGGTCTCGACGAGGCGACGGTCCAGGCCCTGATGCGCGACAACCTGGCGCGTTTCATGCGGCTCTGAACGGATCCGACAAAGCCCACGGGCTGGCTCGGGTCGCCTTGAATCGGATCGATCCTCGCTGGTTCTAACCCTGCTCCGGGAGGGGCGGGAGGACTACGTAGGTCCCGCTGCCGTGGGCGATGTGGCGGTCTCGGTCGTCGTAGAAGTCGGATGCGCAGTGGCTCAGGGAGCGGCCTCGCCTGAGCACCTCCGCGCGCACGCGGATGCCGTCGCCGTCGAGCGGGCGCAGCCAGCGGAAGTCCGCCTGGCCGGCGATCAGCCGCTCGCCCGGCGCCTGGACGGTCGCCAGCGCGCCGCCCATGGCCGAGTCGGAGAGCAGCAGCCAGACGCCGCCGTGCACGATGCCGTACAGGTTCATGGCCCGCTCCGAGGCGACGAAGCGGATCTCGCACCAGCCTTCGCCGGCGTCGCTGAAGCGGTAGCCCAGATCGCGGAACAGCGGCACCGCCTGCATCTCGCGCAGGGGGGGATAGCGATCCAGGATTTCGGCGGCTCGGGACTCGTCGACCACGGGTGAACCGGACGGATCGGCTAGGAGGCCGCGGCGCCGCCGCGCTCCTTGGAGCGCTTGAATTCAAGCCGCGCGATCGTGCGCCGGTGCACCTCGTCGGGACCGTCGGCCAGTCGCAGGGCGCGGATGCGCGCCCAGGCCGAGGCCAGGCCGAAGTCCGTGGTAACGCCGCCGCCGCCGTGCGCCTGGATCGCGTCGTCGATGATGCGCAGAGCCATCACCGGCGCCTGCACCTTGATCATGGCGATCTCGCTGCGGGCGACCTTGTTGCCCACGGTGTCCATCATGTGCGCGGCCTTGAGCGTGAGCAGGCGCGCGGACTCGATGTCGATGCGGGCGTTGGCGACGCGTTCCTCCCAGACGGAGTGCTCGGCGATCTTCTTGCCGAAGGCCTCGCGGCTCAGCAGCCGCTCGCACATCTTCTCGAGCGCGCGCTCCGCCACCCCGATGATGCGCATGCAGTGGTGGATGCGCCCCGGCCCCAGTCGGCCCTGGGCGATTTCGAAGCCCCGGCCCTCGCCCAGGATCAGGTTCCCGGCGGGCACGCGCACGTCCTCGAAGGCGACCTCGCCGTGGCCGTGGGGCGCGTCGTCGAAGCCGAAGACGGGCAGGTGCCGCTCGATCGTGATGCCGGGCCGGTCGCGCTCGACCAGGATCTGACTCTGCTGCCTGTGGCGCTCGGCGCCAGGGTCGGTGCGGCCCATCAGGACCAGGATTTGGCAGCGCGGGTCCAGGATCCCGGAGGTCCACCACTTGCGGCCGTTGATCACGTACTCGTCGCCGTCTCGGCGGATCTCGGTGCGGATGTTGGTCGCGTCCGAGGAGGCCACCGCCGGCTCGGTCATGGCGAAGGCCGAGCGGATGCGGCCTTCCAGCAGCGGCTCGAGCCAGCGCTGCTTCTGCGCCTCGCTGCCGTAGCGCTCCAGCACCTCCATGTTGCCCGTGTCCGGGGCCGAGCAGTTGAAGACTTCGGGAGCGAAGGACACGCGGCCCATGATTTCGCACAGCGGGGCGTACTCCAGATTGCTGAACCCGCCCCCGCGCTGGCTGTCGGGCAGGAAGAGGTTCCACAGCCCGGCCTCGCGCGCCTTGAGCTTGAGCTCGTCCAGGATCGGAGGGACCTGCCAGCGGTCGGTCCCGAAGCCCTGGAGCTGCTCTTCGTACACGGACTCGTTGGGGTAGATGTTCGCGTCCATGAACTCGCGCAGGCGGTCCAGGGCGAAACGCGTCTTCTCGCTGTACTCAAAGTCCATGGATCGGCTCCCCGGGGCGCCGTTGGGCGCCTCCCGGCCAGAGGCTAACACCGCCGCCGGGGCCGCGTGCCCGAGGCGACGCAGGGGCGGGGAGCGAAGCTGGTACCATCCGGCCGAGGAGGAGTCCGATGTCGGGCCGGATCCCGCTTCCGCCGTATCCGAACGGCTGGTACTGCGTCGCCCTGAGCGACGAACTCGCCCCGGGGCAGGTCCTGGCGCGGCGGCAGTTCGGCCAGGAGCTGGTGATCTTCCGCACCGAGAGCGGGCGGGTCGGCGTGGCCGATGCCTACTGCCCCCACATCGGAGCGCATCTCGGCCACGGCGGCACGATCGAGGGCGAGACCCTGCAGTGCCCCTTCCACGGCTGGCGCTTCGAGGCCGGCGGGCGCTGCGTGGAGATGCCCTACGGCGGGCGCATCCCGCCCAAGGCCCGGCTCGGCTCGCTGCCGGTCCGCGAGCAGAACGGGGTGGTGCTGGCCTTCCGCGACAGCGAGGGGCGCGAGCCGGCCTGGGAGATGCCGCTCTTCGACGACTCCGCCTGGAGCCCCTGCATCCACCGCACCTGGGAGGTCGAGACGCACCCCCAGGAGGTGCTGGAGAACTCGGCCGACTGCGCGCACTTCCGCTTCGTCCACGGCACGCACATGGTCCGCCCGATCGAGGGTCCGACGGCCGAGGGCCCAATCTACCGCACCCGGCTGGTCTCCGATCCCGAGCTTCTCTCCCCCGAGTGGAGGCTCCCGGACGACGGCTCGATCATGGACCAGGAGGCGATGTGCCACGGCCCCGGGCTGGTCATGGCCATCACCACCACCCGCGGCTCGGGGGTCACCGGGATCGCGCGCCTGTACGTCACGCCGATCGACGGGGAGCGCTCCCATCTGCGCGGCGTCTGCAATCTGGTCGAACTCGACGACCCGCGGCGCACCGACGCCGTCGCGGCCGAGATGTCCAAGCTGGTCTTCGAACAGTGGGAGAACGACATCCCGATCTGGGAGCACAAGCGCTATCGGCCCGACCCGGCGCTCAACGACTCCGACGCTCCGTTCGTGGCCTTCCGGCGCTGGGTGAAGCAGTTCTACCCCGAGTCCCCCGGAGCCGCCTGAGGCAACGCGTGGAGCCCCGCCCCGACGACCTGGTCCTGAGCTCGGGCACGGTGGAGAACCCGCCGATCGACGAGCTCGCGGGGGCCGCCGCCGCGGGCGGCTACGCGGGCGTCACGCTCTGGCCCAGCGACTACCACCCCGGGCGCCGGCACGGCGAGCCGCCGGGGCAGATCCGCGCCAAGCTGGAAGACCGCGGCCTGTACGTCCAGGACGTCGACGCGCACATCGCCTGGGTCGGCCCCAACGACCCCGGCCCTCCCTACATGGAAGAGATTCCCGAACGCGAGACCTTCGAGCTGGCCGAGGCCGTGGGCGCCCGCGGCGTCAACGTGCTGCTGCACGGGCTCGGCCCCGCGGATCTGGACGCCTCCGCGGAGGTCTTCGCCGGGGTCTGCGATCGCGCCGCCGAACACGGCCTGCGCGCGCACCTGGAATTCAGCCGCAACCGCGTCTACGGCCGCGACCTGCCCGAGGCCGCCGAGATCGCGCGCGCGACCGGCCGTCCCAACGCGGGCCTGATGCTGGACGTCTGGCACGTCCACTTCGGCCGCGGCTCCTTCGCCGACCTGGAAAAGGTCGACGGCGAACGGATCACCGGCGTGCAGCTCAGCGACGTGCCGCACCAGCCGCCCGAAAACCTCGGCTACGCCACCCGTTACGCCCGGCTGGCCCCGGGAGAGGGCGCCCTGGACCTGGTCGGTTTTCTGAGCGCCCTGCGCGCCGGCGGCTGCCGCGCGCCCCTGAGCCTGGAAGTCTTCGACGCGCCGCGGGCGGAGAGCCGCGGTACCGCCGGCTTCGCCCGCGACCTCGCCGAAGCCACGCGACGGCTGCAGAACCAGGCGGGACAGGACTGACGCTCCATCTGGACGCTCTCCAGGATTTCCCTTTGAAGCCGTGACGGGCTGTTCCGTTCTTCGGTCACGCCCCGACTTCTTTACATCCCTCCGTGGGATATTTGGATTCTCGGGTGCGCATCACCGCGAAGCGGACGCTGCGCCTCTATTGGGAAAGGGAACGAGGCGCAGAGCAGCCCCTCCGCTCATGGTTCGCCATCGCATCCAAAGCCGACTCGGCTTCACCCCGGGAAATCAAGGCCGTCTACCGGAGCGCCAGCACCGTCGGCGGAGACCGGGTCGTGTCGCAAAACTCCAGAACGCTTGGGGCCCGGGACAACTCACTTTCCCATCCGGAGGTTGCCGCTCCGCGCCCGGTCATTCCAACCACTGATTGCGAAGAGAGTCCATCGCCCTCGGGGAGCGTCTCTCCCCGGCATGAAGGTCCGGTCAGTTCCCGGTGAAGTTCGGCGGGCGCTTTTCGAGGAAGGCCTTCATGGCCTCGCGCAGGTCGTTGGACTGCAGGCTGGTCGTCAGGGTGTAGAGCCCGTTGAGCAGCAGGCTCTGCTCGGTGGTCAGGTCCTCGTTCCGCTGCAGGACGAACTTGGTTCCGCGCACGGCCAGCGGGGGATTGGCGGCGATCTCCTGGGCCATCTCCCGGGCCGCCGCGTAGGCGGCGTCGAAGTCGGGATAGACGTCGTTCACCAGGCCGATCTTCTCGGCCCGGGCGGCGTCGATGTCCTTGCCGGTGTAGGCCAGCTCGGCCACCTGCCCCGCGCTCACGATCCGGGGCAGGCGCTGCAGGGTTCCCACGTCGGCGACGATCCCGATCCGGGTCTCCCGGATCCCGAAGCTCGCGTCCGCCGCCGCGAGGCGGACGTCGCAGGCGGTGATCAGGTCGACGCCCCCGCCCAGGCAGTGCCCGTGCACCACCGCGATCACGGGCAGCGGACATTCCGCCAGCGAGCTGACGGCCTTCTGGAAGCGGGTGGTGGTGTCGAGCTGCCGCAGGTTCGCGACCGCCTGGCTCGGGGCGTCCCCGAGGTCCGCGCCGGCCCCGGTCTCTTTGAGGTCGAGCCCGACGCAGAAGCTCGGGCCGCGGCCGGCCAGGATCACGGCCCGGACCTCCTCGTCCGCCGCCAGTTCGCCGAGCGCCCCGGGGATGGCCTGCCACAGGGCCCTCGAGAGCGCGTTGCGCTTCTCCGGCCGGTCGAGCCAGAGCGTCGCGATCGCGCCTTCGCGCTGGATGGAGAGGACGTCCGAAGTCGAGGTCATGGTTATCTCCGTCGGTCGATGCAGGTCCGGGTCAGCCGGAGCCGTCGGTCTCGACCCAGGGGTCGCCGGGCTTCCACTGGCCTTCCGCGTGCGCCTTCACCCGGCGGCCGTCGAAGCTGATCCACTTCACCGGCTCGAACTGCAGGATCACGCGATTCTCGCTCGCCAGACGCCGGAGGATTCCATCGACCCCTCCGGCCCGGACGCCGGGCGGTTGACCGGGAAGGATCCGTTCCGCCAACGCGGTGAACAGCCAGTCCTCGTGCTCGTTGCCCGGTTCGTGCACGGTCGCCAGGGTCTTGGCCGTGATGGTCTGATCCTCTTCGAAGGCGACGATCACGCTGCTCTGCGGACGGGCCCGGAGGGCCGGCACGCGCTTGCGCCCTTGCGTACAGGTGACCCAGAAACAGCCGTTGCGCCAGAAGTAGAGGTGCACCACGCCGACCGGCCAGCCGTCCCGCGTCGACCACACGATCGCGGCCTCCTGTCCGCGGGCGAGCAAGGATTCGCGCCGCTCGGCGTCCATGCCGTAAACGGACATGTCCTCGAAATCTTCCAGGCGGTCCGGCATCGGTTCCCCCGTCCCCGGCCCTAGGGCACCGGCCAGGGGTTGAGCTCGAGACCCGGCGCCGGCAGCCCCTGAATGGCGCACACCCGGCCCGGCGCCAGTTCGGTGGTGAACAGCGTCCGGCGGTCTTCGCCCCCGAAGCAGCAGTTGGTCGGATAGGAGCCCTCGCCGAGATCGATCACGTCGAGCTGTCCGCCGCCGGAGTCGAGCACCCGGATGCAGTGGTCCATCGGACACGCGCAGTAGACCCGCCCTTCCGTGTCGAACGCGAAGCCGTCGCCCGGAGACTCGCCGGGCAGCTTCTCGACCCACCATTCCGTCTCGCCGCTCTCCGGGTCGATCCACGACAGGCCGTTCGCCTCGACGATCAGCAGGCGGCCCTCGGGCGAGAGCGCGACGCCGTTGATGTAGCTGAAGCCGTCGGCGATCCGCCTCAGCCCGGAACCGGACCGGTAGCTCCAGAAGCGGCCCTCGCCTCCCCGCTGGCCGCCGTGGGGCGGGGGATCGGTGAAGTAGACCGTCCCGTCGGCCGCGACGACCAGGTCGTTCGGAGCCTGCAGCCCCTCTTGCGCTAGATCTTCGACCTCGCCGTCCGGGAGCACCCGCTGCAGGCCCGCGGGACCGGGGTGGTACGGGATCTTGCTCGCGTCGATACCGAGTGCGCCGGCGAAAACCGTGAAGTCGATCCCGCCGTTGTTGGTCAGGACGAAGCCGCCGTCCGCCGCGAGCTGGGCGCTGTTTCCGCCGCCGGGAAACGACGCCACGCGTTCCATCCGGCCGCTGTCGGGCCGGATGCGCCAGACTCCGCCGGGCGATATCTGGGTGGCGACCAGCGAGCCGTCGGGGCACCAGACCGGACCCTCTCCCAGCGGCAGTTCGGGCGTGACGACCTCGTATCGCATCTGAATCTCCTCCTTCGAGAACCCGGGACGCGCCCGAGGGGGGGCAGTCGCGGAAAGACGGGTGGGAGTAGCCTACCCGTTGGGCGGGCGAGTCTCGACCGCCTCGATCGGATTGTGTCCGGGTCGCGCGCGAACGCGACGGTCGCCGGCCAGTTCTCGAGCGGTGTGGGCTCCGTCTCGGCCGCGGCGCCGTTCGCGAGCGAGGTATCGTCCAAGTCGTGCAACAGGACATGGATCGCGTCCGTTGGACCGCGCGCATCGCGTTCGGGCTCGGCTCCTACGCCGAGGGGCTCAAGAACGGGGCTTTCCTGTTCTTCGTGCTCTTCTACTACAACCAGGTCCTCGGACTTCCCGCGAGTGTGGCCGGGCTCGCGCTGGCCGCGGCTCTGGTCGTCGACGCGGTCACCGATCCGCTGGTCGGATCGATCTCCGACCACTTCCGCTCGTCCTGGGGCCGGCGGCACCCCTTCATGTACGCGTCCGCCCTGCCCTACGCGGTCGTGTTCTACCTGCTCTTCGTTCCGCCGGCCGGTCTGAGCCCGACCGGACTCTTCGTCTGGCTGCTGACCTTCGCGGTGGCGACCCGGGTGACGCTCACCATCTACTCCGTGCCCCACATGACGCTCGCGGCCGAGCTGAGCCAGGACTACGACGAGCGCACCACTCTCGCGTCGGTTCGATCCCTGCTCTCGATCGGCGGAATCGGGAGCGCGACACTGGGCGGTTTCGCGCTGTTCTTCGCAGACGATCGCCAACTCGACGCGACGGCCTACCCGCCCTTCGCGCTCACGCTCGCCATCCTGATGGTCGTGACGATCGTGTACTCCGCGGTGGGCACCCACTCGTACATCCCCAGACTCATGGGTCCGTCCGCACGCGGAGAGGGCTTCAGCCTGCGCGGCCTGGCGAGCGAGCTTTGGGCGACGCTGTCGATCCGGCCCTTCCGCAGGCTTCTGGCCGCGATGGTCACCTACGCCGCGGTCAACGGATTGTCGTCGGCGCTTTCGACCTACGTCCTCACCTTCTTCTTTCGCCTCGAAGGCTTGACGCTCGGCATGCAGCTGAGCATCGGCATCGGCGGGGGCGTGGCCGGCGCGGCGATCGCCTCTCCGCTCGCCGCGCGCATCGGGAACAAGCGCAACACCATGATGCTGGGGCTGCTGTGGTACTCCGTCTTCACCGGGTCCATCGTCACCCTGCGCCTGCTCGGCTGGGCCCCGGCCAACGGCGATCCCCTGCTGCTGCCGCTGCTGCTGAGCACCGCCTTCGTCGGAGGCTCGGGAATCGGGGTGGTGAGCGTGCTGACCACGTCCATGATCGCCGACGTGACCGACGAGCACGAACGGATCCACCGGGCGCGCCAGGAGGGCATCTACTACAGCACCGTCTCGTTCATCAACAAAGTGACCACCGGCCTGGGTACGGTCCTGGCCGGTGTGGCCATCGACCTGGTCGGTCTGGATCCGTCCGTGCTGCCCGACGAGGTCTCGTCGGCCGCGCTCTGGGGGCTGGGCTTCGTCTACGGCCCGGTCGCGTCGTTACTGATGCTGGTGCCCGTCGCCCTGGTCTTTCCCTACGACATCGACCGCGCCCGCCACCGGGACATCCTCGACGAGATCGCGGCCTCGAAAGGGGCGCGGGGGGGCGAACCGCCATCGGGGGGAGCCGCGAGCGCGGATCACTGACAGAATAGGTCGGCAGAGGGGGCGGCTCGGCGCAGCGGGTCGCCTCGATCGCCGTCCCCCTGACGGACAGCCCGCAACGATCCGGAGAACCCATGGCTACGATCGATCACTTCCCCTCCACCGCTCGCTTCGACGTGATCGCCGACGCCCTGGACCGCGCCGGCGCGGTCATCGTCGATGGCCTGCTCGACGCCGGCCTCCTCGGGAAGATCAACCGCGAGCTGGACCCGCTCGTCGAAGCCGCCGATCCGGCCATGAAGCACCGCACGCCCGAACTCGACGCCTTCTTCGGTCCCTTCGTGCGTCATGTCTCGGGTTTGGCGGGCAAGTCCAGGAGCTTCGCCGAAGAGGTCATGTGCCACCCGCTCTACCTGTCGCTCTGCGACCGCTTTCTCCTGCCCCTCTGCGCTGACTATCAGTTGAACCTGGGGCATCTGATGGATCGCGGGCCGGGCGCCGAGCGACAGCTCCTGCACCGCGACCAGGCCGTCTGGAACTACTTTCCCGCGACGGATCAGGAGATCCAGGTATCGTCCGTCGTCGCCCTGGTGGATTTCAGCCGGGAGAACGGCGCGACCCTGGTCGTCCCGGGCAGCCATCGCTGGCCCGGGGATCGCAAGCCCGCGGAGTCCGAGGTCGCCTGCGCCGAGATGTCCGCCGGATCGGCGGTCGTCTACCTGGGATCGACGATCCACGCCGGCGGAACCAACGCCACGGCCGACCAGTGTAGGCGAGGTTTCCATCTGAGCTACACGCTCGGCTGGCTGCGAACGGAGGAGAACAACGTGCTCGCCGTCCCCCCAGAGATCGCGCGCGAACTCTCCCCGCGCGCGCAGAGTCTGGTGGGCTACGGCGTGCACGACGCGATCGCCACGCAGGGCGGCTACACCGGCATGCTGGACATGCGGGATCCGGGAGAGTTGCTGCGCAAGGGCCTGCTCTGAGCCGCTTCGCCGGGGGCGCGGATCCCCCCGGTGGCGGGCCGTAGCCCGGAACGCCGGAACGCGGACCGTTCAGGCTTCCGGCACCTCGAGCCCGAGTTTCTCGCAGACGCGCAGCAGAACCGCGTACACCTCCGCGGCGTGCGGCCAGCCCGCGTAGTGCGCCACCTGCAGGACGACTTCCATCAGTTCGGCCGGAGACAGGTCGCCGCTGCGCAGAGCCCCTCCGACGTGGGTCTCGAGTTCGCGCTCGAGACCGCGTGCGCCGAGGATGCCGAGCGTGATCAGCCGCCGATCGCGGTCCGCCAGGCCGGGACGTTGCCACAGCCAGCCGAACACCTGGTCGACCGATGCGGCGACGAACGCGTCGGAAGGTTCCATTTCGGGAATCTGCGCGATCTCCGCCATCTTCGACTTTCCGCGCCTGCGCCTTTCGTCGGCGGCCATCGTCTCTCCTCCATCCTCGAGATTCGGGTAAGCCGTGATCGAACCCGGGTCGAACGCCGTTCCGGGCTCCTCGATCCCCCTCCGCGTCAGCCTCCGCTCCTCTCGAGCGCGACAACCGGAATCACGCGCTCCGTTCGAGCGGCGTACTCCTCGTAGCTGGGCCAAACGGCGACCGCCAGGGCCCAGCAGCGTTCGCGTTCCGCCTCATCGAGCGTGCGAGCGGCGGCCTCGAAGCGGTCGCCCCGGACCTGCACCTCGACGCCCGGGTCCGCGGACAGATTGAGATACCAGTTCGGGTGGCGGGGCGCGCCTCCCATCGAGGCCACCACGATGCAGCGCTCGCCGTCGGCGGCGAAGATCAGAGGCACGGTCCGCGGCTCGCCCGAGGATCGGCCGGTGGTGGTGAGCAGCAGGCAGGTGGCGCCGTTCCACAGGTAGCCGACCTCGCCGTCGGTCTCGCGGTACCTCGCCACGTGCTCGTCTCCGAGCAGGCTCAGGCCGGGCTCCAAGTCGAAACTCTCCTGTCGAGGCGGGTCTGCATCCGCCGAACAGCCGCTGGTTTGAATTCCCATTCTATGGCGAACCCCGATCCGGGGTCGCCTCCAGCACCAGGCGTGGCAGCGCTGACCGTCTTAGCCGCAACGCATCATCGCGAAGCGGCAGCCGCGGCCACTCCCTTGCGGGCAATCACGGACTCCACCTCCGGATCACGCTGGCTCGGCGGCGATCGATTTCGGCCTGACATTCATCGGGGGTGACTCGCGGCGAGTCCGCCGGCAGCAAACTCTCCAGGTCTTCGAGCGCGACCCGTCTGGCCGTCGGTACCGGCCGTGTCTTCGCCAGGTGGTAGCGGTAAAAAATGATCCCCTCGCGGTGGCCGGCCGTAGCGAGCCAGTTTGGAATGTCGGGGTCGGAGTGAGCGATGACCAGCCGATAGACCCCGTCGCTGCCGGACACGGCCTGGTGTCCGTTGAGACTCGAGGTGAAGTGGGGCGCGTTGCCGAGCCTGCCGGAGAGTCGATAGATCCCCTCTCCCGTGAGATCCGCGGACAGATAGCGGGCGTTGGAACTGGGCATCGCGCGGGTTCGATACTTCGTGACATTCAATCGAAGCTGCGGTCGGGCGCATCGGCCCGTGCGTGAGTTCCGGCGATTCCCAGGCATGCGACGACGAGGAGTCCGAGCCACACGACTCGCAACGGTAAATTTCTCTTTTCCCTCCTCTCGATGGAGCAACCGCCTTGGAAAAACCAGCGTGACCGTCGGGATGTCGTACTGGACGGCCGCCGGGAACGAGAAGCCCAGCGTCCCCATGCAGGACGACGAGAGGTAGGTGCTCGGCTGGTGGCGTGCGCCGTCGCGAGTCCCGTCGGCCATCTCAGACCGGAACGTCGCCCTCGATCGTGACCCGGTGCAGGCTGCGCTCGCCCTTCGCCACGTCGGGTACCACCGCGTGCTGCACGCTGGCGTTGTCCCAGAGCAGGAGATCGCCGACGCGCCAATGATGCCGCCAGGTGTATTCGGGGCGACTGGCCCGCGAGAACAGGAACCCCAAGAGCGGCCGACTCTCTTCCTCGGTCATGCCTTCGAAGTGACAAGTGTAGTCGCCGTTGACGAACAGGGCCTTGCGGCCGGTGTCGGGATGCCGCCGGACGACCGGGTGTACGGCGGTGACCTCCTGGGGAGTCAGGCCCTTCTCGCTCTGCGCCAGCTCGGTGCCGTAGTGGACGGCGCGCAGGCCCTCGAGAACTCGCCGCAGCGCCGGGGAGAGCTCTTCGAAGGCGAGGTGCTGGTTGGCGAACATCGTGTCTCCGCCGTAGGCGGGGACGCGGCGGGCGAGCAGCAGAGACATGCGCGGCGGTGTCTTGGAATGCGTCGTGTCCGAGTGCCAGGTGGTCGTGATGGGGTGCGGGTCGTAGACCTCCATGATCCCCGGATAGCCTTCGATCGGCTCGACGTAGGGATGCACGAAGATCCGGCCCCAGCGCGCGGCGAACTCGAGCTGCTGCTCGGAGCTGAGGTCCTGGTCCCGGATGCAGATGACGTGATGATCGAGCAGCGCGGCGCGCAGGCGCGCGAAGAGCGCAGCGTCGACGGGTCGCGCCAGATCGACGCCATGGATGTAGGCGCCCACGGCGCCCGCCTGACGCACGACCTCCAAGCTCAGCTCCCCTTTCCGAAGACGGCGGGGCGCTTCTCGAGGAAGGCCTTGACCGCCTCGCGGTGATCCGAGGTCTCGAACGTGAGCGCCTCGAGCGCGAGCGAAGTATCCAGCAGGCGGTTGACGCGGTCGAGGATGTCCGCGTTGGCGAGACGCTTGTTGAACTCGATGGCGACCCGCGGGCCCGTCGCCAAGCGCCGGGCGACCGCCTCCGCGGCCTCCGCGAGTTCGGGACCGGCGTGGACCGCGTTGACCAGCCCGAGCCGTTCCGCATCGCCGGAGTTCATCAGATCGCCGAGCAGAAGCACCTCCTTGCCCCGGTGCGGACCGAGGAGCAGCGGCCAGAGGATCGCTCCCCCGTCCCCGGCGACGATTCCCGCATTGACGTGCGGGTCGCCGATGCGCGCGTGCTCCGCCATCAGAACCAGGTCGCAGAACAGCGCCAGAG
>JAGWBS010000065.1:0-729 GCA_021295775.1 Pseudomonadota bacterium | reverse complement strand
GTCTCCAGGTTGTCCTGCATGCCGCCGAAGTCGGCGCCCACGCAGAAAGCCCGGTCGCCCGCTCCGGTCAGCACCACCACCCGGACCTCGCGGTCCTCCGCGATGCGCTGGAAAAGCGGCGCGATCTCGGCATGCATCTCGGGGCTGATCGCGTTGCGACGCTGCGGGCGGTCCAGGGTGACCCAGAGGATCCCGGGATCGCGGAACTCGCTGCGGAAAAACTCGAAGTCGTATCGATCGCTCATCGTCCGATCCCTCAGTCTGCCGGAGGAGGCGCGATATGGTACAGCGCCGCCGCGATGACAGAATCCGGCGCCTGGAAACCTCCTGTCAGGATACGCCGAGAGACGATTTCCCAGCTTCCAACCGACATCCGCGGAGGCGGGTCCCTCAGACCGAAGTTCCTGGGACAGCTGCCCAGGTTTCTGTAATAAATTCAATCAATTAGCGCGGTCCAGGGTGCAGTATTCTGTCTACATCTGGATTTTCCGGACCAACTCCAGCGCGCAGCGCTATTTCGGATTTGCCGAGGTGACGATGTCGAAGGTCGGCACCGCGGCACCGGCCTGTGGCGTACGGCAGGTGTTGCGCACGATGGTCGACAACTCCTCCAGCAGAGTCCTGAAGCTGTGAGCCGGGGTGCCGTCGTCGAGTGTACCTGTCCTGGCCTTGCGTTCGGCTGCGGCCGACCGCTTCGCTGGCGCGACCGGGTCGCGGATCGCCTTCGCC
>JAGWBS010000006.1 GCA_021295775.1 Pseudomonadota bacterium | reverse complement strand
AGGGGAAAGGGGTTTTGCTTCCGGAAGGCACAGAGCTTCAGGTGGACTATTCGGGAATACGGTCTTTCGGGCATGTAGTCGGGGGCAAGCTGAAATTCGGTGACATGGAATACAACTCTCCATCACGGGCTGTGAATGGGGTCGTCGCGGAACACCGCGGCAATCGGGTCAGCACCAACGGCTGGAAGCACCTCTACGTGAAGCGACCCAGCGACCTGGACTGGCTTTTGGCCGACGAGCTTCGGACCAAGTCGCGTTTCCGGAGCTAGGGTCGCACCGGGGAATTCGCTTCGATCGATCTCCAGCCCGGGTGAAGACACCAAAGCACTCGTGCTTGCGGAAAGATTTCGATGTCCATATTGTTGAAATGACACTGGAAATATTATCAAGATCCCGTGCTAATATTCCAAACGGCGGTCCCTCGATGCGTGCCACTCGTCCCCAGGGCTGATGAGAGTCCAAGCCCCGAATTCAAACCCGGGTGCCTCGTCGATCCACGGCCTCATGATGTCCATCTTCTCTTCGCCACTAGTTCACAGCCCGATTGCCTGGCCTCGGCGTGCTCGGGTGGAGGAAGGTCTGTTGGAGTGCACCGACCATCGGATTGAGCGCGAGCTCGTCAGCCGCCGGCTCGTTTCTGCCCTCCGGGAAGGGATCGAAACAGCACGGGTGCATCCTCCCCGCGCCATGCGCTTGGCCGGCCGGCTCTTGGTTTTTCTGCTGGTGGTCTCCGCATGCTCTCAGCAGTCCGACGAGACGGTTGGGGATTCGAGTTCCCCGAACGGCCCGCCTGTCGGGGAGAAGCTTCGCGAGGCCAGTCCTCAAGATTGGGCGGTTGCATCCAAGCTCGCTGAGTTCGTCAGCGAGACATTCGGGCGCGAGAGCGGGCCGAGCGGCGAGGACGAGAGGATCTGGAACAGCGACTCGAGCTACGAGGGCGGGTGGAGTCATGGCTTGAAGCACGGCATGGGAGTGGAGACCACTGCCGACGGCAGTCGCTTCGAGGGCGAGTTTCGCAACGGGGCGCAGGTGGGCCCGGGTGGCACTCCGGACTAGTTGTGGGGCCTCAAGAGGCTGTTCACGCCTGAGGGCTCTCGGACAAGACGGGGTTGACCCCAAAACTCCGCCTTCCAGGTGACCCCCAGGCCCGACTTTGTGCCAGTGCAAATCTGCCCCCCGTCCACCGCCTTCTTCTGGTCGAGCGGATCCGCTGCGGCCGATGGAAGGTAACGGTCGCCGTCCAGGCGGCGGGCGTCAGCCGCACGACCGCCAACGAGTGGCTCCGGCGCGTCGATGCGGAGGGCCCGGCCGGGCTCCGGGACCATTGCTCGCGAGCACCTCGGATCCAGACTCGCACGCCCCAACGCTTGGTGCGGCGTATCGAGCAACGCCAGCCCAAGGCCGGTTGGGAGATTGCCCAGCAGCTCGGGTTGCCGGTGTCTACCGTCTCTTGGCCTCCTAGACGGCATGCTGCTCAGGCCCCACGGCTAGGTCCTCAGCCGAGCGCAGAAACGATAGCGATTGGGTGCCGGCACTGAGAAGCCGGGTTGCACCCACCCCGTGAATACGGGCTGAACGGACCAGGCTCGTGAGCGTAGGACGCGAAGGATACCGGCAGCCTCCCCGTCACCGGCCTCCGTTCACGCACAAGGGGTATCGGGCGCTTCCCCGAAGGCCGGAACCATGCCCACCTGTGCCCTCGCCGTTGGGACCCGCGGTTGCAAATCCCACGGCGACTGGAAGGAGGAAGAGGCTGCGCCTAACGGAGACGATGAGCGCTCACCTGTAGAAGATGAAAGCGCTACGAGAAGATCCGTGTGCAGAAAAATCGATATGGGGGCTTAAGCCTACAAATTTAATTTCTACATCCCCCTCCATTGTGTTGAATTTCATATACTTATCAAGAAAATAAATCTCTTGAAGCCACACATTGGCGCCAGCACGATGGGGAGAAAGATCGAATGAGACGATCCAGTCGATCCCGATCCTCGGGCAGAGATACGAGCACCGGACAGTCGAAAAAAGGACGAAGTCGCAGGATCTCAACCGGCAGAAGGCTCGGAACAGGCCCACCGTATCCAGCCTTCAGGCGGGGAGGCGCGAAGTTGACTGGGCCCATGACGAACTCCACGGATCGAGGCTAGTCTCCGTGGCTGCTCCCCGAAGGCGTCGGCGCCCCAAACGCTACCACCACGGGAATCTGAAGCCGCTTTTCCTGAAGGTCGCTCTGGAAGTCCTCGAATCCGAAGGGCTGGAGAAGCTCTCCCTGCGCAGGGTCAGCATGCTGGTCGGGGTGTCCCACTCCGCGCCCTATAATCACTTCCCGAATCGACAGAGTCTGCTGGTCGCCCTGGCAGTCGAGGGCTTTGGCCGGCTCTTCACCCGTATGCGAAGCGCTACGGACTCCGTGGGTCCGGGTGATTTTTTCAGCGCTCTGGGTCGGGAGTATTTTTCTTTCGCCAAGGAGAATCCGAACCTATTCGGTCTGATGTTCAGCCGTTTGGTCTTCCCCTTTTCGGTCTATTCCGAGTTGCGCCAAGTCAGCAGCGAGGTCTTCGAGACGCTGGTAGAGGCCGCGGGAGCATTCGCCGATCCGGGTCAGAAGGCCGGACTGAGCCTTGGGGAAAGGACTACAGTGGCCCTTGCGGCCTGGGCTCTCAGCCATGGGGCCACGCTTCTGGTCATGAACCAAGGGATCGAATGGGAAGGGGATACGGCTGAATCGCCGCAGGATTTGATGGATCGACTCGGCCATTCTTTTTCCGCTGCGCTGAATCTTCAGCTTTCGCTCGCCGAACGCGATGCCGAATCCGGTGAGGCCGGAGGCACCGAGAGGCCATCCGGATCGCCTTGACCGAGCCAGCTTTTTGAGGCTGGCGCGGGTGTCCGTTCGGGTGGCGTCATCCGCACACCGCGATCTGCGGGGGTGACGCCACCCCGTCCAGACGAACTCCGGGGCAGGTTGCGCGAAGGCGCGCTTCCGATAGACGATGGCCCTGGTTGCGACCGGCCCGTAAACGGCGGACCGGAACAGGTGTCTGCAAGCACGGGAGTGTTCGACGATGAAGGAATTGTTCCGCGAGGAAAGGCTGCTCATCGACGGGGAGCTGGTTTCCGCGACCGGGGGGAAGACCTACCAGAACATCAACCCCGCGACGGAAGAGGTGATCGGGGCAGCGGCCGACGCCGGCCCCGAGGACATCGACCGCGCGATCGCCGCGGCGCGGCGGGCCTTCGACGAGACCGGCTGGTCCCGGGACCACGAGCTGCGGGCCCGCTGTCTTCGCCAGCTCCAGGAAGCCTATCTCGATCACGCGGAGCACCTGCGCCAGAGCTACGTCGCGGAGGTCGGCTGTCCCATCCAGCAGACCTACGGGCCGGCGCTCGACGCGCCCGTGAGCAGCCTGAGCTACTACGCCGACTTCCTGGAGAAGTACGAGTGGTCCGAGGATCTGGGCGTGAGCGAAGTGTTCGGCACCCGGGCGCATCGCTGGATCGAGCGCGAGCCGATCGGGGTCGTGGGCGCCATCACGGCCTGGAACTATCCTCACGAGCTGAACCTCAAGAAGGTCGGCTGGGCGCTCGCGGCCGGCTGCACCGTCGTGCTCAAGGGGGCGCCCGCGACGCCCTGGTGCAATCTCCTGTTCGGAAAACTCCTGCATGAGAACACCGACCTTCCGCCCGGGGTCGTCAACGTCATCACTTCCTCGCAGAACGGCATCGGCGAACTGGTGACGACGGACCCGAGGGTCGACATGGTCTCGTTCACGGGCTCGACGGCGACCGGAAAGGCCATCCTGAAGGTGACGGCCCCTGACGTGAAGCGGGTGACGCTCGAGCTGGGCGGGAAGTCTCCGCTCTTGCTGATGGACGATCTGCCGGGGATTCCGGACATCGCCGGCCACGCGGGAGCGACGGTCTGCGGTCATTCGGGGCAAGGCTGCGCCATGCTGTCCCGCGTCCTGGTCCCGAAGCGTCACTTGGAGGAGTCGGCCGAGAAACTCGTGGCGGCGATGGCGAACGTGAAGGTTGGCGATCCCTACGACATGGAAACCGTCCAGGGACCCCAGTCCAGCGCCGCTCAGCGCGAACGCGTACTCGATTTGGTGCAACAGGGAGTCGCCGAGGGCTCGAAGCTCCTCTGCGGTGGCCGAGCGCACCCGGACTTCGCCAAGGGCTACTACGTGGAGCCAACCGCGTTCATCGCGGAGCCGGATCAACTCGTCGCCCAGCAGGAGTTCTTCGGTCCCGTTCAGACGCTGATCGGTTACGAGGACGAAGAGGACGCGATCCGCATCGCGAACCACTCCAGTTACGGCCTGTCCGGCGCCATCCTCGCCGCGGATCTCGAGCGTGCGAAGCGCATCGCCCGCCGCGTTCGCACGGGAACAATGACGATCAACGGAGGGGTCTGGTACGGCCCGGAGGTGCCGTTCGGCGGTTACAAGTGCTCGGGGCTCGGCCGCGAGAACGGCCGGGCGGGCTTCGAGGAGTTCCTCGAGATCAAGGCGCTCGGCGAGCCTGCCGCCTGAGCGCGGCGGGGCCGGATCGATCCGGCGCCGGAAATCCTCGATCCCCTTCGGAGCGCCGCGTGTCGCGTCCCTTCATTCGCGGTAGTCCAGGGGCGGATCGCGATCGCCGAGCAAGGGAGCGTAGACGAAATCCTCGCCGCGCCGCTGCCGGAATTCCGCCTTTGCCCGGGCCATGAGTTCCGGGTCCAGGTATAGGGCGCGTGCCGTCTCCGCCAGCACCTTGGCGGCCAGCATCATGCCTTTGTGGCCGATGCTCATGCCTCCGGCCGCCACCGCTTGCCAGCTGTGAGCGGGCGTGCCGGGCACCCAGGTCGCGGTACTGAATCCCGCCGTGGGCACGTTCCAGCTCACGTCGCCGACGTCGGTAGAACCCATTTTCTGGCGGAACTCGAACGGCTCGATCGTCGTCGTGGATTCCAGGGATCGCAGCTCCCCCAAGAGCGACTCGCGCAGAGCGGTCGCAAACTCCGTTTCCGCCCGGTCGTAGACGACGCCCCCCGAGCGCTTCAGGTGGCCGTGGATCAGCTCGGCGAGGACGTCATTGCGCAACACGGGGAAATTCCCGTGCATCACCTCGTATTCCATCCGTGTCCCAGTGCCGAGGGCCGCCCCCTCCGCCGCAGCGACCACCCGTTCGAACAACTCCTCGACCCCGCTCGGCTCGGGATGGCGCACGTAGTAATAGACCTCGGCGGACTCCGGAACGATGTTGGGCGCTCGACCGCCGTCGGTGATGACATAGTGCAGCCGCGACGCGGGCGGCATGTGCTCGCGCATCAGGTTGGTCATGTAGTTCATGGCTTCCACGCCATCGAGGGCGGAACGGCCGCGCTCCGGCGCCACGGCCGCGTGCGAGGCGAACCCTAGAAAGCGAAACCGGCCGGATTTGTTGCCGTTGCTGCTCTCGGGCGAAGCGACGTTTCGGTCCGACGGGTGCCAGTGCAGCACGATGTCCACATCATCGAAGAGGCCGGCCCGGGTCAGATAGACCTTGCCGGATCCACCCTCCTCGGCCGGCGTCCCGTAGACGCGAAGCGTGCCTGGGTTATCCGTGCTTTCCAGCCAGTCGGCGATCGCCGTGGCGGCGGTCGCCGAGGCGCTGCCGAACAGATGGTGACCACAGGCTTGTCCCGGCGCGTTGGGCGTCACCGGCTGACGATGCGGCACCGGCGCCTGCGACAGGCCCGGCAAGGCGTCGAATTCCGCGAGGATTCCGATGACCGGGCGACCCTCGCCGCGACGCGCCACGAAGGCGGTGGGAATCTCCGCAACGCCCCGTTCGACCGCGAAGCCGTGGCCTTCCAGATAATCCGCGAGCCGCGCGGCGCTGCGCTGTTCCAGATAGCCGAGTTCCGCGTAGTCGAACAGGTCTGTCGCGAGCGCCACCGCCTCGCTTTCGAGCGCATCGACCCGGGCCGCCAAGTCGGCCTCCGCCGCGAATCCCGCGGCTGGCGAACCCGCAAGCCAAACCGAAACCAGGATGGAGACCGACCGGAACCTCCGGCGGGTTTTGTTCCGCAGCATGAGTTCTCCCAGGCGAATGCGGATCGAAATCCGGGGACCCGCGGACCGATTCCTCTACGGGGTGTACCAGATGGGCGGCGTCCAGGCGCGCTCGCGAATCGTGCGCGGGATCTCCGGAACGCTGCAGGTTTCCGGTCGCCCCCTTCGGGGAGGCGCAGGCAATCCCGCCAGCTGTAGCGGCAGGAGGGTCGCTCGACCACACGCGCGTAGTAGACCGCCAGCCGCTGGGGGTCGAAGTCCGGGTCGGTCCACACGCCGCAGAGTTACCGGCTTCCGGGCGGGGAATCGCAAGAGTTCAGGTCGATGCCGTCGGACGTGTCCGGACTGGTCGCCAGGTCGTGGACGCCCTGATGGATCTCGCCTCCGGGTCCCAGCCAACCCTTGACGATCTGGATCCGCTCGAGTCCCGTCCCGGGACCGCCGCCAGCGGAAGCGCCCCACCCTGCGCGAAGCGGTAGGCGTTCGCCGGCGTGGCGCGTACGTCCCGGGAGCTGGGGTCGAAAGAGTAGGAGCTGTGGACGTGCAGGTCACCCCAATAGAGGTTGAGTCGCGCGTCCCGTTCCGAACAGGGTCCCTCGGCGCGAACCTCGCTCGCCAGCAGCGGAATCGAGAGTGCGCGAACACTGCTGAGCAGCCTCGATCGTCGAGTCCGGGAACTCACCCCGGGGGCATCCAACGCGCGTCCAGGCTTCCGCTCTCTCATGGGAACTCCCCTGTTCGGCCGTCCCTCCGCGTACGGGAACGAAGCAAACTCGTGCCGGCGCTGCGGACAGTCTGCGGCGCGTCCACCGAATTCCCGAACACGGAAGCGGAGTGACTGGTATTTTGCCTCGATGACGTCTCCCCGTGCCGTCGGGGACTCCGGACCCGCGGTTCTCGACCTGCGGGATCCGCATTTCTGGACGGAACCTCTCCCCCTGCTGCGCGCCGCGCGCGAGCGGGGTCGTACCGCCCTGACCGCGGGGGGCGAACCCGTCCTCTTGCGTGCGGACGACGTCGAGTTCGCGCACGCGGACCCGCGTTTTTCGAACCCCGGCGTCGCGAACCTGGAACGGTTGGGGATCTCAGACGGTCCGTTCTACGAGTGGCGCAAGCGCACGCTCGCGGCCATCGAGGGCGAGGGACACCGGCGACTGCGCTCGTTCATCGGCCGTCTTTTTTCGCCCCGTCAGACCGCCCGGCTGCGGGAGGCGTTTCGGGCGCACGCGAATTCCGTGCTGGACCGGGCGGCGGAACGCGAGACGCTGGACATCGTCACCCAGTACGCGAGCGAGCTGCCGCTCTGGGGGATCTGCCATTTCCTGGGTATCCCGGACACGGACCGCGAGCGGATCGGAGCGTTCATGGTCGGAACGGAGGAAGGCTTCAGCGCGGCGATGACGCCCGAGATCCGCGAACGCGCGGAGCGCTCCATCGAGGCGCTCACCGAGTACGCCCGGAAGCTGATCCGACGCTGCGCGGAACGTCCGGGTCCGGACGCTCTCTCCGAACTGGTGGCCTCCCGCCGGCACGCGGATGGCGTCAGCGACGAGGACTTTCTCGCCCTGATCGTGAATCTCATCGGCGGGGCTGTCGGCTCGACTCGCTCGGCCATTTCGAACAGCGTCTTTTTGCTGCTCTCGCACCCCGAGCAGGCGCGGCTCGTGCGCCTCGATCCGGAGCGCGCTCGACCGGCCGTCGAGGAGTGCCTGCGCCTCTCCCCCCCGTTCCGCATCGGCCGCCGCGTGGCGGTCGATTCCGTGACCGCATGCGGTCTCGACCTGTCCGCGGGGGATTCGGTCCTCATCTGGCGGATGGCTGCCAATCGGGATCCGGAGCGTTTCGAGCGGCCCGACGAATTCGATATCGAGCGTCCGATCCGCCCGCATGCGAGCTTCGGCCACGGCGCGCACTTCTGCCTGGGGCAGGCGTTGGCCCGCGTGGAGGTGCAAGAAGCCCTCACGACTCTGCTCACGCGCTTCCCTCGAGCCGAGCTGATCACACGCGAACCCAAGAGAATTCCCTTCACCATGGATGAGCAGATCGCTTCGCTGAGCGTGCGCCTGATCTGAGCGGGCGGGGAGTGCCGCGGGCCGAGGGACCCCTCGGGCGATCGTCATGCCGACTCCGGCAGTTCTTGATTCGCCCTGCCCCGCGCTTGCCCCGATCTGCCATGATCCGCGGATTCGCCCGCCTCCCGCGCGCCGAAGGCGAAGGGCCTCCACGCGGGCGAGCCGGTCGAAGCTGCGGAGGTTGCGCGGGATGTCGACGGTTCTCCTGACCGGGGCGACCGGGCTGATCGGATCGAACGTCGCGGAACAGCTCGCGGACCGGGGCGACCGGGTCCGCGCGCTCGTGCGACCCGGAAGCGACGCTCGGGGGCTCGAAGCACTGGGCGTGAGCGTTTTGCGCGGCGACGTGCGCGACGCGGCCAGCGTGCGACGCGCCGCCGAAGGCTGCCAGTTCGCGATCCACTCCGCGGCCGTCCTCGGGGGCCCGGTCCAGGAGCGGACAGAGCACAAAGCCGTCAACGTGCGCGGCACGGCCCACGTGCTCGACGCGGCGGGCGACCTGGGCCTGGAATGCGTGGTGGCGCTGAGCACGACGACCTTCTTCGAGGTCGCCGGCGAACCACTGCGCGAGAATTCTCCCCTCGACCCGTCGCCGTCCTCCGATCCCTACACGCAGACCAAGCGGGCCGCTTTCCTGGATGCCATGCGGCGCGTCGGGGAAGGCCAGGATGTCCGGATCGTGGTCTCCGGCGGGGCGTTCGGCTCCTCTCCCCTGCCCGAGCGCAGCATGGCCGTCCCGAGCTTCAACCAGCGCGCGGCGGCCGCGATCGAGGGCGAGCTGGGCGAGTCGGTGGACTTCCCCGTCCCCTGGGTCTTCGCAGCCGACGTCGCCCGAGCCGCCGTCCGGGCGCTGGACCGCGGGGCCGCAGGGGAGCGCTACCTGGCCTTCGGCCGCCCCGAAGACGTCGCTTCGATCCCGGACTTCTGCAACCGGGCCTGCGAGATCGCCGGCTCCCCGCACCGGGTCCGGGCCGTGACCTCCGAAAGCCTGGACGACCCGGAGACGGCCGCGCGCTTCGGACCCAGCCTGGCCGCGCTGGTCCGCAAGCGCTTTCCCGAGCCGTTCTTCGACAGCGGCTCGACTACCGCCCGCTTTCGCTCGACGAGGCCCTGCGCCGCACCATCCCCTGGATGCGGCAGCACGGTCTACTGAAGGATTAGCGGCCGAGCAGAACCGGAGCCCCCTTCGCAACGGCGACTGCGTCCGGGGTTTGTGCGACGATGCCCGACGCAGGCCCAGCGGGAGGGAGCGTATGCAGGTCGGCGCGATGTGCACCAGCTACAACCACGCGGACTGGGAACGCCTGATGGCCGGGGACTATTCCCGGCCGCCGACGGTTCCGGACCCCGAGATGATGGACAACGCGCTGCGGCTCGGGGACCAGATCGAGCCGCTCGGTTTCGACTCGTTGTGGACCACAGAGCACTACGGGTCCGCCTACTCCATGCAGCCCAATCCCATGCAGTGGCTGGCCTTCTGGGCGGGGCGCACCGAGCGGATCGACATGGGGACGGCGGTGGTGGTGGTCCCATGGTGGAACCCCGTGCGGCTGGCGCACGAGATCTCGATGCTGGACGTGATGCTGCGCGGCCGACGACTGTTGCTGGGCCTCGGGCGCGGGATCTCGTCACACGAGTACGCCTCGCTGGGCGTCCCGCGCGAGAAGTCCCGTGAGTACTTCTACGAAATTCTCGACATCCTGCGCCTCGCCGACAGCCGGGAGCGCTTCAGCTACGACGGTGAGATCTTCCAGATCCCCCCGACGACCATCCGGCCCCAGCCTCGCCACAAGGGAAAGCTGCTCGAAGGAGCCCGCGCGGCCTTCACCACCCAGGGTTCGGCCAAGCTGGCGGCCGAGGCCGGACTCGGCCAGATGTTCGTCGCGGGCCAGCCGCTGAGCGAAATGCGCACCCAGGTCGGGCAGTTCAACCGCATCCGCCGGGAGCGCGGCATGCAGCCGGACCAGCCGACCGCCATGCTGTGGATGTACTGCGCCGAGACCGAGGAAGAGGCCGAGGAGGGCTACGCCTACTACCAGGCCCAGCAACTCGACGCCCGCAACCACTACTTCGTGTGGAACGCGGCCGGCTTCGAGGGCGTGAAGGGCTACGAGGAGTACAAACTCAACCCCAAGGACGACCTCGACTTCGGCGCGGCCAGCCTCTGGGAACACCGCCACACGCAGCTGATCGGAACGCCCGAGCAGATCGTCAAGAAGGCGCAAAACATTCAGGAGGCCGTCAGCCTGGGCTACCTGGTGGTGCACGCCTACTACGCGGACATGCCGGTGGAGAAGGCCGAGCGCAGCCTGCGGCTGTTCGGCAAGGAAGTTCTTCCGGCGCTGCACGAAATGGAGACGCCGCTCCATCCGCATTCCCTGGGAGCGGAAGAGCCGCTCGATTCACCGGCCTCCTGAGCCGCCCGCGACGAAGTTGACTTCGGACAGCACAGGCCGCGAGCCGGCCCCGGACAGGGCGAGCGCAATGCCGCCCGAGGATCGCGGGTCCGGCAAGTCCGGGCACCTCGTCCGCGCGCGTCTGTCGACGCGGGGCTACGAACTCGGTCCGCGCCAGGTGCTGCCCCCATCGGCCTACCTCCGCTACCTGGAGCACATGCGCTGGACGAGCCGCACCCGGCCGACTTCCCGGCGGGTCGGACAGGGCGTGGTGAGGGCTCTGAGCATCGAACTGTTCCAGGAAGTGGGCGCGCACGTCGAACTCGACCTGACTCTGTGGATCAGCCGCGTCGGCCGGACGAGCCTGGACATGTCGCACGAGATCCTGCTCGCCGACGACGGCTCGACGGTCGCGCGCAGCCGCGCGACGCTGGTCTCGCTGGACGAACGGCGCCGGCCGACTCCGTTTCACGACAGCGTCCGGGAGTTGATCCTCGACCGCGGGGCGATCGACATCCCCCCTCCCGAGGGATCCGTCCCCGAGGGAGCGTACGGCCGCGATCTCTCCGTCCGTCCCAGCGACCACGACAACCAGGACCACGTGAACCAGGCGCGGTACGCCGACTTCGTCGAGGACGTTCGGCAGATCTGCTCCCGCGAACGCGGTTACGGCGACGGGACCTGGGACGCCCCGCTGCGCCGGCTTTCGATCGCGTTCGAGAACGAATGCCGGGCGGGCGACCCGCTCGTGGCGCGGACCTGGAAAAGCTCCGGAGCTTCGCTCGAGTTCCAGCTCGACCGCGGCCCCGACGACATCGTGGCCCGCGCGCGCGTGGAGATCTGACCCGGCCGAGTCCGAAGCGCACGGAGCCTCGACACGGCGGCGTCGGGAACGCCTGCGGGGGCGCGGTACTCTGCCGCCCCGCCGAGGGCGGGGACGCTCCAACGGAGATGCGGTATACCATCGTACGCAGGGGCAGCGGCGGAGGGGAGCATGGACCCGTCGATCGGCGACGACCTGATCCGGCTGGACTGGTACCGGGACCACGGCCCTCCCCACCACCTCTGGACGAAGCTGCGCGCCGAGTCGCCGGTCCATTACTGCGTTCCGGAGGACATCCTTCCCTTCTGGGCGATCACCCGGCACGCGGACATCTGCGAGGTCTCCAAACAGCCGGAGACGTATCGGAACTCGCCGGGAATCACTCTGATCCCCAGCGACAGGCTGCCCAGCGATCGCGAGAAGGGACTCGGGGCGATGCGCTCCGTGATCGACATGGACCCGCCGGAGCACCGCGTCTATCGCAAGGTGGGCAGCCCCTGGTTCACTCCCAACGCCGTCCGCAGCGTAGACGCCGTGGTCACCGAGTCCGCGCGCACCCTGGTCGACCGGATGGCCGGCAAGACCGGAGAGGGAGAGTGCGACTTCGCGACCGAGGTCGCCGTCGCCCACCCGCTGCGCATTCTGTCGACGATCCTGGGCGTACCGCGGGAGCAGGAACCGGAGATCCTGCGCCTGACCAATTTGATGTTCTCGACCGGCGACGAGGAACTGAGAGGCGAGGGCGAGGGCACCGCCATGGAACTGCTGGAGAAGGCGGGCCTGGAGTTCTACGCCCTGTTCGCGAAGATCATCGAGGACCGTCGCGCTCATCCCAGCGGCGACCTCGCCAGCGTGCTGGCGAACGGCCGGGTGAACGGCGAGCCGATGGGGCCGATGGAGACCTTCGGCTACTACCTGATCGTCTTCACCGCCGGCCACGACACGACCAAGAACGCGATCGCCAGCGGCATGCACGCGCTGATCGAGCACCCCGAAGAGCTGGAGAAGCTGCGGCGCAACCCCGACCTCGCCAAGCCCGCGGTCGAGGAGATCGTACGCTGGACCTCTCCGGTCAACTACATGAAGCGCACCGCAACCCGGGACGTGGAGTTGCGCGGGCAGCGCATCCGCGAGGGCGAAGACCTGGTGCTGTTCTACGCCTCGGCCAATCGCGACGAGGCGGTCTTCGACGACCCCTTCGAGTTCCGCATCGACCGCCGGCCCAACCCGCACCTGGGCTTCGGGATCGGCGAGCACTTCTGCCTGGGCGCCAACCTCGCGCGGCGCTCCCAGCAGGCTCTGCTCCGCGAGCTGGCCTCGCGCCTGGAGTGGGTGGAGCTGGCGGGCGAGCCGGAGCGGATCCGGGCCAATTTCGTGGTCGGGATCAAGCACCTGCCGATCCGTTACCGCATCAAACCGCGCGCCTGAGGCAAGCGACTCCCCAGGTCGTCCAGACTTTCGTATCATCCGCCCTCGGTCAGATCGTGACCCGAGCTTTGGAGAGGCAATCCATGAGCGCATCCCCCGACACTCGCCCGTACACCGTGATCTCCTCGGACACCCACGCGGGCGCCCAGATCCAGACCTACCGCGAGTACCTCGACGCGGAGCACCAGCAGCTCTTCGACGAGTGGCGCGGGGGCTACCGAAACCCTCAGCAGAAGCACATCGGTTCCAAGAAGCACAAGAACTGGGACGACGCCGAGCGCATCAAGGACATGGAGACCGAAGGCGTGGTCGGCGAGATCATCTTCCCCAACACGGTCCCGCCCTTCTTCAAGACCAGCGTGCTGATCTGCGGCAATCCGCCCGCGGACGAGTACAAGCTGCGTCTGGAGGGGATCCGCGCCCACAACCGCTGGTTGGCGGAGTGGTGCAACGAGCACCCCGAACGGCGCGCCGGCATCGGGATCGTCTACCTGAACGACATCGACGACGCGATCGAGGACGTGAAGTGGATCGCCGAGCACGGCCTGCGCGGCGGGATCCTGCTGCCGCACATCCCCGACGACTGCACCCACATCCTGCCGCTGTACGCGCCCGAGTACGAACGCTTCTGGGCCGTTTGCCAGGACTACGAGGTGGTGCTGAACCAGCACGGCGGCACCGGCTCGCCGGACTACGGCCGCTACCCCATCTCGCTGGCGATCCGGCTGCACGAGACGCCCTGGTTCTCGACCCGCAGCTACGACCAACTGCTTCTGTGCGGCATCTTCGAGCGCTTCCCGAAGCTGCGCTACATCATCACCGAGGCGGGCTGCGCCTGGGTGCCCAGCCACATGGCGCACGTCGACCGCACCTGGGAAATGGTCAGCAGCGGGGCCGTGGGCGAGTTCCAGTTCCCCGAGGGCTGCATGCCCAAGAACCCGCCCAGCGTCTACGCCAAGACCAACTGCTGGTACGGCGCCAGCTTCCCCAACCCGCGCGAGATCGTCGACCGCAACATCGTCGGCGTGGATCGCATCTGCTGGGGCAGCGACTACCCGCACTACGAGGGCACGTTCCCCTACACCCGCCAGTCGTACCGCCGCACCTTCCACGACGTGGATTCGAAAGAGGTGCGTATGATGCTGGGCGAGAACGCCGCCGGCCTGTACGACTTCGACCTGGACAAGCTGGCTCCCATCGCCGAGCGCTGCGGCCCGACCCCGGAAGAGGTCGCTACCCCGCTGCGGCCCGAGGAGATGCCGACCGACTCGCCCAGCAACGCCTTCCGTTAGCCGGAGACCGGCCCGGAACCGGCAACCCGGTGCTACGCTGCGCCACACGAGGCCCACAGGCCGCAGGGAGACGCCCATGAGCGACCAGAGCTATCCGCTTTACTCCTGCGACGACCACCTGGACATGAACGCGGTCCCGCCCGACGTGTGGACCAGCCGGGCACCCTCCAAGCACCGGGAAGACGTGCCGCACGTGGTCGACCGGGACGGACAGGCCACCTGGGTGGCTGGCGGCCGCTTCGCGGGCGTCAGCGGCAGCTACGGCGGCTCCAAGCACCTGACCGCACTGAGCCGTGCGGGCCTGGAATCCGATCCCTTCCGGCCGGGCAAGCCCAAGGAGCGCATGGAGGACATGGAGCGCGACGACATCTACGCGTCCCTCGTCTACGGACCCTTTGCGCTCTTCGCCCCGAACGTGGAGGACGCGGCGCTCAAGAAGATCGTGCTGCAGGGCTGGAACGACTGGGCGGCCGAGGAGTTCAACGCCTACATGCCCGACCGGCTGAGCGCCTTCCCGTTCCTTCCGGTCGGTTCCCCCGAGGAGGCGTCCGAGGAACTGGAGCGCTGCGCGCGAATGGGGCACCGCGGGGCGATCGTGAGCCCGTCGGACGTGAACCTGCACGACCCGGCCTGGGACCGCCTGTGGCAGACGGCGAGCGAAGTCGACCTGCCGATCAGCTTTCACATCGGCGGCGGCGCCAGCACGGTCCGCCCGAAGCTGGGTACCTGGGAGTTCGCCGCCTTCGGCGCCGTCGTGCCCATGCAGATGGACGAGCCGCTGGCGATCATGATCTATTCCGGCGCCCTGGAGCGGAACCCCGGCCTGAAGCTGGTCCTGGCCGAGTCGGGCGTGGGCTGGCTGCCGTACTTCGTGCACCGCCTGGACGCGATCTTCGAGAAGCACTGCGCCCCCAACCCGGAGTACAGCATCAAGACCCGGCCGACCGAACTCTTCGAGCGCCAGGTCTGGGCGACCTTCGAAGAGGAGCCGCTCGGACCCGACCTGATCCCGCTGCTCAACCCCGACAACTTCATGTGGGCCTGCGACTACCCGCACCCCGACAGCACCTGGCCCGAGTCACGCAAGGCGATCGAGCACTCGCTGTCCACCCTCGGCCCCGAGGCCGTCCGCAAAGTCACCTCCGACAACTGCCGCACCCTCTACCGCCTGTAGCACCCGCGACCGCGAATCCGAGTCCGTGGGGGATGTGGGCCGCCGCCCTACGGGATTCGTTTCCGCGTGTGGGTATGGTCGCTTCGCGCACGGCTGCGCCGGGTAGGCCGCGCGGAAATAAACCCCGCGGGGCGGCGGCCTACGAAATCCAACCCCAGCCCACAAAGATCAGTCGAGCTTCAGGACTTTCTTGGCGTTTTCGCGCAGGAACTTGGGCCAGACGTGGTCGCGGAAGGGGACGTTGGGCATGTCGGTCATGATGCGTTCGAGCGACAGGCCCATCGGGAAGTAGCCGGCGTAGATGATCTTGTCGGCACCGCGGCTGTTGGCGTAGTTGACGATCTCTTCGGGATAGTGCTTGGGCGCGAAGGCCGAGGTCGAGTAGTACAGGTTGGGCCACTTGAGCATCAGCTTCATGGCCAGCTTCTCCCAGGGCTCGCAGCCGTGCCGCGTCACGAACACCAGCTCCGGGAAGTCGTACATGACCCGGTCGATCAGCTCGACCTTCTGGCAGGCCATCGGGAAGCGCGGCCCGGGCACCCCGGCGCAGGCAAAGATCGGCACGTCGAGTTCCACGCACTTGGCGTAGATCGGATACATCTTGGCGTCGTCGATCGGCACCTGCGGGTTGAAGCCGGCGTTGAACGAGCCGAAAGCGCGCACGCCGAACTCCTCGTACTGGCGCACCATCCGGCGGATGCCCTCCATGCCCAGGTTCGGATCGACCTGGCCGGAGGCGACGAAGCGGTCGGGATGGTCCTTGAGCGCGCGCTGGTTGACTTCGCCCTCGCAGCCGATCAGGCCGATCTCGACCCCGAATCGGTCCATCTCGTGCAGGGTCACGTCGATCGGGTTCTCGGTGCCGTACAGCTCCTTGGGCACCGCGTTGAACATGTACTCGACCGGGAAGTCGAAGTTCTCGCGCGACTCCGGGTCCTTGAGCTGGGCGCGGATGAAGTCGTACTGCGAGAAGTCGGTGGCCGGGAAGCCGATCATGCAGTCGATGATGCCGATGCCGCTGGGCATGCCCATTTCGCTCTCCTCAGGTGACGGGGTCCAGGATTCCGGTCAGACCGTAGCGCTCGTGCGGTCCCAGGATAATCTGCTCCAGCACGCCGTGGCCGACGCGGTCGCCGCGGGTCACGCGCACGACCTGCTGCAAGTGCTGATACTTCGGCGCGGTCCGGTCGAGGTCGGGGACGTTCCATGACTCGCTGGTGATCTCCTCCTCGCCGATCCAGGCGCCGTGGTTCCACTCGGGATGGGCGTAGCCGATGCCGATCATGTGGAAGCGCAGCAGCGGCTCGAGCCGCAGCGTTTCGGTTTCGTCCGCGCCGTGGACCAGGTCGATCTCGGCGCCCGAGGCGAAGCGCGAGCCTTTTTCGAAGCTCAGGCGGTGCTCGCCCGCTCCGAGTTCGCGCACGCCGCTCTCGTCGTTGACGCCGAAGTCCGCGTCCGTCGGGTAGGCGGGGATGACCTGCGCGAACTCCTTCCAGCGCCGGCCGTCGGGGTACTCGAACAGCCCGTAGTGGGTGCACTCGTCTTCCCAGTGGATCGGGGCCCAGAGCCAGAAAACCTGCGGCGCGCGCTGCGCCGGGGCGCCGCCCTCGGGCTCGCCCACGCCGCGCCAGCCCCAGGAGCGGTCGCGGGTGGCATAGACGCGCGCGGGGTCGACCTCCTGGCGGCGGCCGCCGGCGGTGATCTCGCCCTCCCAGGTGCCGAATTGCGTGAAGCGCTTGGTGTGCATGATCGCGCGGATGCCGCTGCGCTGGAAGTCGGTCGGCTCTTCGATCGCCGGGGTTCGGCCGCGAAAGGTGACATCCGCGGATACGCCGGTCCGGTTGTCGTCGATCGTCACCCGCAGCGTGCGCATCGGCTCGACGATCTGCAGCTCGAACGGTCCGACGCGCATCTCGGTGCGGTCGGCGGGACAGCGGCGCGAACCGCGGAAGCAGTCCTGGGTCCCGTCCGCGCGCACGATGCTGAGCGCGCAGTCCATCACCTCGCGGTTGGGGTACACGCCCAGCGCCACGCCGAAGTAGAACTCGCCGTCGCGCGCGAAGCCGTTGAACCAGTAGCGCCCGTAGGCGTTGCGGTCGCTGGTCGCCGGATAGGCGATCGGTTCGGGCGTCTGGTGGATCGGATAGTCGTCGAAACGCGTGAGCACAGGTTCCTCCCGGCGGCCCTTTATATCAGCCGGAGCGCTCGGCGCGTCGGATCTCGACCGCGACCCCCGACTGGGCGACCATCCCCGTCAGGGGATCCGAACTTTCGGGGCGGCCGCTGGTCAGCCGGCTCACGTTCGCCTCGTCCAGCCCGTGCGGGATGGAGACCGCGCCGGGTCGGACTGAATCGGTCACTCGCAGCTCCGACTCAAGGGTGCCGCTGGCCGACACCACCCGAACCCGATCCCCGTCGGCCAGCCCGGCGTTCGCCGCGTCCGCCGGGTGGACGTGAACCGCTTCGTCCCGCGCCGCGATGTCGCGCAGGGCGGAGTTCATGCGGCCGGCGGCGCGGCGGGGGATCAGGCAGACTCCGCCGGGCGGTTCGGCCCGGGCGAGCTGTTCGACCAGCGCCGGCGGCGCGAGCCGCCAGCGACCGCCAGGCAGAACCCTGCTTTCCACCCAACCCCTCGGACGGGACGGCTCGTCCATCGCCACCTCGGCCCGGTCGCCCAGCTCAAAGTGTCCGCGGCCCAGCGGCGCCAGCAGTTCCCTCTCGTCGCACAGGTCCGGATCCGCGCCATCCAGAAGGTCGAACCCGAGCCGCCGGCCGAGTTGCGCCAGGACCCACCAAACCGGGCGCCGGTCGCCTCCCCGCGGCAGCACAGCCGGCGTGTACTGGGCGCTGCGACGATTGACGAAAAGATCCGAATAGGCGCTCACGTCCGCCCGCTCCAACTGGCCCGCGGCGGCGATCGTGTGGGTGGCCAGCGCGACGCTGTCGGACTCGATCACGTCGGCGACCGCGAAGACCTCGAGCCCCGCCAACGCCGGGACGAGGCGCTCGGCCTGGGGCAGCGAGGCGACCGGGTTGCCTCCGATCGAGAACAGTGCCTGGTGGTGGCCGGCCTCGATCTCGTCGACGAGACCGGCGCAGGGGAGTTCACCGAAGAGTGCGGGCAGGTCGGGGCGGCTCGGAACGGTCCGCGGAGGCACCGGCGGAGCCTCGGGCCAGTCGCGCTCGTCCAGGCGCAGAAGCTGCCCGGGGTTGAACCACATGCCCCCGGGCCGCTCGAACGATGCGGTCGCGATCTGCAGGCACCAGACCAGCCATTCGGTCACGTTCGCGTCGGGCGACATGGTAATGCCGGTGCCGGTCGAGACCGACAGCCGGCGGTAACGGCGCACGCTCGCCAGCAGGTCGCGGACGTCGTCGGGGTCGAGCCCGCAGACCTCGACCACGCGCTCCAGACCGAAGGGCTCCACGGCCGCCGTCAGTTCTTCCAGCCCGGACGCGTGCTCGGTCAGGTAGTCCCGGTCCGCGCCATCGCGCAGGATCTCCCGAACCAGGTGCGCGGCCAGCAGGTAGTCGCTCCCGGGCCGGATCGCCAGATGCCGGGTCGCGCGACTCGCGGTCTCGCTGCGCCGCGGATCGACCACCCAGACCTCTCCGCGCCGCGCCACGCCGGAAAGCGCGCGGGCGGGATCCGCGATGCCGCAGGAGTGACCGTGCGAAATCACCGGATTGGTTCCGAACAGGATCAGCAACTCGGTCTCTTCCGGCGCGAAGTTCGGGATCGCGAAGCCGCGCCCGGCCATCTGCTCGCACACGTACGAACGGGCGATCGCGTCGACCGTCACCGCGGAGTAGACGCTGGTACTCCCGAGGGCGTGCATGAGGCGTTCCGCGGTGCGACGGCCGAGCGCGTCCATCCACGACCAGGTCCCGTGGTAGACGGCCACTCCGTCGGGACCCGTGCTGGCCAAGATCGACTCCAGCCGCCCCGCGAGGTCGTCGAGCAGGATCTCCCAGGTCACCTCGCGGCTCCCCAGCCGGGGGCGGTCGAGTCGCCGCGGGTGATGGTGAAAGCGGCCCAGCGCCCGGCCCTTGGTGCAGGCGTAGCCCCGGCTGATCGGGTGGTTCGCGTCGCCCCCGACCCGCAGCACGCGCTCGCCTTCGACCTCGACTTCCAGGCCGCAGAGAACCGGACAGATCCGGCAGTAGGTTCGCCGCGTGGATTCGGAGTTCGACACGGCGCCAGAATGACACACCCGCCGCGACTGACGCCGCGCGCGAGGCGGCCGTCCGGTCGCGGCGCGAAACCCTCTCAAAATGATCTAGCCTGCGCCGGAAAGAGAGCGTCAGACAGCCGATGAACGGACTCGGAGATCGGAACGGCCCACGCGCTGAGGGTCTTGCCCGCAACCCCGGCGGGAACCCGCCCGCCGCGCTCGACGGGATCCGGGCGATCGACCTCGCCACTCCGCGCGCCGAGTTGGCCGGCCGGGTGCTGGCCGATCTGGGGGCGAAGGTGCTCAAGCTCGAACCCCCCGAAGGGGCCGGCGCGCGTCGGCTCCCCCCGTTCGAGGCGGGGCGCGAAGGCGATCCGGAGGGCTCTCTGTACTGGGCGAGCGTCGGACTGGGCAAGCGCAGCGCCTTGCTGGACTTGTTCGCGCCCGGCGGGTCCGAAAGCCTGCGGGCGCAACTGGCGGAAGCGGACGTGCTGATCGAGTCGTTCGACCCCGGCTCTCTGGACGATGTCGGGCTGGGCGCCGCGCAGGTGTGCGCGGACTTCCCCCGGCTCGTCTACGCCTCCGTCACCCCGTTCGGCCAGACGGGTCCGCTGGCCGGCGCTCCGGCGGCCGACCTGACCCTGGAAGCGGCCGGCGGCCTGCTCGGTCTCCAGGGCGACCCCGACCGACCGCCGATCGGTGCCGGTCTGCCCCAGGCCTCCTTCCACGCCGGGGTGCAGGCTGCGGCCGACATCCTGGTCGCGCTCAACGAGCGCGAGCGCAGCGGCCTCGGTCAACACCTGGACGTGTCGGCACAGGCGGCGGTGGTGTGGACGCTGATGAACGCCAGCGGCTTTCCGACCGCCGCCGGTCACGACCCGCCGGGCACCGGCGAGTCGCGCGGAGATGCGCCGCCCGAGCTGCTCCCCGGGCTGCCGCTGCCGAACCGCGCGCGCTGCGCCGACGGCTTCACTCAAGTCGGACTGGGTCTGCCGGGCCTGGGCGAGCGCACGCTGCACGCTCTGATGGGCTGGGTGGAGCGCAGCGGCGAACTGGACCCCGATCTGCGCGGACTCGACTGGAGCCGGTTCATCCGGGACGGGGTAGAGGGCCGCTTGAAGATCGAGCAGTTGCGGCGCGCGGTGGAGGCCGCTTGCGCGTTCCTGGAGAGGCGCAGTCTGCGCGAGATCCAGTCGTTCGCGACCGAGGAACGCGTGATGCTGGCCCCGATCTACGACATGGCCGCGCTGCGGAACGATCCCCAACTCGGCGCGCGCGGCTACTGGACCCGGCTCGGCGGGCGCTCTCACCCCGGGCCGTTCGCGATCCTGCCGGAAGCGCCCCTGCGAATGGACCGTCCCGCGCCAGCGCTCGGCGAGGCTCAGTCACTGCTCGAGCGAGCTGGCCGCGACGGAGCGGATCGGTCCGGGTCGACCGCGCGGGCCGCACCGGAGGTCAACGCGGCCGTGCCGGTTGCACCGGGAGGGCCGCCAGGCGCCTTCGCCGGGCTGAAGGTCGCCGACTTCGCCTGGTCGGCGGCGGGTCCGATTCTCGGCAAGGCCCTCGCCGACCACGGCGCGACGGTCGTCCACGTCGAGTCCTCGACGCGGCCGGACATCACCCGCCTCGCCCCACCGTTCCTGAACGACGAGCCGCACCTCGACCGGGCGCACATGTTCGCCAACTTCAACACCTCCAAGCGGGGGATCGCGCTCGATCTGTCGAAGCCCGCGGCGAGGCAGGTGGCGCGCCGGCTCTGCGACTGGGCCGACGTGGTGGTCGAGAGCTTCACGCCGGGCACCATGCAGCGCTTCGGGCTCGACTGGCCCCGGCTGTCCGCCGGTCGCCGCGACCTGATCCTGCTGTCCACGTCCCTGCGCGGCCAGACGGGACCGGAGCGGCGCTACACCGGCTTCGGCTCGCAGGGCGCCGCGCTGGCGGGCTTCGACTCCATCACCGGCTGGCCCGACCGGATCCCGACCGGCCCCTGGGGCGCGTACACGGACTTCATCTCGACCCGCTACGGCCTGGCCGCGCTGGCCGCCGCGCTGCTGTTCCGGACCCGCACCGGCCGGGGCCAGTGGATCGACCTGGGTCAGGTCGAAGCGGCGATCCACTTCGTCGAACCGCTGCTGCTCGACTACGTCCGGAACGGCCGGGTGGCCGGCGCGCAGGGACAGGCCTCGGCCTATGCCTGCCCTCACGGGACCTACGCGACCCGCGGCCGGGAGCGCTACCTGGCGCTCGTCGTCGAGACCGCCGCACAGTGGGAGGCGCTGCGCGGGCTCGCCCCGCTGGAGGACTTCTCCGCCGCGGAGCTGAGCGCGCTGGAGGCCCGGATCGCCCGGCGCGAAGCGATCGAGGCCCGCCTGCGCGACTGGTGCCGCGAGCAGGACGCCTTCGAACTCGCAGAGCTTTTGCGCGGCGCGGGCGTGCCAGCCTACGCCGTGCTCCGTCCCAGCGACCTGCAGACCGACCCCCAGCTCGCCCACCGCGGCTTCTTCGTCACGCTCGACCACCCGGCCATGGGCTCGGTCACCTGCGACGGGCCGGCAACCCGCTTCTCCCGCACTCCCGCCCGCCTGCGCTCCGCCGCGCCCTCCCTCGGCCAGCACTCCCAGGAGATCCTGCGCGACATCCTGGGACTGTCGGATGCGGAAATCTCCGAGCTGGCCCTGGCTGGCGCCCTGAGCTGACCGGAGCGGAATCTCGGGCGGACAATCTGGGCGAGAGTCCTCAGAATGTTTCCCGCGCTCCGCATGAGACCGGGGCGCAAGGGAGGAACGCATGGGCAAGCTCGACGGAAAGGTGGCGGTCGTGACCGGGGGCGGGCGCGGGGTCGGGCGCGGGATCGCACTGGCGCTGGCACGCGAGGGCGCGGCGATCGGGATCCCCGAGATCGACCCCAATACCGGGCCCAAAACCGCGCGAGAGATCGAAGGGCTGCCGGGCCGGGCCTGCGCGGTCCCCTGCGACGTCAGCGACCGCGAGCAGGTCGACCGGGCAGTGTCCGCGATCGTCGAGCAGCTCGGCGGCGTCGACATCCTGGTCAACAACGCCACCTGGAACGGCGACGGAGAGGCCATGAAGCCGCTGCTTGAGCACAACGAGCGCGACATGCGGCGCCAGTTCGAAGTCAACGTGCTGGGATCGTTCCACTTCATGCAGGCCTGCCACCCGCACCTGCGAGACGGCGGCGGCAAGGTGATCAACCTGGCCTCGATGGCGGGCAGCGAGCGCACCGAGGGCTTCACCGCCTACGCGGCGGCCAAGGAGGCGGTCCGGGCGTTGACGGGCGTCGCGGCACGAGAGTGGGGAGAGGAGGACATCCACGTCAACGTGATCTGCCCAACCGCGATGACGGATACCATCAGGGCCTTTAATGCCGAGCACCCCGAGGTGCGGGAGCGCTTACTGGCGGGGACCTCGTTGCGCCGGGAGGGAGACCCGGAGCGCGACATCGGACGCGTCGTGGCCTTCCTGGCCAGCTCCGATTCCGATTTCATGACCGGGCAGACGCTCTGGATCGACGGCGGCCACGTGATTCACTCCTGACGAGGAACGGGTCGCGCGAAGCGGGGCGTTCGGTTCGCCGCTTCTCCCCGGCCCGCTGCGGGCGCGAGACCGTTCGCGTCAGGCGTGGATCGGCGGCCGGCGGGATGCCCAGGGCCGGGCCTGTTCGAGCTGGGAGGCGAGCCGGATCAGCAGATCCTCGCCGCCGTAGCGCGCCACGAACTGGACACCCATCGGGAGCCCCTCGGAGGTCCAGTGCAGCGGCAGCGAAATCGCCGGCTGGCCGGAGATGTTGTAGAGCATGGTGTAGGGAGCCAGCTTCAGGATGCGCTCGACCGGCGCGTCCTGAAGCGAACCGACCTCCGGCGTGGGCTGCGCCGCGGTCGGGGTGACCAGCACGTCGAAACCGTCTTCGCCCTCCGCTTCGCTCCACCAGCCCCGCAGCCGGCGGCCGAAAGCCTGCTGCCGTTCGAGCGCGCCGGCGTACTGCCGGGCGGAGAACGACCGCCCCCGCTCGGCCATCGCCCAGGTGGCCGGCTCCACGTCGCCCTCCCGGAGCGGGTCGCCGGTCCACTCCGAGAAGCTGTCCAGTTCGCGCGCCACGCAGGCGCTGACCACGGCCGCTCCCCCCTCGCCCAGACCGGGTTCGTCGAGCGCGGCGGGATACTCCTCGCTCACCTCGTGTCCCAGGCTGTGGAGCAGTTCTAGGGCCCCGCGAACCGCGGCCTTCGACTCCGGGTGCGCGGAGATGTGCGCGTTGCTGGAGAAGCTGCCGACTCGCAGGCGCCCGGGATCGCGCCCGACTTCATCGAGATAGGCGCGCTGCGGGGGCGGGGCGAAATAGGGATCGCCCGTGGCCGGACCCGAGACGCAGTCCAGCACCGCGGCGGTGTCGCGCACGCTGCGGGTGATCACGTGCTCGGTCACGTTGCCTCCCCAGCCCTCTCCCTGACTCGGTCCCAGGCTGTTGCGGCCGCGCGAAGGCTTCAGGCCGACCTGCCCGCAGATTCCCGCGGGACTGCGGATCGAGCCACCGCCGTCGCCCGCGTGCGCCACGGGCACCAGCCCCGCGGCCACGGCCGCCCCCGAGCCGCCGCTCGAACCGCCCGCGATGCGGGTCGGATCCCAGGGATTGCGCGTCGCTCCGAAGGTGCGCGGCTCGGTGGTCGGCGAGAGCCCCAGCTCGGGGGTGTTCGCCTTGCCCACGATGACGAAGCCGGCTTCGCGCAGCCGCCGGCCCAGCACGCTGTCGTGCCTGGAGACCCAGGCCCGGTCTTTCAGGAACTTGGTTCCCGCGTAGAGCGGAAGTCCGGCGACCGGGCAGCCCAGGTCCTTGAGCAGCAGCGGAACCCCGCGGAAGGGACCGCCGCCCAGCGCGTCGGAGCGGACCCACTCGCGGGCCTGCTCGAAGAGCGGGATCACGATGGCGTTGAGCTGCGGATTGATCCGTTCGATGCGCCCGATCGCCGCCTCGACCAGTTCGGGGGCCGAAAGCTCGCCGCGGGCCACCAAATCTGCCTGCCCCAGCCCGTCCAGGCTGGCCAGATCGTGTTCCGCCATCTGCGCTCCCTTCGCCGTTCCGCCCATACTAGCCGCTGCGAGGCTGAGCGCGGAGCGCCGAGGCAGAACGCGGGGCGGCCGGACGGAGGGACGCATGAGCGCAGCGATCGAGGGGCGGGTGGAGCCGGGCTACGAACCCGTGCGCGAGGCGTTCGAGGAGAACTTCCGCAGCCACGGCGACGTCGGGGCGGCGGTCTGCGTGTACCGCCACGGCCGTCCGGTCGTCGATCTCTGGGGCGGGCGCGACGGCGAGCGCGCCTGGCGCTCCGACCAGGTGGTGATGGTGTTCTCCTCGACCAAGGGGGTCACGGCGACCTGCGCCCACCTGCTGGCCCAGCGAGGGGAACTCGATCTGGACGCGCCGGTGGCGGACTACTGGCCGGAGTTCGCCGCCCAGGGCAAGGGAGAGATCCCGGTGCTCTGGCTGCTCTGCCACCGGGCGGGTCTCGCCGCGGTCGAAGGCGAGTTCGAGCTGGCCGACGTGCTGTGCTGGGACCCCGTGATCGAAGCGCTGGCCGCGCAGAAGCCCAACTGGACGCCGGGCGACGGCCACGGCTACCACGCCCGAAGCTACGGCTGGTGCGTGGGCGAGGTCATCCGGCGGGTCAGCGGCCGCTCGGTGGGACGCTTCTGGGCCGAAGAGATCGCGGCTCCGCTGGGGCTGGACTTCTGGATCGGCCTGCCCGAGTCGATCGAATCGCGCTGCGCGGCGCTGCTTCCGCCCCAGGAAACACCCCTGCTCGACGCGATCCCGCCCGGGAGCCTGGGGATGCGGGTCATGACCGGGCCGGGAGACGTGTTCGCGGGCGGCTACGACCAGACCTGGAACCGGCGCGAAGTGCGCGCGGCCGAGATCCCCTCCTCGAACGGGATCGGCGACGCGCGCTCGCTGGCGAGGCTCTACGCCGCCACGGTCGGCGAGGTCGACGGCCTGCGCCTGCTCGAACCGAAGACCGTGCGCGATGCGAGCGCGAGCCAGGCGCGCGGTCCCGACCGCGTGCTCGGTCTCGAAACCCACTTCGGCAGCGGCTACGCCCTGCCGCCGATGCTGGGCGCCGCCGTCGGCCCGCGGGCCTTCGGCCACCCCGGCGCCGGCGGTTCGTTGGGCTTCGCCGACCCGGAGGCCGGCCTGGGCTTCGGCTACGCGATGAACCAGATGAAGCTGAACGCGCTGGGCGACGAGCGCGGCGAGTCGCTGGTGCGCGCGGCCTACGCCTGTCTGGGCTGAGGCGCGGACGCGCTCAGTCGTTGCCCATGGTGATGCGGCCGCGGTCCCAGCCCTTGAGCCGGAAGTAGAGTTCGACCTCTTCCATGGCCGTGCCGGGCATGGCGCAGCCCTCGGCGTCCATCACCCGCTCCCAGTGGTCGCGCAGGTCCTCCGGCGTGAGGTCGTCGGTCGAGTAGCCCTGCGTAACGCCCAGGAAGACCCGCGCCACGCGCCCTCCGCCGGCCGTGAAGACCTCGCCCGAGCAGGGCACGTCGTCATGGCACAGCCAGGCGACCAGCGGCGCGACGTGGACGGGCTGATAGTGCTCTTCGAGGAACTCGCGGAAGTCGTCGTCGGTGATCTGGGCGGTCATGCGGGTGTAGGCGACCGGCATGACGGCATTCGCTTTGATGCCCAGCGCCGCGCCCTCCGACGCCTGCGACTTGGTCAACCCGATCATGCCGGCCTTGGCCGCCGGGTAGGACGCCGAACCCGGGGTGCCGAAGACCGAGCCCGAGCTGATGTTGACGATCCGGCCGCGGCCCTGCTCGGCCATCGCCCGCCAGGCCGGCCGGGCCACGCTGAACGCGCCGCGCAGGTGGGTAGCGACGGTCCGGTCGATCATGTCGTCGTCGGAGTCGGCGAAGCCGCCCCCGCCGACGATGCCGGCGTTGTTCACGACGGCGTCGATGCGGCCGTAGTGCTTGAACGCCGTCTCGACGATCCCGACGCCCCCCTCCGGGGTGACCACGCTGTTCCAGTCCGCCACGGCCTCGCCGCCCGCGGAGCGGATCTCCTCCGCGACCTGCTCGGAAGGCTCCGGCGAGCCGCCCTGGCCGTCGACGCTCCCGCCGTAGTCGTTGACCACCACGCGCGCCCCGCGCGCGGCGAGCAGGCGGGCGTACTCCCGACCCAGCCCGCCGGCGGCGCCGGTCACGATCGCGACCCTCCCGTCGAGCCTCAGCTCCGCCATGCCCCGCGTCTTACTGCAGGCCGTAGATCGCGGCCGGCGTGTCGTGCATCACCTTCTGCAGGGTCGCTTCCGGGACGTCCGCCAGGGCGCGGTCGGCGTACTCGCGCGGGTGAACCGCCCAGCCGCCGGTCAGCCCCGGATGCTGGCAGGTCGGATGCGGGTAGTCCGTCTCCCACATGATGTTGTCCGGGTAGAGTTCCAGGGCCGGCCCGATGCCCTTTTCCTCGAACCAGAAACAGCCGTAGATCTGGCGCCGGAAATATTCGCTGGGCAGCAGCTCGTACTCGGGGTGCTCCTTGCGCACCTCCGAGTTGACGAACTGCCAGTCGGCCGCCTCCAGATAGGCGGAGATCCAGCCCACGCCGCTCTCGACGGAAACGAACTTCAGCTCCGGGTAGCGGTGGCACACGCCGCCGAAGATCAGATCGCTTACGCAGTGGATGTTCTGCATGAAGATCTGCGACGAGAATCGCGCGTAGTTGGCGCGCGAGCCCATCTTCGCCGCGTCGTTGACGATCTCGCTGATGTCCCCGCCGCCGATGTGGAAGCTGATCGACATCCCGTTGGCCTCGGCCGCGGCCCAGAACGGGTCCCAGTGTCTGTCGGCGAGCAGCGGTTGTCCGAACTCCTGGGGACGCGAGCAGGCGAGCACCGCCGGGTGGCCCGTGGCCGCCGCGCGCTCGACTTCCTTGACGCAGGCGTCGACGTCCCAGAAGGGCATGGCGGCGACCGGGATCAAGCGGTTGCGGTCGGCCGAGGTCCAGTCGATCAGGAAGTCGTTGTAGGCGCGCACGCACTCGAGCATCAGCACGGGATCCTTGAGTCGCAGGAAGCCCTGCGCGCCGAACCCGCCCAGGTTCGGGTAGAGCACCTGCGCCCAGATGCCCTCGCGGTCCATGTGCTCGATGCGCTGCTTGGCATCGTAGGAACTGGCCGGGATATCGTCGTACCCCTTCGGGGAATCCGGCCACGAGCCGTCGAAGCCCGCCATGGCCGTGTATCCCGGCCCCCCCACGGTCTCGTCGCCAATGAACCAGATATCGCGCCCGTCCACCCTCTTGATGTGCGGCACGGCGTCGCCCCACTTGCTGGATACGCGGTCCGTCCAGACGTCGGGGGGTTCGGTCAGGTGCGTGTCGGTGTCGATGACCTTGAAACGCTCGAAGATTCCCTGGCTCATGCGGAGTTCTCCTCTGCGGGCCCGGCAGGAGGCCGATTCGAAGGGCAGACTATATCAAGCCTGACCGAGCGCATTGATACTATCTTCTTCCCCGACCGGAAAGGTCCGATTGCTCGACGACGAGGCAACACCATGAGGCCGCACGAGGCCTTCTCGCGGAGCGAACCCGGCGTGATCGGTTCCAGGCTGCTGCTTGCCGCCGGACTGCTTCTGGCCGGCAGCGCGTTCGCTGCGGGTTCGGGCGAGGTGCCGGAGACAGGGGTTCTCCGGACCCCCGACGAGCGTTTCGCCGGGCTGCCCGACTTCGACTTCGAGCCGCACTACCTGGAGATCGAGGGCCTGCGCATCCACTACCTGGACGAAGGCCCCGCCCATGCCGAGACCGTGCTGCTGCTGCATGGCGAGCCGAGCTGGTCCTATCTGTACCGCCACATGATCCCGCCGCTGGTGGCCGGCGGAAAGCGCGCGATCGCCCCCGACCTGATCGGCTTCGGGCGTTCGGACAAACCCACCCGCCCCGAAGCCTATTCCTACCAGGGGCAGGTCGACATGATCGCCGAGCTGCTCGAGCGGCTGGACCTGCGCGCTCTCACGCTCTTCGGCCAGGACTGGGGCGGCCTGGTCGGCCTGCGCGTGGCGGCAGCCCACCCTCAGCGTTTCGCACGGATCGTCGCGTCCAACACCGGACTGCCGGCGGGAGGCCGGTCGATGCCACTGCCATTCCGGCTGTGGCGGGCCTTCTCGCGCTGGAGCCCCGTCTTCCCGATCGGCCGGATCCTCGACCAGGGCAGCGCCCGAGCGCTGTCGGCCGTCGAGCGAGCGGCCTATGACGCGCCCTTCCCGGGCAAGGCCTACACGGCCGGGGCCCGCATCATGCCCTCGCTGGTGCCGATCGCCGACGGCATGCCCGGCGTCGCCGAGAACCGCGCGGCCTGGCGGGTCTTCGAGCGCTGGGACAAGCCCTTCCTGACGGCCTTCGGGGACAGCGATCCGATCACCCGCGGCGCGGAGGTTGCCTTCATCGAACGGATTCCCGGCGCCCGGGGGCAGCCCCACGTCACGCTCGCCGGCGCCAGGCACTTCATCCAGGAGGACCGCCCCGAACAGCTCGCCGCCCTGATTCTGGACTTCATCGACCGCACGCCCCTGCCGGGCGGGGAGTCGGCGGTCGCCGAGCCCGAACCGCGGGAGGACTGAGACATGGCCGCGGAGCGCTTCGCGGGCCGGGTCGTGCTGGTGACGGGCGCCGGGCGGGGGATCGGGGAGGCCGTGGCGCGCGCCTTCGCCGCGGAGGACGCGCGCGTGGCCGTCAACGACATCGACGCCGAGGCCGCGCGCCGAACCACGGGCGAGATCGAATCCGCCGGGGGACGGGGCGGCGCCTGGCCGGCGGACGTGAGCGACGAAGCGGCGGTGAACTCGATGGTCGGGAGCATCGTCGAGACCTGGGGCCGGCTCGACGTGGTGGTGAACAACGCCTACTGGCGCGCCCCGGCGACCGCGACTCGGGATCTTCGCACGCAGGATTTCGACCGCTGCATGCGCATCGCCGTCTACGGCACCTTCTTCGTGTCCCGCGCCGCCTACCCTCACTTGCGCGCGGCCCGCGGCTCGATCGTGAACCTGGGCTCGGAGGGCAGCGAGAATCCCCCTCTGCCAGGCATGCTGGACTACGCCGCCGCCAAGGCGGGCGTGCGCGCCATCACCAAGGCGCTGGCCCGGGAATGGGGTCCGGACGGCATCCGCGTGAACACGGTCTGGCCCAACGCCACCACCCCGCTGTGGAACGCCTACGCCGAGGCCCACCCGGAACAGATGCGCCGGATGGTGGCGGAGATCGCCCTGGGACGGCCGGGGGACGCCGAGCGCGACATCGCCCCGGTGGTGCTCTTCGCGGCCTCCGAGGAGGCGCGCTTCGTCACCGGCCAGACGCTGGTCGCCAACGGCGGACGCACGCTGCTCTGAGCGCGGGCCTGCGGCTCAGCCCAGGAGCGCGAACTTGAGCGCGAAGATCGCCGCCACCGCGTAGACGGCGGACGGACATTCCCGCGCCTTCCCGCTGGCCAGCTTGATCAGCGCGCAGGCGATGAAGCCGATCCCGATGCCGTCGGAGATCGAGAACACCAGCGGCATGGCCAGCGCGGTTACCGCCGCCGGAACGCTCTCCGTGTAGTCGCCCCAGTCGAGGTCGGCCAGGCCGCGAACCATCAGGCAGGCCACGAAGAGCAGCGCCGCGGCGGTCGCGAACGGCGGTACGCTCTGGGCCAGCGGCGCCAGGAAGAGACAGACCAGGAAGAGCAGGCCCGTGACGACCGCCGCCAGTCCCGTGCGGCCGCCCGCTTCGACGCCCGCGCCGCTCTCGACGTAGCTGGTGGTCGAGGAGGTGCCCAGCAGCGCGCCCGCGACGGTCGCGCCGGAGTCGGCCAGCAGTGCCCGGCGCAGGCGCGGCAGGCGGCCTTCGGCGTCCGTCAGCCCGGCCCGGGTGGCGACGCCGACCAGCGTGCCGGCGGTGTCGAAGAGGTCGACCAGCAGCAGCGCCAGGATCGTCGTCAGCATGGACCACTGGAATGCGCCGGCGATGTCGAGCTGCAGGAAGACGGGCGAGGGATCGGGAGGGACCGCCAGGACTCCCTCGAAATTCGCGGCGCCCAGCGCCCAGCCGGCCGCGGTCGCCCCCAGCATGCCGAGAAGAACCGCGCCGCGCACGCCCCGCGCCGACAGCGCCACGATCGCGGCGAAGCCGAGCAGCGCCAGCAGAGGTCCCGGAGCGCTCACGTCCGCCAGAGCTACGAGCGTCGCTTCGTGGGGGACCACCACGCCAGCGTTGCGCAGGGCGATGAAACCGATGAAGAGCCCCACCCCGGCGGAGATGCCCAACTTGAGGCCACGCGGGATGGCGTTGATCAGCCACTCGCGCACCGGCAGCACGCTCAAGCCCACGAAGATCACTCCGGAGAGGAACACGGCGCCCAGCGCGGTCCGCCAGTCGTGGCCGGAGACCAGCACGATGCCGTAGACGAAGAAGGCGTTCTGCCCCATTCCCGGCGCCAGCGAGACCGGGTAGTTCGCCAGCCACCCCATCAGGATCGAGCCCAGCGCCGCCGCCAGGCAGGTGGCGACGAAAACCGCGCCGAAGTCCATCCCCGCCTCGGACAGAATCGCGGGGTTGACCACCGTGATGTAGGCCATGGCCATGAAGGTGACCGTGCCGGCCTGGATCTCCGTGCGGACGGAACTGCCGCTTCCCGATGGATCGAAGCGGCGCAGGATCGGGCCCGGAATCCAGCCGCTGCCCACGCGGGAGAGACTCTCGGGGCCGGCGCTGGAGACCAATCGCCTCAGCCCTCGTGCGCAGGGTCCGAGCCGTCCGCCGCCAGACGCCGCCGGACCAGTTCTCGAACCCGCCCGGGGTGCAGCTTGCCGCTGTCGGTGAGCGGCAGCTCCCCGCTGGCCAGCCACAGAAAGCGCCGCGGCACCTTGAAGGCCGAGAGCAACTCGCGCAGACGCGCCCTCAACTCGACTTCGTCGGGCGGTTCGGCGGCGGGGACCGCGGCCGCCACCACGATCTGCCCCATCTCGGGATCCTCTATGCCGACCACGCAGGCCTGCTCGATCTCGTCGAGCGAGAGCAGGACGCCCTCGACTTCGCGCGGCGAGACGTTCGCCCCGCCGGTCTTGATCATGTCGCCGAGCCGGCCGTGGAAGAAGTAGTAGTCGTCGGCGTCGATCGCGCCGCGGTCGCCCGTGCGGTAGAAGCCGTCAGGGGTGAAGACCTCCTCGCGTTCGCGCTTGTACAGCCCCTGGGTCACCGTGGGGCCCCGTACCCAGAGCTCTCCCAGCTCTCCCGGAGCCGCGGGCCGGCCGTTCCCGAGGTCGACGATGCGCCGCTCCATCCCGGGCAGCGCCCGGCCGCACGCGCCGCGTTTCTCCGGCGGCAGCTCCGTGCCGGCGGCTTCGATGGTGTGGTGCGCGAAGGTCTCCGTCATGCCGATGATGTTGGGCACCCGGTCGGGGGCCGAAGGCCGGCGCTCCTGGGGCAGGAAATCGAAGGGCGCGCTGCGCAGGCGAGACAGGTCGAGTCCGGCGAATCGCGGATGTTCGCGGATCGCCTTGGCCTGGTGGGGCCAGACCATCAGATGCGTTGCGCCCTCGCGCTCGATCAGATCGATGGCGTCCGCGGCGTCGAACGACTCCAGGAAGAGCGTGCACGCGCCTCCGTACAGCGTGTGGATCTGGCGCTGCAGGCCGCCCACCCAGAAGAACGGCGCCGGGAAGAAGCAGGAATCCCCGGGGCCGCTGGGCAGGTACTCGTTCACGCTGCGGGTGTGGCGCAGTATCGCCCCGTGCGTGTGCACCGCGCCCTTGGGCTCGGCCGTGCTGCCGGAGGTGTAGATGATCAGGGTCGGATCGGCGGGCGAGACGCAGTCCTCCAGCTCGCGGAGCAGCGCCTCGTCGACGCCGGGAGTCTCGCGCCCCTGTTCCGCCAGTCCGCCGGGCCCGTGGCGCGCCCAAGAGCGCTCCCCGCCTCCCCAGGCCCAGACCGCGCGCAAGAACGGCAGTTCGGGGAGGTACAGCGGAGGGCCCGCGCTCCCGGCCAGGGACGGGGCCAGCTTCTCCAGCCGCTCCAGGTAGTCGTGGTTCAGGTAGCGGTCGCGACACAGCAGCGTGTGGACGTCGGCGTGGCGCAGGACCCAGTGAAGTTCGCGGGCCGGATAGAAGGTGCTCAGCGGGATGACCAGCGCGCCGATCCGGGCCGCGGCCAGCCAGGCGATCACGCAGTCGGGTCCGTTGGGCATCAACAGGGCGATGCGCGTTCCCTTGCCGGCGCCGCCGGCCACCAGGCCCAGCGCCAACTCTGCGGACGCGCGCTCCAGTCCCGCGAAGTCGATGCGTCTATCGCCCTGGACCAGGGCCTCGCTCTCTCCGTACCGCTCGGCCAGCCCTCGGACCAGCTCGGCCAGCGTTGCGGGGTGCGGCTCGGGGTCCCTCACCGCGGCGGCTCGCCGCGGTCGGACTCGCGCGGCTGGCGGCCCGTCGCGAGCGGGCTGAGGGGCGCATCGACCATCAGGAAGCGCCGCGTGGCCGCGCCCAGACCGCGCGTGTCCTCGCGCAAGGACCGCATCGCGGGGTCCGCGTCGTAGCCGCGCTCGAACGCGGCCCAGGCGGACCAGTCCGTGAACGCCCACAGGAACACGCACTCTGTGTCGTCCTGCATGGCGGTGCGGAATGCGCCGACCAGCTCGGCCCCCAGGCCGCGATAGGCGGACAGGCCCCGATCCCGCGCCCGGGCCAGAAGCTCCGGAGCCGAGCCGGCCGGCCCGCTCACGATCTCGTGCGCGTAGGCGGCGCCGCGCACCCCGCGGGCGCACAGCTCTTCGATCCCCGGACTGAACTCCGCCGCGACCAGGATCCGGTCCAGGCCGCCGCGGCGCATCGCGACCGCCTCCGCCCACCAGGGCTCGAGCGAGGGGTCCTGCAGCGTCGGGTGGTCCATCTCGATGTGGAAGTTCTCGGCCAGGTGCTCCCAGTCGCGGTACTCCCACAGATTGACCACCTCGGGCCAGCGGCCGGTCGATCCCACCGTGCCCCAGATACCGAAGCAGAGCTGCCCGCGCTCCTGCTGGCCGATCGGCGACCAGTTGGCGGTGATGTGCTGCATGTAGCGCGCGCGGTTCTGGTCGCGGATCTCGACGAATTCGTGAATGTAGACGCGGGGCCCCGGCAAAGGCAGGCTCCTTTCGGCGGACAGGGAGGCTCTTCGGACCTCCGCTCAGAGAAACCCGAGTTCGCGGTCGCTCTGCTCGGGGTCGTAGTCCTCGAACTGCAGGATCTGCAGGCGCTCGAACGCCTCGCGGACCTTCGGCGTGAGCAGGCCGAGCTTCTTCAGGTTCGGGACGACCCGCATGAACAGCATGCTGCGGAAACGCATGCCGGACTCGGATTCCAGCACCTGTCGCTGGACCTCGGAAACGTCCCAGTCCATCGCCTCGGCGATCTGCACGCCGAGCAGGCGGTTGCGCATCAGTTCCGAGGCGTAGACCACGAAGTCCTCGCGGTCGGCCAGCTCGTTCGCCGGCATGTCCTGGTAGTAGCCGCGCAGCGAGAGGATCCCGAACGCCACGTGCCGGGACTCGTCCTTCATCACGTACTTGAGCAGCTCCTTGAGCAGCGGCTCGACCGCGGCCTGGTACATGTTTCCGAAGGCCGCCATCGCCAGACCTTCGATCAGCACCTGCATCGCCAGGTACTTGAAGTCCCAGCGGGCGTCTCCGATGGCGGCGTCGAGCAGCTCCTTGAGGGCGGGATTGATCGGCCACTCCCACTCGAGCTTTTCGTGCAGGTAGCGACTGAAGACCTCGACGTGGCGCGCCTCGTCCATGGTCTGTGTGCCGGCGTAGTACTTGGCCTCGATCCAGGGCACGCCGCCGACGAGCTGCGAGGCGACGATCAGCGCCCCCTGCTCGCCGTGCAGGAACTGGGAGAGATTGAGCGAGATCTCGGCGTGGCGCAGGCGCACCCTCTCTCGCTGGTCGAGCTTCTCGTAGGGCGGAAAACCCGCCAGCGAATCGACGGGGTAGGAGACGATCTCTTTTTCCGGATCCACATCCGTGCTCCAGTCGAGCTGGGTGGTCGAATTCCACTGGTCGCGCTTGGCCTTCTCGTACAGGTCGCGCAGGCCCTCCTTGGTGTTCTGGTAATCCCACGCGTAGTGGGTCTCGAAAGACGTCAGCAGCCTTTCCAAATCGTCTGCCGGAGTCTCGATCTGCGGTGCGGCCATCCGGAACCTCCCGCGCCCACGGCGTGGCGCCCCTTGTTTATGAGGGCTGCGGGCCGGCGCGTCAAACCTCGAACCGGGTCGGTCCGCGCCCGTATACTGAGCGCCGGAGGAGAGCGTCCATGAGCTCAGCGGAGCGGCGATACCAGCGGGGACTGGCCGAGGGACGGCGCGTGGTAGGCGCCTTCTGCTGCCTCGACGGCTACGCCCCCGCGCACATCCTGGCCTCCGCGGGCTTCGACTTCCTGGTCTACGACCGCCAGCACGCCGCCTACAGCTGGCCGGAGCTGGAGCAGATCTGCTTCCGGGTGCGCTCCGAGGGCGCCTCGCCCTTCATCCGCACCGCCTCCACCGAAGAGGCCGAGATCAACCTGGCGCTCGACCTGCCGGTGGACGGCATCGTGCTGCCGAACCTCGCCTCCGCCGAGGACACGCGGCGCGCGCTGTCCTACACGCGCTTCCCGCCGGAGGGCGTCCGCTCCCTGGGCAACGAGCGCAACGACGTGATCTGGAAGGCCTACAGCGCCCCCCGCCCCACGGTGGGAATGCTGGTCGAGCACCCCGGAGCGATCGAGGAGATCGAACAGATCCTGGAGCTGGGCATCGAGTTCGTGTGGATCGGCGCGCACGATCTGTCGGGTCTGATGGGACTCGATCCGCACACCGCGTTCGACCCGGAGGGCGGCATGGCCCCCGAGCTGGAGCGGGCCTACGCGCGCGTGCGGGCGGCGGCGAAGCGCCACGGTGTTCCCTTCTGGGGCACCCCGGCGACCGGCGACCAGGTGGCGATCGGCGCGGTCGACGCGCGCCTGCTGCACCACGCGGCGTCTGCCGCGGTCGAACGGCAGCGGAGCGCGTGATGCGCAAGCGGGTGCTCCTGCCGACCCCGATGCTCGACCCCGCCGGGGAAGAGGCGCTGCGCAAGGAAGTCGACGTCGTCGACGGACGCGACTTCGATGCCGGGCAGGAACAGGCCGCAATGGCCGAGGTCGAGGGCATCTGCGGCGGGATCGCCGCCGGCCCCGAGTTGATGGACCGCGCGCCGCGCCTGGAAGTGATCGGATTTCCCGGCTCGGGCTTCGAGACCATCGACGTGGCCGCCGCCACCGAGCGCGGCATCGCGGTGGTCAACGCCGCCGGCGCGCAGTACAGCGCGGTCGCGGAGCACGCCATCGGCCTGATGCTTTCGCTGGCCAAGCGCATCGGCTACGCGGACCGCTGGCTCCACGGCGAACGCCGCTACCCGGGGCGCGAGGTGTACAGCGGCGACGGCTGGCCGGGCTTCCCGCACGAGATCGGCGGCAAGACGGTCGGGATCCTGGGGTTCGGGTTCATCGGGCGCGACCTGGCGCGCAAGTGCCGCGTCGGCTTCGACATGCCGGTGCTGGCCTACGACCCGTACTACGACGAGGTCGAGGCCGCGCGCCAGGGAGTCGAACTGTACCGGCGACGCTCGCAGCTCCCCGAGCTCATCTGCCGCTGCGACTTCGTCGTGCTGAGCCTGCCGCTCAGCCGCGAGACTCGTCACATCGTGGGCGAGGCCGAGCTGCGCGCCATGCGTCCCGGCGCCTTCTTCATCAACGTCTCGCGCGGCGGGACCGTCGACGAGCCCGCGCTGGTGCGCGCGTTGCGGGAAGGCTGGATCGCCGGCGCCGGGATCGACGTGTTCGACCCCGAGCCCACCCCGGACGACCATGCCTTCTTTTCCATGGAGAACACCGTTCTCACCCCGCACATCGCGGGCTGGGTGCAGGAGGCCATGCCGCGGCTGTCCGTCACCGTGGCGCGCGAGATGCTGTCGGTGCTGCGCGGAGAGCGGCCGAACCGCCTGGCCAACCCCGAAGTCTGGGACGCGCCCCAGCGGCGCGCGCGGGAGGCGCCGTGAGCGAAACCGCCTACCACATCATCGACGCCGACACGCACGTGACCGAGCCCCACGACGTCTGGACCAGCCGCGTGCCCGCGCGCTGGAAAGACAAGGTGCCGCACGTGGAAACCAACCCGGACACGGGCGAAGAGACCTGGGTGGTCCAGGGTCAGGCGATGATCAGCGTCGGCTCCACCGCCCCGGCCGGCTGGCGGGAGCCCTACCCCGCCACGCCCCCGACCTACGCGGACACGCACCCGGGCTCGTACCAACCCGGACCGCGGCTGGACTACATGGACCGCCTGGGCGTGTGGGCGCAGGTGCTCTACCCCAACGTCGGCGGCTTCGGGAACCAGGTGTTCCTGGGCCTGGGCGATTCCGAGCTGATGATCGAATGCGTGCGCGCCTACAACGATTTCCTGCTCGAGTGGAGCGCCTACGATTCACGCCGCCTGGTCCCGATCATGGCGACCCCGTTCTGGGACGTGGAGGCCGCCGCGGCCGAGATCCGGCGCTGCGCCCCGCTCGGGCACCGCGGCATCCTGTTCAGCGGCGAGCCGCACACGCACGGCCTGCCCTTCCTAGCCGACCGGCACTGGGATCCGTTCTGGGAGGCGGCCCGGGAAGTCGACCTGCCGATCCACTTCCACATCGGCAGCGGCGACATGGCCAGCGAGTTCTCCCAGGAGCGCACCGACGTCGAGAGCTTCACCGCCTCGGCCGCCCGCGGGGGCAGCAAGCTTTTCCTGTTCAACGGCGGGCACCTGCTCGACCTGCTGTTCAGCGGGGTGCCGGCGCGCTACCCGAGCCTTCGATTCGTCTCGGTCGAAAGCGGGGCCGGCTGGATCCCCTTCATCCTGCAGTCGGCCGACTACCAGTTCCACACCCTCAACGTGGGCAGCGAGCGCCCCGATCTGAAGCTGCTGCCCAGCGAGTATTTCCGGCGGCAGGTCTACGCCTGCTGCTGGTTCGAGAAGATCTCCCCCGAACTGCTGGAATGGATCGGGGCGGATCGGATCATGTTCGAGACCGACTACCCCCACCCGACATCGCTCTACGACACCGAGGTGCAGCAGGCGATCGACGCCGGACTTTCCGACCTGCCCGAAGCAGCCCGGCGCCGGATCCTGTGGGAGAACGCGGCCCGGCTGTACGGGATCGAGGATCCGCGCTAGCGCGGCGCGGCTGCGCGCGGCGGACGAATCCCATGCCCGGCCCGCTCGACGGCGTCCGCATCGTCGACGTCAGTCAGATGATCTCGGGTCCCCTGGCCAGCATGCTGCTGGCCGACCAGGGCGCGGACGTGATCAAGATCGAGCCGCCCGGCGGCGGCGATCCGATGCGGGCCGTCGGCCGTTCGCTGCAGGGCATCGCCCCGACCTTCGCCGTCGCCAACCGCGGCAAGCGCTCGCTCGCTCTCGATCTCAAGCGGAAACGCGGGCGCGGGATCCTTTTCCGGCTGGTCGAGGGCGCGGACGTCTTCATCCAGAACTTCCGGCCGGGCGCGGCCGAGGGGATCGGGATCGGCGAGGCCGCCGTGCGCGCCCACCGGCCCGACATCCTGTACGTGTCGATCAGCGGCTTCGGCGAGAGCGGTCCGTACGCGCACAAGCGGGTGTACGACCCGGTGATCCAGGCGCTCTCCGGCCTGGCGTCGATCCAGGGCGACCGCGCCACCGGCCGGCCGCGCATGGTGCGCACGATCATCCCCGACAAGCTGACCGCCATGACCGCGGCCCAGGCGATCACAGCCGGGCTGCTGGCCCGGGAGCGCAGCGGCGAGGGCCAACACATCCGGCTGGCCATGCTCGACGCCATGGTGTCCTTCCTGTGGCCGGAGGGCATGGCACGCTACATCTTCGCCCAGCCCGAGAGCGCAAAGACGGTCCCCGCGCCGCGCCAGCAGCGCGACCTAGTGTTCCGGACGGCCGACGGCTACATCACCGCCGGCGTGGTCGTCGACCGCGAGTGGCAGGCCTTCGCGCGCGCCGTCGGTCATCCCGAGTGGCTGCAGGACGAGCGCTTCCGGACCGCCGCCGGCCGCATCGCGCACTGGGACGAGCGCCTGGAACTGATGCAGAGCGTGCTGGAGCGGAAGACCTCGGCCGAGTGGTTCGAGATCCTGGACCGCGCCGAGGTGCCCTGCGCGCCCATCAACGGCCGCCAGGAGCTGCTCACCGATCCGCAGATCGCGGCCAACGAGCTGATCGTGGAGACCGAGCACCCGGTCGTCGGCCCCGTCCGCCAGACCCGCCCGGCGGCGCGCTTCAGCGGCACCCCGGCCGCCATCCGCAGCCCCGCACCGACCGTCGGAGAGCACACCCGCGAACTGCTGGGGGAGCTGGGCCTGGGCAAGGCCGAGATCGCCGACCTCTCGCGGGAAGGCGTGATCGGCTGAGCCGCCGCGCTTCAGGTCGCCTCGCCCCGCCGGGCGCGGCGCAGGCTTCGGACCGATTCGGGGTCGGGGAGCTGGATCAGCTCGATCAGCACGCCGTCGGGGTCCTCGAAGATCACCGCCTGCATGGTCCCGTAGTCCTGGATGGAGAACGAACACGGCTCGGACCAGAACTCGATCCCCCGGGTCCGCAGACGCTCGCAGATCTGCTGGAGCGTCTCCTCGTGCACCTCGAACGACATCAGGAACAGGCCCACGTCGCCGGGCCGCATGGGCGACGCCCCCGAGGGAATCGGAGGATCGAATTCCAGCAGCTCGATCTGGCCCACGGTGCTGGAGCCGTGCTGCAGCATCGCGCAGCGCGCCGAGGTGCCGCGGGGGACGTGCAGAAAAGCCCGGTTGTGCGCGGGATTCAGGGGGAACTCGAGCCCCATGCGGAAGCCCAGAATCTCCGTGTAGAAGGCGACCGAGCGGTCGAGGTCCGAGACCGTGAGGGCGCAGTGGTGAACGGGGCTGAGCGACATGCGGCCGCTCAGACCTTGAGCACGCGCTTGATCAGCGCGTGGCGGGCCCGCGCCGGCAGGAGCCGCTGCGCCAGGCGCACGAAATGCGCCTCACGCCCGACCTTGTAGAAGTCTTTCGGGCGGGAGGCCTGCATCGCCTGCAGGATAACGCGCGCCACCGCCTCGGGCGGCTTGCCGTAGTTGCGGTTGAGGTACTCGGCGCCCTCGCGCAGTTCGCTGAATTCCGCGCCGTAGCGCTCGATCAGTTCCGCGGGCGGAGCGCTTTCCGAGGCGGGCTGATTCGTGGTGTCCGAAAGCGGCGTCCGGACGTGCCCCGGGTCGAGCAGAACCACCGAGACGCCCTGTGGCTCGATCTCCCTGCGCAGAGACTCGGTGTGCACCTCGAGGGCCGCCTTGGAACCCACGTACGGCGTCATGAAGGGCGGACCCATCGCCGTCGATCCGGAGGTCACGTTGACCACCCGCCCGCGGGCGGCGCGCAGCGAGGGGATCAGGGCCTGGGTGAGCAGCACCGGCCCGAAAAGGTTCACCTCGAACGGGTAGCGGAGCGCGCCCGCGCTCAGGAACTCGACCGGCGCGGAGGCCGGCGTGCCGGCATTGTTGACCAGGCCGTGGAGGCCGGCCTCGCCGCAGACCTCGGTCACGCGCGCCGCTGCCCGACGGATCGCCTCGGCCTCGGTGACGTCCAGCATCACCGGCTCGAGCCGTTCCGAGGCTTCGGCCTGCAACGCCTCCGCGTCTTCCCGGCGGCGAACCCCGGCGAACACGCGGAATCCGCTGCGATCCAGCAGCAGACAGGTCGCGCGGCCGATGCCCGACGAGCAGCCCGTGACCAGAACGCTCCGGGGATCGCTCACGATCCGCTCTCGGCGATGAGCTGCTCGACCACCGCGTGGATGTAGTCCATCTCCTCGGGGGTCGTGGCATGCCCCATGGGCAGCGTGGTGGTGCACTCCATCACCCGGTCCGCGTTGGGGTAGCCGCCGGGCGCGGCGCGATGCTCCACCTTACCGTAGGCCGGCTGGCGCAGCATGTTGCCCGACCAGGCCATGCGCGCGTCGATGCCCCACTCCGCCAGGTAGCGGTGGAACCGGTCGCGGTCGAACGACGCCTCGCGCCGGATCAGCAGCGGGTAGCAGATCCAGCTCGTCTCCAGCTCGTCGGTCTGGCGCGCTGGCAGGAAGTGGTCCGGGTAGCGCGAGAAGAACTCGGTGTGGCTCTGGAAGTTGCGCTGACGCACCTCCAGGAACTCCGGCAGCTTGTCGAGCTGCACCAGCCCGAAGGCCGCGTGCATCTCGGACGGCTCGAAGTTCCAGGCCACCTCGTCGAAGATCACGAAACTGTCGTACAGCAGCCCGTCCTCTAGACGGCCCTCGAAGCGCACGTCCGGCTTCTCCTCGGAGCCGAACATCTGGACCTCGCAGCGGCGGCCCCAGCGCCGCAGCAGCAGCGCGCGGTCGGCCGTCTCGACGTCGTTCACGGCGATCAGCCCGCCGCTGCCGCCGCTGGTGATGATGTGCGACTGCGCGAAGCTGGTGATGCTTATGTCCGACCAGTGGCCCGTGGGCTTGCCGTGCAGGCGCGCGCCCAGCGTGTCGGCCGTGTCCTCGACCACCAGCAGGCCGTGCCGGTCGGCGATCTCGCGGATCCGCGCCCAGTCGGGGGCGTTGCCGATCAGGTTCGGGGTCAGGATCGCGCGGGTCTTCGGCGTGATCATCTCCTCGATCCGGTCGACGTCGATGTTGTAGGTGTCGGGCTCGACGTCCACGAAGGCGGGCACCAGGCCGGCCCGGACCAGGGGCGCGATCGTGGCGGAGAAGGTCAGCACCGAGGTGACGACCTCGGAGCCCGGCGGAAGATCCATCAACTCCACCGCCAGGTACAGCGCCGAGGTGCCGGAGTTGACCATCACCCCGTGCCGCTTGGCCAGCAGCGGCGCCACGCGGCGCTCCATCTCGCGCACGTGCGGGCCGACCTGGAGGGATTCCTCGTGCTTCAGCACCTCGGCCACCGCGTCGATCTCGCGCTGATCCCAGGTCGGATTCAGCCAGTTCACCCGGCTCTTCTGGAGCATCCTGCCCTCCAACTCCGCCCGAACGGGCGGGCCGTCATCTTACCCCGGACGCTCCCGCCCCCTTCAGTCCTTGATGCCCAGCGGATTCAGGCGCCCCGGCAGCAGCGTCAGCTCGTCGACGCGTTCGACGACCTGTTCGCGGTATTCCCACCAGTTGCGGACTTCCGGGTCGGTGTGGCGCGCTTTGAGCAGCCGGGCCAGGTCCGCCCAGTCGCGGAAGGCGAAAAGCGTCAGCGCCTGGCGCGGGCGCATGGCGACGCTGTAGGCGCCCACCAGTTGCCCGTCGTAGCGCCGCGCGGCGGGCAGGAAGTCGGACTCGAAACGGGCCAGGAATTCGTCGCGCCGGCCGAACGGCAGCCAGAAGATCTCGTGCAGGAAGACCCGCCCGCGCACGCCCGTCCGCGCCAGGCCATCGGCGTCGAGCGTGGCGGGGGTGGGCACGAGCAGGCGGTCGTAGCCGCCGCGCCGCAGGTGCAGGTTGCGCTGCCACCAGTCTTCCATGTAGGCGTCGCGCTGCGCGTCCATGAACTGGCGGCTGAGCGCCTCCGCCTGGCTCTTCCAGGTGTGCTGCCAGATGTTGATCACCCCGTGCCAGGGTCCGGAGCCGTTCACGCTGCGCCACTGGCCGAGCTGGCGGTGGTAGTCGTCGCGACGGTCGCGGCCCGGGCCGCTGGTGACGGAAAGCACGCTGGCCATGTACGGCTCCTCGCGGCCGGGAACCGTGCGGATGATCTCGTGCAGGTAGATCGTTCGAGACATGGCGACCTCAGGTTCGCAGCGCCTGCGGGGGCGGCGTGGCCAGCAGGTAGGCGTCCAGATCGTCGAGCAGCTCCGCGCAGCGCCCCAGCCAGGACTGCGTGGGCGCGTGCTCCTGCTCGCTCTCCATCAGCTCGACCCAGTGGTCCCAGCCGTCCAGCCTCCACAGGTTGATGCCCGTGTTCGGCTGCAGCGCGTGGCAGAACGCGCCCGCGAGCTGCAGCCCGCGCTCCGCCGCGACCGGCAGATATTCGCCCGCCAGCGCCTCGTGGTAGGCCCGCATCCCGCCGGGCCTGGTCCGCACGTCCTCGTAAAGATAGACGTCGGCCTCGCCCACGCGGACCTGCGCCAGCTCGGAAGCGAACGGCGAGGGCGTCAGCAGAGAGGAGTGTCCGTACTTGCGGTATTCCAGCGCCTGCGCCCGCAGCTCCGTGCCGAAGGCGTCCTTGTCCTCGACCGGGTACTGGTCCTGCTGCGCGCGGGCGAAGTGCGCCCAGTCCTCCATCTCCCACAGCAGCGCGGCCTCGGGCCAGCCCGCCGTGCTGCCCACGGTGGCCCACAGCCCCGCCAGCCGCACGCCGTAGCGCCCCTCCACGTGATTCGCCCAGCGGCCGCGCAGCAGGTCGATGAAGCGCCCGCGCCCTCCCCCGTCGATGTCGATGCGTTCGTAGATGTAGACGGACACTCTTTCTCCCATGGGCCGGCGGAGCGCGATTCGTCCCCCGTGCCCCTCAGAACTCGATCGGCAGGGCGGTGTAGCCGATCTGGAACTCGGACGGCGGGCGTTCGACCTGGTCCTCGAGGACGGCGTAGTCGGGCACCCGGGCGAGCAGTTCCTCGATCAGGATGCGCCCCTCCAGGCGGGCCACGTGGATTCCGACGCAGTGGTGCGGACCGTGGCCGAAGGCGACGTGGCGTTCGGGCCGGCGGTGGATGTCGAAGGCGTCGGGGTCCTCGAACTCGCGCTCGTCGCGATTGGCGGACTGCAGCAGCGCGAACAGGCGCTGGCCGCGCCGCACGCGCGTCCCCCCGATCTCGAGGTCGCACAGGGCGGTCCGCCCCACGTGCTGGAGCACGCCCTGGTGCCGGACCATCTCCTCGAAAGCACCGGCGGAGAGCTCGGGATCGGCGGCCAGCTCCGCCCGCTGCCCCGGCAGACGCGAGAGCTCGCGGACTCCTCCGGCCAGGATCTTGGGCATGGTCTCGGTGCCGCCGACCAGCAGCGTCAGGGTGTGGGTGGCGACCTGGGCGTCGTCCAGCCGGCCGGAAGCCAGCTCTGCGCAAATCAGAGTGTCGACCAGACTGCGGCCCTCCTCGGCGCCGCTGGCGCGGCGCGCGCGCACCACCTCCATGATGTAGGCGTGCAGCCTCTGGTGGGCCGCCGCGCCGTCGAGCGTCTGGCCCGGCGCCCCCGCGTCGCGCTGGTTCGAGAGGTTGACCAGCCGGACCAGTTCGTCCGCGTCGTGAGTGCCCAGACCCAGGGCACGGCAGACGACCCGGATCGAGACGGGCGAGGCGTACTCGCGGGCCACGTCCAGGCGACGGTTCGGAACCAGTTCGTCCAGTCGGTCGCGGGCCAGACTCCGCGCCACCTCCTCCAGCCGGCCGACGGTCCGCGGCCTGAAGTGCCGACTCATCACCGAGCGGATTTCGGTGTGCGCGGGCGGGTCCCAACTCGAGAACGCCATCTCCGGCAGGGCCGGATCGAGCTGGTCCAGGTCCACCGGCCGGGTGATCTGCTCGCGCACGTAGACGGGCCCCTGCACGATCGAGAACGACTCGCCATCGCCGATGACGCGCCACACGTCCTCGAACAGCGCCAGCGCGAACCCGTCGTAGTCGGGCAGCGGGTGCACCGGACTCTGGGCGCGCAGGCGGCGGTAGATCGGCTGCGGATCCGTCATCGCCTCGATCGAGAAGGGGTCGTAGTCCAGCATGCGCCCTCGCCGCGCCTAGAAGATCGCGACCGGATTGACGGGCGAGCCGGTGGCGCCCTCGATCACCAGCGGCGCCACCACCAACTGGAACTCCCAGCGCTCCAGTTCGGCGCAGACGCGCGCCGCTTCCTCGAGATCGGCGTTGTCGACGATCGGCATGCCCATGTAGGGGATCAGGATGTGGTGGACGTGCAGCGGCACGGGGATGGGCAGCGGGTTGGGGATGCCCTGGTCGTCCGTGGGCGCGTCCTGGAAGTCCCAGACCAGCAGCGCTGCGCCGGTATCGTGGAGGAACTCGATCGCGGAGGCGTGCACCCCGGCCGGCGAGCCGAAGCCCGGCGTCTGGCCGGTCGCGGCGTAGTAGGGATCGGTCGCGCTGCGCACGATCACCGCGTCGCCCTCGCGCGGCTCGACGCCCTGCGCGGCGGCGGCGTCCTCCAGGTCCCAGCCGTGCACGGGCGAGCCGGGTTCGACGTAGTCGGTTCCCCGCAGCCGCGGCACGTCGTAGAGAACGCCGCGCGTGACGATGCCCTCGCGCCAGTGCTCGATGGTGCCGCTGCGGCCGGCGGGCAGGTGGAAGGCGCCCATCTCCCCGCCGTTGTAGAAGCGCTTGCCGTCGAGCGTGCTCAGGTGCGAGAGCGCGTCGATGTGCGTGTTGGTCACGCCGTGGATGAACAGGCCGAAATAGTCCGCCATGCCCCCGGACTGGCCGACCGCCACGAAGTGGTGCGCCGGGTAGGGATTGGCAGGACTGGCGTGCGTGTCGAGCGGCCGGCTCAGGGAGACCGCGCGCCCCTCCCGCACCAGGCTCGCCGCGGTACGGCGAAGCTCGGCGCTGATGAAGTTCAGCGTGCCCAGCTCGTCGTCTTCGCCCCAGCGCCCCCAGTTGGAGAAGCGCTCCCGGTACGCGTCGTACTCCGCCGGCGTCGGCGGCGTCCGGTCCTTCAGTCCCATGGCTCCTCCCGCAGAGCGGGCATTCTAACCTCCGCTCCGCGGAACCCGGAGACTGCAGTTTCCCGCAGCAGCGGAGTAGCATGGGGCTCCACCGCAACGGAAGGATCTTTCATGGGCAAGGACGCGGGAGCCATTATCGGGCTGACCGAGTGGACCCCCAAGCGGGTCTGGGACGAGCCGATGTTCGGGATGGAAGCCTGCGCGCGGCTCGCCGCCGAAGCTCTGGAAGACGCGCAGATGGACAAGGACGAGGTCGACGGCCTGGTGATCGCCGGCCTGCAGGACTCGCCCATGTTCGCGCCCTCGGCGCTGGCGGAGTACCTGGGCATCCGTTCGAACTTCAACGAAGTGGTCGATCTGGGGGGCGCCACCTCCTGTGGAATGGTCTGGCGCGCGGCCGCGGGGATCGAGGTGGGCGCGTGCGACACGGTGCTGGTGCTCACCCCGTCCGTCCCTCAACCCCCGAAACCCGAAGCCCGGAAGGGGCCGGGCAAGATGCGCATGCCCCCGTACCTGGGCGGGGACGCCTGGGGATCGCCCCAGGGACAGCACGAGATCCCCAGCGGCCTCGTGGCCGCGACCCCTGGCTTCGCGCTGGCGGCCAGCCGCTACATGGCGTTCCACGACTGCACCCAGGAGATGCTGGCCAAGGTGGCGGTGGACGCGCGCCACAACGCCCAGTCGAATCCCCGCGCGATCTTCCGCGGCAAGCCGATCACCGTCGATGACGTGATGAACTCGCGGATGGTGGCCGACCCGCTGAAGCTGCTCGAGATCGTCATGCCCTGCTTCGGCGGCGCCGCGCTGGTGGTCACCAACAAGTCGCGCGCGCAGCGGGCGCCCCACCGTCCGGTGTACGTCAGCGGCCACGGCGAGCACCTGACCCACAAGAGCATCACCTACGCGCCCGACCTGATCGACACGCCCGTCCGGATCGCCTCCGAACGCGCTTTCCGCATGGCGGGCGCAGAACGCGAGGCGGTCGACCTGGCCTCGATGTACGACTGCTACACCATCACCGTGGCGCTGACGATCGAAGACGCGGGCTTCTGCCCCAAGGGTCAGGGCGGCCGCTTCGTGGCCGAGCGCGACTTGACCTGGGACGGCGGCGACTGGCCGCTCAACACGCACGGCGGACAGCTCGGCATGGGTCAGGCCGGAAACGCGGGCGGGATGTCGCACGTGACCGAGGCCGTTCGCCAGATCCAGGGCCGCGGGGACGGGCAGGTGCCCGGCGCCGAACTGGCCTTCGTCAACGGCAACGGCGGGATCCTGTCGGAGATGGTCGCTCTGATTCTGGAGGGCGCCTGATGGTGCAGTTCGCCAGCGACGGCCGCCCCCTCCCGAGCCCGACGCCCGTCTCCCAGCCGTTCTTCGACGGCGCCCGCCGGCGCGAGCTGATGCTGCAGCGCTGCCCGCGCGACGGCTTCTTCCACTACCCGCGCAGCCGCTGCCCCGACTGCCTGGGCGACGACTGGAGCTGGGAGAAGGCCAGCGGCCGCGGCGAGCTGCACGCCTTCACCATCGACCGCATCGGACACGACCCCGCCCTGTCGAGCCGCATCCCTTTCGCCATCGGCGTGGTCGAGCTCGAAGAAGGCCCGCGCATGACCGCCAACATCGTCGGCTGCGAACTCGAGGATCTGCGGGTCGGCATGGCGCTGAAAGTCGAGTTCGAGGACGTCGACGAGACCACGCTGGTCCGCTTCACGCCGCGCTGAGCCCGGGCGGCCCCGGTACTCGGGTCCGCGCAGGACGGTCCCTCCGGGGGGTCCGCTCCAAATAGCCTGAAAGCTTGACCGCGCTCTCCGGCCTGCGCCTACAATGGGCGTCTGCATACAGGCGGCGGGCGCAACGCCGCGGCCGCCGCGGAGGAGCGAAAATGGCAGAGACCGAAAACTCTCCCACCGGCGATTACATCCAGATGGACAAGATGGACTGGGTGCCGTTTCCCGAAGGGCTGTGCAAAGGTCCGATCCGCTGGAAGCTGCTGCACGTCTCCCCGGAAGCGGGCGCCTGGACGGCGATCTTCGACTGCCCGGAGGGAACCTCGTTCGCCAAGCACATCCACATGGGCCCGGGCGAGTACTTCCTGACCAAGGGCCGCATGAACGTGCGCGGCGGCAGCACCGAGGGCGGAGCGACGGCCGTCGCGCCCGGCTACGGCTACGAAGCCTGCAACGCCCAGCACGATCACACCGAGTTCTCCGAGGACAGCGAGTTCTACATGACCTTCCTGGGGCCGCTCAACTTCATCGACGACGACGGCAACACCATCGCGCTGGTCGGCTGGCAACAGGTCTACGAAGCCTGGCAGGCCGCCACCGGCGGCTGAGTCTCCCGGCGGCCCCACTCCCGGCGACCCGCGAACCGGCCTGCGGTCGGATCGGAGCTTAGCGCCGGGAATCCGCCGCCCGATGCAGCACCGCCCGTCCGGCGGTCATCCCCCGGACGGGCGGCTCCGGCGCGGCTCTCAGGCCTCGCCGCTCAGAAGAAGTAGCTCAGGCTGATGGTCGCCAGGCGCGGCTGGCCGAGCGTGCCGATGGTGATGATCTCGTCGGCGTCCCCGTCCAGGAAGTAGAAGTCCGGGAACGTCTGCACGTCGGTGTAGTAGTCCTCGTCGAGAAGGTTCTCGACGTTGACCGTCAGTTCCCAGTTCTCCCCGGCCAGACCGATCTGGGCGCCGACCAGGGTGAAGTCCGGGTTGGTCACGCTGACACCGATGGGATCGGCGACCCGCAGCCCGTCGTACTCGCCGTTGTGGCTGACCTGCACGCCCGCGATGAAGCTGAGCCCGTCCGTAATCGGCTGCTGGTAGTCGGCCGAGACGTTCCAGCTGAAGTCGGGGATGACCGGCGGCGTATCCCCACCAATATCTTTGACACTCCCATCACCCGTGAAAACAGAAGTTCCACTGTCCCACTCGGCTTCGATCCAGCCGGCAGAGGCCGCCAGGGTGAGCGCGTCGCTGACCCGCCAGCGGGTTTCGAACTCGAAGCCGTACTGCTCCGAATCCCCGATGTTGGCGATTAACTCAGTCAGTCCGGCGCCGGTCGCCGGGACTTGAGTCTCGATCTGCTTGTCCTTGTACTGGACCAGGAAGGCCGCCACGCTCGCCGTCATCGCACCTTCCAGCAACCGCCCCTTCCAGCCGATCTCGTAGCTGGTCGCGTCCTCTCCGTCGAAGTGGGGCAGAAAGCCCAGGTCGGGGGTGTCGCTGGTGACGTTGAATCCAGCCGGCTCGAAGCCGCGGGCAACCGTGGCATAGAGCATCGAGTCGTCGCCCAGCCAGCGCGACAGCGACAAGCGCGGCAGGATCTCCACGTCGTCGTCGTCGGCCTTCAGCGGCACGTCGCCGAACTGCCGGGACTCGTTCTCCCAGCGGTCGATCCGCAGGCCCACGCCGAGTTCCCAATCGTCGCCGAAGGCGTAGGTCGCGTTCGCGAAGGCGGCGAGGTGGCTCTTGTCGCGCTTCCGCTTCTCGAACGGCGTCAGGAACATCTCCTGCTCCTGGGCCAGGGTCAGTGTTTCGCCGGTCCAGACGCCCGAGCAGGTCGGCAACTCCGCGGCACAGCCCAGCGGGCCGGTGAGGTTCCCGTCGGGCAGTGCCCGCGTGTTCCACCAGATCAGATCGGAGTCCATCTTCTCGTCGAAGCTCGAGTAGTAGACGCCGCCGAGCCACTGCAGGGGGCCGTCGCCGGTCGAGGTGAAGCGCAGTTCCTGGGTCCAGACCTTCATCTCCTCCGGCCGGAACAGGTCGAGCAGCCATTCCTGCGTCTGATCCAGGTCGGTGTAGCGGTCGCTGTCGGTGTTGGTGTAGGAGGACACGGTAGTCACGTCGAAGCCGTCCAGCTCGTAGGTCAGTTCCAGCATGGCCGAGACGGTGTCGCGCTCGTGGCGGGCGTTGGTGGACGTGTCCACCTTGTCCGGATGCCGCAGCGAGGTCTGGCTCAGCTCGCGGATCCAGGTGTTGTTCGGGCCCTCGAAGTCGTTCCAGCGCAGCGAAGCGTAGGCCGACAGGCGGTCGCTCAGGGGACCGGCGAGGGAGACCCGAACGCCCGACTCTTCCGTCTCGCCGATGTCGCGGTCGTTGTCGTTGACCAGGCCGTTGACCCGGGGGCTGTTGGGATTCTTGAGGTAGCCGTCGTGCTCGGCCGAGAAGCCGAACAGCCGCATGGCCCAGCCGTTCTCGCCCAGCGGAACGTTCAGGCTGACCTCGCCGTCGGCCATTCCCTGGCCGCCGCCCAGCAGCTTGACGCGGCCGGACATCTCCTCGGAGTTGGGCCGGGAGCTGACGAACTTGACCGCCCCGCCGATGTTGCTGCCGCCGAAGAGCACGCCCTGCGGCCCCTTCAGGATTTCGATCCGGTCCAGGTCGCCGAAGCGCGAGGAGGCGTCGGAGAAGATCTGCACGTCGTCGAGGTAGAAGCCCACGCCCTGGGTGTTTCCGAACGACCCGAGCCCCCGGATGGAGACGTTGGGAAATCCGTCCAGGCGCGTGGACAGGTTCATGTTGGGCACCTGGAAGCCGACTTCCTCGAGCCCCTTGATGTTCTGCCGGGCGATGTCGATTCCCGAAAGAACGGAAATAGACTCCGGGATCTCCAGCGTGGTCTCCGCGCGCTTGCGCGCGGTGACGACGATCTCTTCGATCTCGCTGCGGGCCGAATCGGCGTCGCCCTCTTCCTGGGCGACGGGAGCGCCTGGCAGCAGCAGAACCGCGGCCAGAGTCAGGGCCGCAACAGGGTAAATCAGCCGTTCCGCGAAGGTCCTCGAAAGTTGCGGCATTTGCATCCCCTCAGCGCAATTCCGTCCCGCCACCTTCCGGGAAAAGCCCGGCGGAGTCAATCTTCGAATCGTCGAAATGCACGAAAATCCGGCGAACAATTCCCGAGAAATCGACGCCGGGGAAGCGTTGGAGGCCTGGTCGCTACGCGATCTTCGCGGGCGCCTGAGGAACGCTCTGCCAGAACTCGGGATCGTGGCCGTAGAAGATGCGCGCGCCGCGCGCCTGAAGCTCGCGCAGAGTGCGCAGCGAGCGCAGCATCGCGTCGCGGTCCGCCACGGCCGCGGTCGGCAGGTGCAGGTCGCGCAGCGTCCGGCTCAGGTAGCAGGCGTCGCCCGTCAGCACGACCTCTCCGCCTTCGAGCCGAAGCCGCGCGGACTGATGGCCCGGCGTGTGGCCGTAGGTCGGGATCAGAACCGCGCTGCCGTCGCCGAACAGATCGTGCTCCCCGTCGGTGAGCAGCAGGTCATGCCCGCAGTCGTAGTCGACCGGCTTGTATCCGCCCGACTCGATGCCCTCTTCCCGGTGCGCCGCTTCCCACTCGCGGCGCTGCACGACCAGACGCGCGTCGGGGATCTGCGCGTTGCCGCCCGCGTGATCGAAGTGCAGGTGGGAGTTGACCACGAAGTCGACCTCCCCGACGCCTGTCTCGATGCGCTCGAGCCGCGCGGAGACCTCTTCGCCGGGCCGAAACTCGACCTGCATGATCTTCGTCAACGGACCCATGTAGGCTTCGGCGTCCGACTGGCAGGCCGTTCCCAGCCCGCTGTCGAAAAGCGCGCGCCCTTTCGGATGGACGATCAGATAGGACGGGACCGGAACGCGCAGGCGCCCCTTCTCTCCGTCGAGAAGCATCGCGAGCGGCAGGTCGAGCCAGCCGCACGTCATAGCGTAGAGCTGCAGGCTCACATTCCCTCCTCGGGGCCGTTTCCGCGCCGGCCGGACGCCCCGCGATTATCCGGGAGCCGGGATCTCCGCCACAAGCGCCCGCGCGACTGCATCCACGCGACTGGCTAGTATGCCGCCGTGATCGCGGCATCGAATTCCGATCGGACAGAGATCCGAAACCTTCTCCACCGCGCGTTCGGAGAAGGACGCGACGCGCTCACCGCCCCCGAGAGCCGGCTGCTGGGCGAGGTCGTCCAAGACGCCCGGCAGCGCGGCATCGACAAGCCGATCGTCTGCTCGCTGGCGGGCGACGTCGAAGTCGAGCAGGCCTGCGCGGGCCTGAACGAGTTCGACATCCTGGCCTACCCCTACGCCACCCAGAAGCCCATCGCGGTGCTGGACGCCAAGTACCGCGGGGCCCGCGGTGCGGGCCTGGTACAAATGGCGCAAGACTGAGCGCGCTCCGGCGCGGCGCGGTCCGACGCCGCGTGCGGCGCCGGAGCGGCGACACCAGAGAGAGTCGAGCATGGATCTGCGGTACGGACCCGAGTACGAGCGCTTCCGGCAGGAGGTCCGCGAATTCCTGGCCGAGACCTGGCCCCTGAGCGGGGAGGAGGCGAAGCTCGAACGCGTCCAGCAGTCCGCGCGCTTCCGCAAGCGCGCGATCGCGCGCGGCTATCTGGCGCGCGCGGTGCCGCGCGCCTACGGCGGCTCCGAACAGCCGCCCGACGTGCTGCGCGCCTCGATCATCCGCGAGGAGTTCGCGCGGGCCGGCGCGCCGCTCGACGTGGGAGCCCCGGCCGCGCAGTTGATCCCCACCCTGGTCGCCCACGGCACGGAAGAGCAGAAACGCGCCTACCTGCCCGGGACCGTGACCGGAGAGCTGCTCTGGTGCCAGGGCTACAGCGAGCCCGGGGCGGGCAGCGACCTGGCCTCGGTGCAGACGCGGGCCGAGCTGGTCGATGGCGAGTGGGTGATCCACGGCCAGAAGATCTGGACCAGCTACGCGCACTGGGCCGAGATGATCTACATGCTGGTGCGCACCGAGCCGGCCGCCGCCGGCAAGCACGCGGGCCTGTCGTACCTGCTGGTCGACATGCAGCAGCCCGGCATCGACGTCCGTCCTCTCAAGAGCCTCAACGGCGACTCGCACTTCAACGAAGTCTTCTTCGACGGCGCGCGGGCGCCCGCCGACCGGATCGTGGGTCGGCGCGGCCAGGGGTGGAACGTCTCGCGCTCGACCCTGCAGGCGGAGCGCAACGCGGTGGCGACCGCGGACACGACCCTCAAGCAGTTCTCCGAGCTGCTGGAACTGGCGAAGAGCACGCGGCGGAACGGCCGGCCGGCCATCGAAGACCCCGCCGTCCGGCAGCGGCTGGTCGAGATCGAGGGCTACGTCACCAGCCACGAGTACTCGAGCCACCGCCAGCTCACCTGCGCCGCGCGCGGCGAGAGCCCCGGACTGATCGGCACCATGAACAAGCTGGTCGGCACCGATATCGCCACCCGGATGGCTCGGCTCGGACTGGAGATCTCCGCCGAGGGGGCCTTGGACGCTCCCTACCACCACGCGGAGATGCTCACCGGCGGCAGCGGCGAGGCCAATCCCGTGGCCCGCTTCCTGCACTCTCTGAGCATCCGCGCGGGCGGCGGGACCAGCAACATCCAGCGCAACATCATCGGCGAGCGCGGCCTGGGACTGCCGCGCGACTTCGCCGTCCAGAAGCGGAAGGCCCCGGCGTGAACTTCGGTCTGTCGGAAGAGCAGGAGCTGCTGCAGCAGACGATCGACCAGTTCCTGGCGAACGAATGCCCGCCGGCGCGGCTGCACGAGATCTTTGACGGGGAAGAGGCGCTGGACGCCGAGCTGTGGCGCGGCCTGATGGAGCTGGGCCTGGGAGGCCTGGCGATCTCCGAGTCGCACGGCGGAGCGGGACTCGAGATGGTCGACCTGGCGCTGGCCTGCGAAGTGCTGGGCCGCCACGCGGCTCCGGGGCCGTATCTCGGCCACGCCCTGGCCGGCGTCGCGATCGAACTCGGCGGCAGCGACGCCCAGAAGGAGCGCTGGCTGCCGCGCCTGGCCGCCGGAGACGCGCTGGCCACGCTGGCCTTCGCCGAGCCGGGCGGCATCTGGGACCCGAGCCAGTGGCGGGCCGCCGTCCGGGACGGCCGCGTCGACGGCGTCAAAGAGCACGTGCTGGGCGGCTCCGCAGCGGACCTCTGGATCGTCGGCTGCGCGGGCGGCGATCTCGCCCTGGTCGAGCGCGGGGCCGAGGGCGCGGCGCTCGAACCCTTCGACGGCCTCGACCGCTCCCGCCGCCTGGACCGGCTCGCGCTCGCGGGCACACCCTGCGAGCTGCTGGAGCGCGGCGCCGCCGCCGCGCAGCGGGTGCGCGACGCCGCTCTCTGCCTGCTCTCCGCCGACGCCTTCGGCGGCGCCTCGCGCTCCTTGGAGATGGCGGTCGAGTTCGCCCAGCAGCGCGAGCAGTTCGGCGTCACCATCGCCCACTTCCAGGCCGTCAAGCATCAGCTCGCCGACCTCGCCTCCGAAGTCGAGCCCGCCCGGGCGCTGTTCTGGTACGCCGCCCACGCCTGGGACGCCCGCCCCGAACAGAGCGAGCGCGCCGCGGCGCTCGCCAAGGCGCACGTCGCGGAGCGCTTCGTGCACGCCGCCTACGAGACCGCCGAGATCTTCGGCGGCATCGGCGTCACCTGGGAAGGCGACATCCAGATCTGGCTCAAGCGCGCGCTTTTCGACCGCGTCTACTTCGGCGACACCGAATCCCACCGCGAACGCGCCGCCCGGCTCGCCGACTGGTAGTGCGGCCGGACGCTGTCTCGCCTGGCCTAAATCGATCCACCGCGGGACCCGCCAACAGCCTCAAGGATCGGTTTCCTCCAGCGTCGGTGTCGAGCGAACGGGAGAGGTGCTGTACGCGGTCTGCTCGGCTTCGTCGGCATAGTCTGCGGACAGTTCCAAGTAGACCATGGTGGCTAAACGAGGCCCGGAAACCTGGGCTTGGGTGTATACGTCGATATTTCCACCCCCGCCTTGCAGGACTCTCAGCCGGGAACTTTCGTATTGCTCCACTACGTCCCGTACTCGATGCGCGCTGGCCACAGCCATTTGGGCTGAGCCAGCCGCTGCCCGGTCGTGTTCGGCTGCCACTACGGCCCGAACGGCGTTCCGGTACGCGACTCCCGTCACTCCGTAGAATTCGCTCATGATGACGCTTTTTTCGTCAGCGAAGAGCTTCTCGTACTTCCTGGCTCGCTCGACGAGCGCGTCGGCTCCTTCGAGCCGATCCAGGCCGGCGACGCTCCGAGCCAGGGATTCGCGTGCACGGGCGAGTCGGCGCTCGTGGTTGGCCTGCACAGACACGTCGCTCATGCAGGCCAAAACCAGAAACGCGGCAAAAACCGCCGCAATCGAGCGAACCGCAACGGACATGCTCTCCTCCCTGGGAACCGGATCAGAATGGACTGGGCATCGAATTTCGAGGAGAATTCCAGCGAGAAATGAGACGCCTCCCCGCCGCCGTCCTGGCCGGATCCTTGCTGATTTCAGGCCACTCCTGGTCTTCCGATTCGCCTGATTGCCACCTGGAAATCGCGTCGATCGACTACAGCGGATGGAGTGAAACCTCCAAGCGAATCGAATCCGGCATGTCTTTCAACACACCGAAGAATACCCCTACTTCCGGAATGTCGGTCCCGCGTTCATCGGCATCGAGACCACCCGGTACTTTCCCCACTCGATCGTGCCCAATCGAGCCTACTGGACGAACGTCGACGGCCGAAAAGGCGTCGGCGCGCAGGGTCACTATTCCCTGATCGAGGACATCCGGGGGGAAGCGACCTTTGACGGAGTCTCCGTCAGCGTCAACCTGAGCGACGAATTCGCCTTCTTTCTGTACGACCGATCCGCAAAGGAGAGGAGCTTCTACTACGCCCATACCGCGACAAAGGGCCTCCTGGACGTGATGACGACCACACCGAACGGAATCGAGTT
>JAGWBS010000064.1:35481-36641 GCA_021295775.1 Pseudomonadota bacterium | reverse complement strand
TTATCAAGCCGCGATAACGCGCGGGGGGAAGCGGACAGGTAGATGGGGAGTCTGATTATCAAGCCGCGATAACGCGCGGCTTGCATGCCATAATGCGCGCCGCTCGCGACCCGGGTTGCGCCTGGGAGTCGGAGCGCAAGCGATTCGCGCCCGCGGCGCGCCCGCGGGGCTCGCACCGGGTACGCACAGGAGAAGGAATGGAGATTCGCTTCACCCCCGAAGAGGAAGCCTGGCGCCAGGAGGTGCGCGCCTTCCTCGACGCCGAACTCCCGCCCGAGAAGGCCTTCGACATCGAGTTCGACGAGGACGACGAGCTGTGGGATTTCTCGATCGAATTCACCCGCAAAGTGGGGCGCAAGGGCTGGATCGGCCTGACCTGGCCCGAGGAGTACGGCGGGCTGGGCCGCACGCCGAACGAGCGCGCGATCATGGGCGAGGAGTTCTCGCTGCGCGAAGCCCCGCTTTGCGGCTCGATCGGCTGGGGACTCACGGCTGGCAGCCTGTTCGCCGGCGGGACCGAGGAGCAGAAGAGCCGCTGGCTGCCGCCGATCAGCCGGCTGGACATGTTCGTGGCCGAGGGGCTGAGCGAGCCCGGCGCGGGCTCGGACCTGGCGTCGCTGAGCACCACCGCGGTGCGCGACGGCGGCGACTGGATCCTCAACGGGCAGAAGACCTACACCACCTGGGGTACGCGCGCCGACTGGCTCTACACCGCCACGCGCAGCGTTCCCGGCTCGTCCCGCCACCGCGGGCTGACGGTCTTCCTGGTGCCGATGGACTCGCCCGGCATCACCATGTCGCCGATGTGGAACCTGGGCGGCGGGCGCCAGAACCACACCTACCTGGACAACGTACGCGTCCCCGACGAGTACATGATCGGCACCGAGGGCAACGGCTGGGGCCTGATCATGAACGCCTTCTACGGCCACGGGGCCGGAGGCGCCGGGGCGCCGCACATGCACTACCAGCGCGTTTTCGACGAGGTTCTCGACCACTGCCGGCGCAGCCGGCGCGGCGGCCGACGGATGATCGACGACCCCGTGGTGAGGCAGCACCTGGGAGAGCTGGCGGTGATGCTCGAGCAGCAGAAACTGCTCTCCTACGAGGGGCTTTCCAATCTCGCCCACGGCAAGCCGCCGCAGTTCGGCGGCGCGCTCGGC
>JAGWBS010000064.1:19862-35418 GCA_021295775.1 Pseudomonadota bacterium | reverse complement strand
CAGCCGCTGGGCGCCGCTCGAGGGCCGGATCGAAGCCTGGTACCGGCACTCCTACGCCAACCACGCGGGCGGCACGTCGCAGGTCAAGCGCATGGTGCTTGCGACCCGCGGCCTGGGCCTGCCGAGGTAGCCGGGATGGATCTGGAATTCGGCGAGCAGCAGCAGGTGCTGCAGAACACGGCGCGCGAGTTCTTCGCCGCGCAGTGCCCGCGCTCGCGGGTGCGGGAGCTGGAAGAGGACGAACTTGGCTACGACCGCGGGACCTGGCGGCGCATGGCCGAGCTGGACTGGCTCGGACTCGCTTACCCCGAGTCGCTGGGCGGCGCGGGCGGCAGCCTGCTGGACCTGTACGTGATCTATCTGGAGATGGGGCGCTCGCTGTTTCCCAGCCCGCACCTGGCCTCGTCGGTGATCGCGGGCGAGACCCTCCTGCGCGCGGGCACGCAAGCGCAGCGCGAGCGCATCCTGCCGGGGCTGGCCCGCGGCGAACGCATCCTCGCACCGGCGCTGACCGAGCCCGACGGCCAGTACGGCCCCGACGCGGTCCAGCTTGCCGCCTCGAAAGACGGAGCGGAGTTCCGGCTCGAGGGCGACAAGATCCTGGTGCCGTACGTCCACGAGGCCGGCGAACTGCTGGTCGCGGCGCGCACCTCGCCCGGTCAGGACGGCCTGACGCTCTTCCTGGTCGAGACCGGAGCGCCCGGGGTGGGCGTCGAGCGCCTCGACAACACCGCGGGCTACCCGCTCTTCGCCGTCCGCTTCGACGGCGTGCGGGTCGCCGCCGACGCCGTCGTCGGCCCGGTCGACCGCGGCTGGGAGAGCCTGGAGCCGGCCCTCGACCGCGCCAGCGTGCTGCAGTGCGCGGAGATCGTGGGCGCGGGCGAGGCGGTGCTGGAGATCGCGGTGAAGTACTCGCTCGACCGGGAGCAGTTCGGCCAGCCCATCGGCCGCTTTCAGGCCGTGCAGTACCTGTGCTCGGACATCGCCATCGACGTGCACCTGACCTCGCTGCTGGCGCGCCAGGCGGCCTGGCGCATCGACGCCGGCGAGTCCCACCGGCGCGAGGTCTCGATCGCAAAGGCCCATGCCAGCGTCGCCGCCCAGCACGTCGTGCGCCAGGCGCACGAGGTCGAGGCGGGCCACGGCTTCATGCTCGAGAACGACCTGCAGCTCTTCACGCGCCGCGCCAAGCACTGGGAGTTCAACCTGGGCGACGCCGTCTACCACCACGACGCCATCGTCTCCGCCTGCGAGGACTGACGGCGGCCGGTCCGCGGGCCGCACCCCCGCGCCCCTGGGAACAACCGGCGCAGAACCGTCCGAAGCGGGCCCGGCCGATCGAGTATGGTAGGCGCGCTCGCCCGGGCGAAGGAGCCTGAATGACCCAGGAGCGGCTGCCGCAGTCGATGGTCGTCGCTTACGCGGTGCCCCAGATGGGCCTGGCGTGGTTCCAGATGTTCTTCACCAACTACTTCCTGAAGTACTCGGTGGACGTGCTGCTGATCGCGCCCTTGATCATCTCGGCAATCCTGTCGCTCACCCGACTCTGGGACGCGGTCTCGGACCCCGCCGTCGGCTATCTGTCGGATCGGACCACCTCCGCGGCGGGCCGGCGCCGGCCCTGGCTGCTCGGCTCGGCCCTGCCGGTGGCGTTCGTGACCTACGCCATGTGGAACCCGCCGCTGGGCCTTGAAGGCGCGATGCTGGTGCTGTGGATGGCGGTCGCGGTCACCCTCTGGGAGACCGCCATGACCGGCTTCTACGTGCCCTACATGGCGCTGGGCGCGGAAGTCAGCATGGGTCACCACGACCGCACGCGAGTGGCGGGCTACCGGCACGTGTTCGGAGGTCTGGGCAATCTGTCGGTGATCGGCTGCGTGTACCTGATCACGCACTCGACGGAGCAGCGGGCCACGGCCCAGACGCTCTTCCTGGTCGGCGGCGCCGCGGCGGCGGCGTCGATGCTGCTCGGGATCTGGAGGGTGCGCGAGCACCCCGAGCACCGGCGTCTGGGCGCGCGGCGCTTCATGAGTTCGGTGCTCGGCTCGATCCGCAATCCGCACCTGAGGCGGCTGATCGCGATCTACTTCTTCGACATCGCGGGCGTCGCCGCGGTGGGGTTGCTGGGACCGTTCGTGGCCGAGTACGTCGTCGGGCAGCCCGGACTGATTCCCCAGCTCATGCTGGTGTTCTCGTTCGCGTCATATCTGAGCACGCCCTTCACGGTCTTCCTCTCCCGGCGCATCGGCAAGAGCCGGGTCTGGATCAGCGTGCTGGCGCTGCAGATCGCCGGCTTCGTCTCGGCGTTCTTCGCGGGAACGGGCGACGCGGCGTACCTGCTGGGCTGCATCTTCCTGATCGGACTGGGCTCGACCGGCGGGCAGGTGGTCGGCGTTTCGCTGCTGGCCGACGCGGCCGACTTCGACGAGCACCGCACCGGGGAGCGGCGCGAAGGCTTCTACTACGCCTCGATCAACTTCGCGCGCAAATTCATGTTCTCCGCGCTGACAATGATGGTGGGCTTCTCCATGCAGTTTCTGATCGGCTTCGAGCCCAACGCGGAGCAGACGCCGGAAACGCTCCTGGGGCTGAAGCGGCTTTTCTCCGGCATCCCCGCGGTCGCCTTCCTGGTGGCGATCGCCCTGCTGCTGCGCTTCGGGCTGACCGAAGCCGCACACCAGCGCGTCCGGAGCGAACTCGACGCCCGCAAAGCTTCGGAGGAGTAGCGGTGGAGGCCGCGGACAGGATCCAGGGACTGCGCGGGTTCTGCCGACGCGGGCGGCGGATCAGAGCAGCGAGAGCTGGCGGGGCTCGCCCAGGGCTTCGTCGAAAGAGCTGTCGAGTTCGCCCAGGATGGCGTCGGCGACCGGGCGCAGCACGCGCTCGCGGTAGTGGGCGCGGTCGATGTTCTCGGGCAGGGGGCGGCCGGGGAGCACGGGCTCGGGGCCGCCGCGGGTGACGACGTAGCGGACGACCGGTCCGACCGGGCCGCGGATCTTGCGCGCCGCCTGGACGTGGGGCGGGGTGGTGGCGGTGTAGCGCTCGAGCGAGCCCTTGCGCACGCGCTTGGCGTAGACCAGCTCGGCGTCGAGTTCGCCGGACTCGACGCGAGCCGCGGGCTCGCGCGCGAACCCGGCCACGTCGCCGCCGCCGAAGAGCCGCCGCAGCAGGCCCTCCTGCAGGCGCCGGGTCACGGCGGGCCAGTCGCGGCGAACGGACTCCAGGCCGACGATCTCCAGCCGTTCGTCGATCAGTCCCGCGTAGCGCTTCTTGCTGCCCTCGCGGCGGCCGCGGACGCGCGGCATGAAGAAGTGCGCGTAGATGCACTCCAGTTCGAGGGTCAGCAGCGGCTCGACGCCGTAGTCGCGCCGGATGCGCCCGGCGACGGCCTCTGCCGCCCGTTCCCGCAGGGACTCGGCCTCCGCGCCCGGGTCCGGACCGCCGCCCGCGAGCTGCACGAAGACCGAGTCGGTGTCGCCGTAGATCACGCGCACCCCGCCGTCCTCGAACGCCTCGCGAGTCCAGGCCAGGATCCGCTGCCCGAAGCCGGTGATCGCGTTGGCGACGTCGGCGTCGAAGAAGCGGCAGGCGGCGGCGCCGAGCACCCCGAACAGCGCGTTCAGCATGATCTTGATGGCCTGGTCGGCGTGGCGCCGTCCCTCGCGCCGGGCGTCTTCGCGGCGCTGCATGAACTCGGCGATCAGCTCCGGCAGGATCGCCTGGCGGGTGGAGAAGCGCGCGCCGTTCGGCGCGCTCACGCAGGGGTCGCCGCGCTCGGCGCGCGCGTGCGCCAGCGGGTCCAGATTGAAGGTACGCATCAGGCTGGGGTACAGGCTCTTGAAGTCGAAAACCGCCACGTCGCGGAACAGGCCGGGGACCGACTCCAGCACGGCGCCGCCGCGGACCGCGGCGCCCTTGCGCTCGGCATCGACGCTGGGCGCGACCACTCCCCGGGCGCGCAGCGCCGGCAGATACAGCCGGTCGAAGGAGGCGATGCTGGCGCCGACCCGGTCCAGCGGCATGCCGGTCAGCAGGCTGCGCTCGAGCGTCAGGTCGAGCAGTCCCTCGCGCTGAAGGATCTCGGGCACCAGCCGGGCGTCCTCCAGGTTGTAGGCGATCAGCGCCTCGACGTCCTCGCGGTACAGGCGGGTGATCTCGGCCGCGGCGTCGGGCGCGTCCGAGTCGATGCGCTTGCCCCGGCCGAGCACCGCGCGCGCCACGGTCTCGAGCCGGTAGTCCTCCAGCCGCAGGGCGTCGCGGACCAGCGGGATGCCGTCCAGCACGACCCGACCCGGGATCTCCGCGCGCGACTGGCGCGTGAAGCCGCGGTCGCGCAACAGCCGCAGCTCTCCCGGGCCTCGCCCCAGCGCCACCTCGACGCCGAGCTGCCGACCGCGTTCCGCCAGCACGCGCAGGTCGAACTCGGCCACGTTCCAGCCGAGCAGCACGTCGGGGTCGAATTCGCGGATGCGGGCGGCCAGGCCGCTCAGCAGCTCCGACTCCGACGGGTAGCGGAGCACGCCCTCCCGAGCGACACCGCCCGACGTCGCGATCAGCACTTCCTCGTAACCCTCGCCCACCAGCGCGGCCGAGTAGACCTGGCTCGCGTCGGCGGAGGTCTCGATGTCCAGCGACAGCCAGCGCAGCCGCGGCCGGAACGTCGCCGGGCTCAGTTCGGGATCGCGGAAGAGCTGCACACCCCCGGGGCTCATCCGGGCGGGGCCGTCGATGGACAGCGTCGCGCGGATGCCGCGATCGATCAAAAAGCGGTAGGGGAAGCGGATGTCCGCCTCCAGCGCGGGGCAGCCGCGCGCGGCCAGGCGCTCGCGCAGCCCGGGCACGTCGCCGGGCAGCGGCACCTCGACCCGCACCACCGGCTCGCCCGTCAGGTCGAACAGCTCTACCGGGCTCGTCTCGGCCCCGGAGAGCCCGTCGAGCGCGCCGGCCGCGCTCTCGGGCACGAAGAAGTAGGGACGGAAGCGCGTGTCCTCGACCAGGAAGGCGGGCCCGTCCTCGAGCCGTCCCCAGAGCTGCACGACGGGACTCCCCCCGCGCACGCGATAGGTCGGCTGGAGCACGTAGCCGCGCGGCACGGGCGTCCTCAGCCGCTGGCGCGAAAGTGCGCGATGCGGCTCTCGGGGTTCGAGCGCAGGCCGTCCCGGCGGCCCCGGAACCAGCGCGCGTCGACCTCCTCCGGTCCGACATCCTCCACCAGCTCGAAGCCCAGCCCGGCCAGCTCCGCGTGCAGCTCCGCGGGCTCGTAAGTCGAGATGCGCGGCTCGCCCATCTCGGCCAGGGATTCGTTCTTGCGCCGCGCGACCTCGAGGAACTCGGGGGCGAGCCGCTCCTGGGGGATCGGGTAGTCGAAGACCAGCCGGCTGCCGGGGGCGGCGCAGGCCCGGACCGACGCCAGCGTGCGCCGGAAGGCCTCGCGCGTGAGGTACATGGACACGCCCATCCAGGAGAAGAACGCCGGCCGCCCGGGGTCGAAGGAACTGCGCGCCAGAGCCGCCTCCAGCTCTTCGCGTTCGAAGTCGAGCGCCGCGAACTCCACGCCGTCGGGTTCTCCCCCGAGCTCCCGCAGCCGCTCGCGCTTGGCCCGCTGACTGGCCGGATGGTCGACTTCGTACACGCTCAGCGGGCCCGGTTCCGGATCGAGGCGCAGCGCGAACGAGTCCAGTCCCGCGGCCAGGATCGCGTACTGCGCGAGCCCTTCCCGGCGCCGCGCGCCATCCAGCGCCAGCTCGCAGAAAAGCGCCCGCGCCAGCATGCCTCCCTGGGAGGGTCTCAGCTCGAGCTCGTCGAGCTGGCGGCCGAATGCCCCCGATTCGACCGCGGAGCGCATCGGCTCCGGCGTCAACGCCAGCGCCCAAGGGTCGCGGAACACCACGGGCTGTTGGTGGAGCAGGTGGTCCGCCCGCAGCGCCGCGGAGCCTCCGGCAGACAGGCTGGCTCGCGATGAATCCAGAGCGGCTCCCGGCGCGGATGGCGTAGGATTCAGTCTATCCGACGGCCGGGGAGGAATGGGTGAGCGAGCGCGACGAGATCGAGGCCATTCAGCAGCTCAAGTACCGCTACATGCGGGCGGTGGACCTCAAGCTCTGGGACGAGCTGCACGACACGTTCTGGCCGGAGGTGGTCTGCTCCTACGGCGACGGCACGCACTCCTTCGAGGGCCGCGACGCGGTGCTGGGGTTCCTGCGGGACTCGCTGGGCGGAAACCTGGTCACCCTGCACCAGGTCCACCACCCGCAAATCGAGATCACCGGGCCGAACACCGCCCGGGGCCGCTGGTACCTGGTCGACTACGTGATCAACGCCGGGCCCGACCGGCCGCTGATGAAGGGCCGCAGCACGCTGCTCGGCGCGGCCTTCTACCACGACCAGTACGAGAAGCGCGACGGGGAGTGGCGCATCCTGAGCACCGGCTACGAGCGCACCTTCGAGCAGTTCGACGATCTGCCCGAGAGCAGCGAAGTGCACAGCCGCTGGGACGCCGAGACGGGCTGAGGCGGCCGGGAACGGACACGGGGGAGGCGGAGCCGTGGATCGAATCGTCTTTCGCAACGCGAATCTGGTCGACGGGGAGAGCCCGGCGCAGCCGGGCTGCAGCGTGGTGGTCGAGGGAGCGCGGATCGCGCAGGTCACGCCGGGCGAGGTGCCCGCCGGCCCGGAGGACCGGGTGGTCGACCTGGGCGGCCGCAGCCTGATGCCGGGAATGTGCTCGTCGCACTTCCACACCACCTACCGCGCGGTGGGCGCGACCCCCGCGCCGTCGCTGGGCCTCGAGGCTCCGATCCCGATCCTGACGCTGTTCGCCGCGCAGAACCTGGAGCTGCTGCTGCGGCACGGCTTCACCTCCGCGGCCGGGTCGAGCGTCCCCGGCGCCATCGACGCCAGCCTGCGCGACGCGATCGAGCAGGGGATCATTCCCGGGCCGCGCCTGTACGCGGGCAGCCGGGAGCTGATAGCGACCGGCGACGCGGCCGACGTCGGCCTGCGCACCTGGTTCTACGAACTCGGCAACCTCGGTTCCCTGGCGCTGGCCGACGGCCCGATGGGGTTCCGAAACCTGGTGCGGCAGGAGATCCAGCGCGGCTCGGACATCATCAAGCTCAACGTCAGCACCGGGCACGCGGTCTCGGTCTCCGACGGCCGCTGCACGATCGAGCCCGACGAGCTGCGCGCCGCCGTCAGCGCGGCGCACCGCCGCGGCCGCAAGATCCGCTGCCACGCCTCCAGCCGCGAGTCGATCCTGGAGTGCGCGCGCGCCGGGGTCGACGTGATCGACCACGCCGACCAGATCGACCAACCCGGCCTGGAGGCGGTGCTCAAGAGCGGCAGCTTCGTCACCCCGACGATGCTCTTCAGCCAGAAGCTGCTCGAGGCGCTCGAGAACTACGACCTGCGCGAGATCAGCGCCGCCGACGCTCAGCAGCTCCCGTTCCAGCCCTCGGGCGAGGGCGGCGAGCTGATGGTGCGCCGCATGCGCGAGGACTTCGACAACATGGCCGCGATGCTCCCCGAACTCAACCGCGCCGGCGTCAGGCTGCTGGTCGGCGACGACTTCGGGACCCAGCCGATCCCGCACGGCACCTACGGCCAGGAGCTGGAGCTGTACGTCAAGCAGATCGGGATCCCCGCCCTCGACGTGATCCGCTGGGCGACCCGCAACGGCGCGGAGATGACCGGCCGCGGCGACGAGCTGGGGACGGTCTCGGAAGGCAAGCTGGCGGATCTGCTGGTGGTCGAGGGAGACCCGCTCCAGGACATCGCCTGCCTGTCCAACCCTTCGAATCTCAAGGCGATTCTCAAGGACGGCCAGTTCTTCAAGGACGAACTGGACTGAGCCGGAGCCGCCCGCGAGGGGTCCGCGGGCCGGTCTGTCGACGGTCACGCATCGCTTGACACGCTCGCCCCGCGCCTCGTAGGTTGGACCTAGCCCCACCGTGCGGCGCGGCCCTCCATTCCGCGACGCCTTTCGATTCCAGGCGAAAGCGCTGGCGGCGCGTTCGCACGGCGGCGGTGTCCGCGGACGCGACAGCCGTCCGCGGGTCGCGGTCAACGAGATGAGGATGGATTCGGATGAAAATGCGGTTCTACGGCCTGCGCGACCTCGACAAGCTCCCCCAGCTCGGGAAGCTGTCGCCCGACGAACGGTTCGCGCTCAAGGTCGTGGCCCACGTTCTGCCGTTCCGCGCCAATAACTACGTCGTCGACGAGTTGATCGACTGGGACGCCGTCCCCGACGACCCGCTGTTCCGCCTGACCTTCTACCAGCGGGAGATGCTTTCGCCCTACCAGTTCCGGCAGGTCGCCGACGCCCTGAAGAGGGACGCCCCGGCCGCGGAGCTGCGCGGCCTGGTCCAGCGCATCCGCGGCGACATGAACCCCCACCCGTCCGGGCAGGTCACCCAGAACGTGCCGCTGCTCGACGAGGAGCCGGTTCCCGGCGTGCAGCACAAGTACCGCGAAACCGTGCTGGTGTTCCCGTCCAAGGGCCAGACCTGCTTTTCGTACTGCACGTTCTGCTTCCGCTGGCCGCAGTTCGTGGGCATGGACGACCTGAAGTTCTCGACCGACCAGGCGCGCCGCTTCGTCGGCTACCTGCGCCGCCAGCCCCAGGTGACCGACGTGCTGCTCACCGGCGGCGACCCGATGATCATGCGCGCCGACAACCTGGCCAGCTACATCGAACCGCTGCTCGAACCCGAGTTCGACCACGTGCGCACGATCCGCATCGGCTCCAAGGTGCTCGGCTTCTGGCCGCACCGCTTCCTGACGGACAAGGACGCCGACGAGATGCTGCGGCTGTTCGAGAAAGTGGTCGCCAGCGGCAAGCACCTGGCGTTCATGAGCCACTTCAACCACTGGCGGGAGCTGGGCACCGACGCCGTGCGGCGCGCGATCCGGCGCGTGCTGGGAACCGGCGCCCAGATCCGCGTGCAGGCGCCGCTGCTGCGGCACATCAACGACTCGGCCGACGTCTGGGCGCGCCTCTGGCAGGAGCAGGTCGAGCTGGGGATGATCCCCTACTACATGTTCGTGGAGCGCGACACCGGGCCGCGCGCCTACTTCGAGCTGCCGCTGGCCCAGGCGCTCGACATCTTCCGGAACGCCTATTCGCAGGTTTCGGGTCTCGCCCGGACGGTGCGGGGGCCGGTGATGTCAGCCGCGCCCGGCAAGGTGCAGGTCGACGGCGTGACCCGGATCGGCGGCCAGCGCGTGTTCCAGCTCAGCTTCCTGCAGGGCCGCAACCCCGACTGGGTGCGGCGGCCGTTCTTCGCCAAGTACGACGAGTACGCCACCTGGCTCAGCGACCTGAAGCCGGCCTTCGGAGAGAGCCGCTTCTTCTACGAGAGCGACGAGTTCGTCCGCCACGTCGCCTGATCCGGAACCGCCGGCTCAGGCGCGGGCCGCATCCGAGATCGGCGGCAGCGGGCGCTGCGAGCGCACCGCCTCGCGGGTCTTCTCGAACAGCGCCCTCACGTCGACCGGCGCGCCGCCCTCCACGCGCCTGGAGATCATCGTCATCGGAAAGATGAACGAGTCCCGGCTGCCGGGCACCCGCAAAGCGCGCGAGCGACCGATTTCATCCTCGTAGACGACCCACTCCAGGCCCAGGTAGCGCTGCATCAGGTCTCCCAGCGCCAGCCCCAGGGCCTGCAGCTCGAGCGACCGGTCGGGCTTCAGGTCCGCCCGGTCCAGCAGCCGCTGCAGCGTCTCCAGCTCGCCGAGCGAGCGTCCCGACAGCGCCACGCCCACGTGGCGCCGCGCCAGTTCGCTGGCGATTTCGCGTTGCCGCTCCATCTGCCGGCGGTCGTGGTCGGTCAGGGGGGTGACGGTCGTCCCGGGATCGCCGCTGATTCCGAAAAGATCGGGTCCCTCGGCGCCGCCGGCGGGGAACAGGCGGTCCAGTCCGCGCGTGCCCATGCCGCCGAGGTACAGATACCCGGCCACGACCACCGCCAGGGCCAGAGCCAGGCGCAGCAGTGCCGAAGCCGAACCGCCTCCGAGTCGCGCCATTTCGGTCTCTCCGCTCGCGCTCCTTCCCGACGAGCTTGACACAGCCGCTCGGCCCCGCGCCACGGGGTAGACTCGCGGCGTGGAGAGGTCGCTCACCGATGCGGCGGGACGCGCGCTCGACCCGCTGGCCGAGTCCCCCGAGCGCGCCGAGTTCCGCCGCGAGCTGCGACGCCTGATCGAGCGGGAGTCTCCGCCGGAGCGCATCCGGGAGCTCGACGAGGCCGCGAGTTTCGACCGGGAACTTCACCAGAGTCTGGCGCGGATGGGCGTGCTGGCGCTGGGCGCTCCCGAGCACCTCGGCGGAGCCGGCGACGTCCGCGACCAGGTGGTCGCGATCGAGGAGCTGGCGGCCGGGCCGACTTCGATGGCGGCCTTCCTGATCCTGCAGTACATGGCGATCCAGGTGCTGAGCCCGGCCGAGGACGGCGAGCCGCTGAGGGTACTGCGCGAGCTGGTCGGGGGCGGGTGCAAGGTCTCGTTCGCCATGAGCGAGCCCGGCGGCGGGACCGACGCGGCGCGCGCCATGCGGACGCGCGCCGAGGCGGTGAGCGGCGGCTACCGGATCCGCGGCCAGAAGCTCTGGATCACCGCCGCCTCGCTGGCCGACTGGATCCTGCTGCTGGCGCGCAGCGCCGACTTCGAGCGCTCTCCCGTCGACGGCGTCACGCTCTTCCTGCTGCCCGCCGGGGCGGACGGCATCCGCGTGCGCGACATCGACACCTTCGGCCTGCACAGCGTTCCCACCTGCGAAATCTTCCTGGACGATGTGTTCGCGCCCCGCGAAGCGGTGCTGGGCGAGCCGGGGCGGGGTTTCCGGCAGGTCTTCGGCACGCTGAACCGCGAGCGGCTCAACGCGGCCGCGGCCTGCCTGGGCGTGGCGCGGGCGGCGCTCGACTACAGCGTGGACTACGCCGGGCAGCGCGAGGCGTTCGGGAGTCCGATCGGCGCGTTCCAGTCGCTCCAGCACCGTCTGGCGGACGGCGCGCTGGCGCTGGAGAACGCGCGCTCTCTGGTCGTCCGCGCCGCCGAGGTCGAAGCCGGCGGGGGCCAGGCGGACGTGCTCGCCACCCTGGCCAAGCTGGCCGCCTCCGAGGCCGCCGCGGGCATCACGCAGGGCGGCATGCAGCTTCTGGCCGGAGCCGGCTTCAGCCGCGAGTATCCGATGCAGCGCTGGTTCCGCGACGTGCGGCTGTGGCACTTCGCGCCCGTCTCCGACGAGATGGCGCGCAACTACCTGGGCGAGCGCCTGCTGGGGCTGCCGCGCTCCTACTGAGGGCCGGGCGGCGGCCAGAAGCCCAGCGCGGTCCGCCCCAGGACCTGGTCGCGATCCTCGGGAGCCAGCCCGGAGAACCCCTGCCGGCCCCAGTCGACGAGCTGGGCGTAGCTGCGGTCGTGGGTCTGCGGGAAGTCGGAGCCCCACATCAGGCGGCGGGAGCCGAAGCGTTCGGCCAGAGCCGCGACGAAATCCCGCAGCTCGCCGACCCGCTCGGCCTCGTCCAGCACGTGGGTCGACACCTTGAGATAGAGATTGGGCTTGTCGGCCAGGTCGAAGAGCGGGCGCACCGAATCCCAGCGGGGGCCGTCGAGCAGCGGGCCGGAGGACGTCCAGCCGGGGCCGTGGAGCTGGGGAAAGCCGCAGTGGTCCAGCAGCACGGGCAGGTCGCGGAAGCGTTCCAGCACCCGGCCCAGCTCCGCCAGTTGATGCGAGAACACGGTGGCGATCAGAGGCACCCCGAGATCCGCGACCCGCTCCCAGACCGGGAAGGTCGCGGGCTCGCTCAGCCACGACTCGCCCTCGGGCGCCAGCGCGAAGAGGCGCAGGCCCTGCATCCGGCGCCGGCCGATCCACAGGTCGAGTTCGCTCAGCGCGTCGGGAGAGCGCACGTCGACGCAGCAGACGCCCGCCAGACGCTCGGGAAAGCGCTCCGCGCTGTCGGCCGCGTAGCGGTTGTCGTAGGAGTAGGCTCCCATCGGCTGCACGGCGACGGCCCGGTCCACCCCGTTCTCGTCCATCCGCTCCAGCATGCGCTCCGCGCTGACGGGCGCCTCCAGGTACCACTTTCCGGGCAGACCGGCCGGCTGCAGCGGGTAGCGCTCCGGATCTTCGGAGACCAGGTGGGTGTGCGTATCGACGATCACGGAGATTCTCCCGGCGCGGGGGCGTGGGGCGGCGCCGTCTGGTCGAGTTCGATGTCGAGACGGCGCTCGGGTGGGGGCGGCGCTCCCGCCGCCCGCGTCTCCAGCGTCCGGCGCCGCAGTTTCTCGAGAATTTCCGGCTCCGCCCCGCCGGCATCGGTCGGCTCGTACTCCAGCCAGCGCTCCAGCTCCAGGGAGTTTCCGGGACCGCGGATCTCGACGCTCAGCAGGTTCCGGCCCGGGACCAGCGGCGCGAAGCCGTCGAAGCGGCCGTTGGGGAAGAGCCTCAGGGCGCGGGCGTCGCGCCGCGCGGTGCGGTTCCAGACCCGCACCCGCCGCGGGCGCCAGGGCTCGACCAGGCCGAGTCCCTCGAGGGGGGCCGCGAGGTCGGTCGCGTGGACGAAGCGGCCGCGCGTCATCTCCGCCAGCGAGGGCAGCAGCCACGGGTCGAAGTCTTCACGGGGGCCGAAGGCCAGCACGTGCAGGCGCACGCCGTCGTCGGCCAGTCCGCGCGCGGCGCGCTCGATCGCGCGCCCCTCCGCGTGGCGGTCCAGGTCGCTGGACGGCTTGGCGTCGCTGAACAGGATCACGGCCCGGCGCGCGCCGCCTTCCGGCGCGTCCGCGTCCGAGTTCTTCAGCAGGCGCCGCGTGCGCCGCAGGGCGCGCGTCAGGTCCGTGCCGTCCGGATCCATCCGCAGGCGGATGCGGTCTAGGGCCTGCAGCACCTCGCGTCCCGGGCCGAGGGAGGTGCGCACCCTCGCGCCGGAGGCGAACAGGAGCAGGGCCACGCGGTTGCCCAGCGCGTCGAGCCGGGGGGCCAGCTCCCGGGCGATCGCGATCTCGGCGTGGGCGATCACGTCGTCCCAGTCGCTGGTCCAGACCCGGATGGAGCGGTCGAAGTGACGGTTTCGGGCCACCCAGGGCTTGTCGCGACCGACCGTCCCGTCGCCGTCGACGTCGAATCCCGACGAGTGCAGCGCGGTGTTCGACAGGTCCAGCGCCAGCACCACGTCGGCGTCGACCAAGTGGGCGCGCCTCGCGTTCTGCAGCAGGGACTCCGCGTCCGGCCCGGAGGAGTCGAGCGAGAGGGGATGCGAACCGCTGGCGCGCCCGCGGAACTCGACCAGCGGCACCGGAGAGACGATCCGCTCTCCGTCCGCCGGGGCTTCCAGGACCAGCCGCACCCGGGGCTCCAGCCCGGCCGCGGGGTGCGCGGCCAGGGCGGCCGCGGCCAGGGCGATCGCAAGAACTCGCGACACCCGGCGATTCTAGCGGCTCCCGGGGAGGCGGAGATATACTCCGGAGATCATGACCCGGCGCGCTGTCCAACGATGCGCTGGTCCGCGTAGCGCGACCCTCCGCGGCGTCGGGCCGGTCGGGATCGCGCTGGCCGCCTGCCTGGGCCTGCTGGCCTCGGGCTGCGCCGCCTCCCGTTCGTTCGTTTACACCCCGGACGAATTGCGGCAGGAGATTCGGCGCCGCGTCCCCGATCTGGATCGGGAGAAGATCGCGGTGCCCCACGAGATCCCCGCCGGGGCGCTCGAGGCAGCCGAGCGGGCGATGCCCCGCTCGCGGCGTTCCGAAATCCGGCTCGAGGCGCTGATGGAGGCTCTGGCCGACCCGCGTCGTTTCGGCCTGCGCTACGACTGGTCGGTGACCGACACCGCGGCGCGCACGCTCGAGACGCGCGCCGGCAACTGCATGTCCCTGGCCTCGGTGGTCGTCGGAATGGCGCGCAAGCTGGGACTCCGTGCCTACTACGCCAAGGCCCTGCGGCGCGACCGCGACCCGGAGCAGGTCGGCAACACGCGCATCTGGTCGGGCCACATGGCCGCGGAGATCTACACGCGCTCGGGCCGGACCTTCCTGGACTTCAGCGGGCGGATGGGTCCCGAGGCCCGTTATCTGCGCATCGACGACGTCGAGGCCGTGGCGCACTTCTACAACAACCGCGGCTACGAGCTGATGCTGAACGCGCGTCGGCGCGGCGAGCCGGTGCCGTTCGAGGCCGTCCGCCGCCACTTCGAGATCGCCACCCGCATCGCGCCGGAGTTCGCGCAGGCGTGGAACAACCTGGGAGTCGCCCTGTCCCGCCTGGGCGAGCGCTCGGCCGCGCAGCGCATGTACCACACCGCGCTCGAGAACGACCCCGGCCTGCAGGCGGCGCGGATGAATCTGGAGCAGCTCGGCTTCTCTCCGGACCGGCCCGCGCCCGCGCGACGCCAGTGAGCGGATTCCGCTGCGGAGACCCCGCCTGAGCTACCCTGGCGGGCGCCTGAGCGCCCCGGAGGACGCATGCCCGAAATCGACATCCTGCTCCCGCACGGCGAAGTCCCGCCGTCCGGGAAGAGTCTGGCCCCGCGCCCCGACGGTCTGCGGGGGCGGCGCGTGGGTTTCCTGGACAACGAGCTCTGGCGCTCCATGGGCATCCTGAGCGACGAGTTGGGCCGGCTGCTGGTCGCGGAGCACGGGGTGGCGTCGGTCGACGTGCTGTGTTCCGGGCCGGCGCACGGCAGCCACCCGGACGACTACCGCGAGCGCCTGGAGCAGTGGAGCGCGAAGGTCGACGCGGTGGTCAGCGGCCTGGGGAATTGAGGCTCTTGCACGGCGTGGAGTATCCACGCGAGCGCGACCCTTGAGGAACTGGGCGTGCCCTGCGCGGGTCTGGTGACGCGGCAGTTCAAGGGTCTGGCCCAGGCCACCGCGCGCGGACGGCGCGTGCCCGAGCTTCCGGTCCTGGTGCTGCCGCAGGGCTACGATGAGTGGCCGGAGGAGCGCATCCGCGCCGACGCCCGCGAGCGGCTGCCCGCCCTGCTGGACGCGCTGACGGGCGCGGGGGACTGAGGGTGGCGCTGCGGGCGCGCGTCGAGGACAGCCCCGAGGCCGTCGAGTCCCTGCTCCGGGAGCGCGGCATGACCGACGGTCTGCCGGTGGTGCCGCCGACGCCGGAGCGCGTCGATGCCATGCTGCGCGGCGCCGGTGGCCCGCCCGAGCGCAGCCTGGGCGAGGTTCCGCCGCTGAACGCCCCCGCGACGCTGGAGAAGGTCGCCGTCAACGCGGTCATGGCCGGCTGCGAGCCGAGCTACATGCCGGTGCTGATCGCCGCCCTGGAGGCGTTCCTGGACCCGGTCATGAACGCCCACGCGATCCAGACCACGACCAATCCCGTGGGGCCCATGATCCTGGTCAATGGTCCGGTGCGGCAGCGCATCGCGCTGAACAGCGGCGCGGGCTGCTTCGGCCCGGGAACGCGCGCGAACGCCACCATCGGGCGCGCCCTGCGGCTGAGCCTGATCAACCTGGGCGGCGCCGCCCCCGGAGCGGTCGACAAGGCGCCCCTGGGATGGCCCGGCAAGTACAACTCCTGCTGCATCGGCGAGAACGAAGAGGAGTC
>JAGWBS010000064.1:0-19850 GCA_021295775.1 Pseudomonadota bacterium | reverse complement strand
GCGGGTTCGACGCCGAGGAGAGCGCGGTGACGGTGCTGCCGGTCAACGGGATGTGGCCGATCACGGACATGAGCCCCGACCCGGAGATGGTCCTGCACCACGTGACCCACGGACTGATCGCCAGCGGGCCGTGCGGCGGCCATCGGGCTCCGGACGGCTTCGAGACGGTGCTGGTGATGAGCCCGGTGATCGCGAAGATGGTCGCGCAGCGGTTCCCCGACAAGCGCGCCTTTCGGGAACACCTCTTCGAGCACGCCCGGGTGCCGCTGGACCACTACCCGCCGTACCGGCGCGAAGCCACGCTCGCCCAGCTCGCCGAGCGGGGGATCGCCGTCCGCGACCGGCGCATCCCCGTCTGCCTGGAGCCCGACCGCTTCGTGGTGCTGGTCGCCGGGGGCCTCGGCGGACTCCAGTCGGTGGGGCTGTCGTGCATGCTCGGCATGGCGACTACCCGCCGGGTCGAACTTCCGGAACGGGCGGCATAATGCCCCGCGCGTCGCGCGGGACGAAGGGCGGCGCACTCGGAGAGGTTCGAAGATGCTGCGGGTGAGCGATCTGCGGGACAAGGTGGTGGTCGTCACGGGCGGGGGGCGGGGCATCGGCCGCGCGACCGCGCTGCGTTTCGCCGAGGCCGGCTCCCGGGTGGTGGTGGCCGCGCGCACCCCCGGTCAGATCGAGGCGGTCGCCGAGGAGGTGCGCTCGGCGGGCGGCGCCTGCCTGGCGGTCGCGACCGACGTGCGCGACGAGGCCGCGGTGCGCGAACTCGCGAGCCGTACGCTCGACGAGTTCGGCGCCGCCGACGTGCTGGTCAACAACGCCGGCGGCGGGGGCGGGCGCTCGGCCCTGGTGGACATGGAGGTCGAGCAGTGGGACGAGACCTTCGCGCTCAACTGCCGCGGCTCGTTCCTGTGCTGCAAGCACTTCCTGCCGGCGATGATCGAGCGCCACCAAGGCTCGATCGTCAACGTGGGCTCGGCCTCCGCCCGCCACGGCCGCGCCATGCTCAGCGCCTACTCCGCGGCCAAGTACGCCGTGATCGGGCTGACCCAGGCGCTGGCCAACGAAGTCGGCCGCCACGGCATCCGGGTCAACGCCGTGATGCCGGGGACGATCCGCACCGAGGCCCTGCAGGGCTACTTCGAGCGGCTCGCCGTCGAGCGCGGCGAGACCGTCGAGCAGGTCGAGACCCTGTACGCCGAGCGCTCGCCGATGCAGCGCATCCTGGAGACCGGCGAGATCGCGGACTCGATCCTTTTCGTCGCCAGCGAAGCCGCGCGCGGCATGCACGGCCACTGCATGGACGTGAACGCCGGCGCCTGGCTGCACTGACGCCGGCCGCCGCGTTGCCGCCCAATCGGGCGCCTGTCATGCTGGCGGGGTGAACCCCGATCCGGTCATCGACGTCGACGGACACGTGCTGATGGAGGCGGCGGACGGCTGGCTCGACTACTTCGACGCCGCCGAGGCCCGGGAGATGGAAGAACTCCTGCTGGGCAACCGCGGCCACTGGTACGCGCGCGACGGGGGCGACAAGGCCGCCGCCTATCGGGCGATCCGCGAGCGGAACAAGGGCGAGGGCGGCTGGGATCCGCGGGCCCGGCTGACGGACATGGACGCCGAGGGAATCGATGTGGCGGTGCTCTTCGGCACCGAGATGGGCCTCAACCGCGACGCCTACTCCCCGGGCATCTGCCGCGGCTACAACAACTGGCTGGCGGACTACTGCGCGGCCGACCCCGAGCGCCTGCGCGGGGTGGCGCTGCTGCCGCTCGAGGACGTCGACGCCGCCTGCCGGGAACTGGAGCGCGCGGTGGGGGAACTCGGCTTCGCGGGCTTCTTCATGAAGAGCTCGGTGAACCGCCGCACCGCCGACGCGGCGCACTACGACCCGATCTACGCCACCGCCGAGCGGCTCGACGTGCCACTGCTGCTCCACATCCCCCACGAGCTGCGCACCTTCGTGCACGAGCAGCTTGGCTACAGCTTCCTGCGTTCGCACGTCATCCACCCGTTCTCCGAGATGCTGTCGGTGCTCGACGTGATCTTCGGCGGGCTGCTGGACCGCTTCGAGCTCCTGCGGATCGGTTTCATGGAGGGGCAGGTGGGCTGGCTGCCGTGGTTCGTGTGGCGCATGCAGGAGCAGTACGAGGAGTACGCGCCGCGCCCCGGAATGGACCCCGGCCTGAACAAGCCCCCGATGGAGTACCTGGACGAGGGCCGGCTGTTCTTCAGCTGCGATCCCGAGGAGAAGTACCTGGGCTTCGCCGCGGGCACGCGGCTCACGCCCCAGACGCTGGGCGAAGACTGCATTCTGTGGGCCTCCGACTACCCGCACTCGGACGCGATCTTTCCGGGGGCGCTGGAGACCTTCATGCGGCAGCCCGACCTGAGCGCCGACCAGAAGCGCAAGATCACCAGCCGCAACGCCCGCGCGCTGCTCTACGGAGGCGCGCCGGGCTAGATCCGCGCCGCCTGCCGCGCCGGAGCGCGCCGGCGGTCCGGCGCCGGGCGCCCGCGGGAGCGCGCGTTCAAGGAGGAAGCCATGGACCTGGGAATCGCAGGCCGCCGGGCGGCGGTCGCCGGGGGCTCGTCGGGCCTCGGGCTGGGCACGGCGCTCGCGCTGGCCGAAGAGGGCGTGCGCGTGGCCATCTGCGGTCGCGACGCCGAGAGGCTGGGGCGCGCCGCGGAGCGCCTGCCGGCCGGCAGCGTGGCGCTGAGCGGGGACGTCTCGACGCCCGAGGGCTCCCGCAGCTTCGTGCGCGAGGCGCGCGAAGCGCTCGGCGGGCTGGACATCCTGGTCGCCAACGCGGGCGGCCCCCCGGCGGGCAATTTCGCCACCACCGAGGTAGACGCCTACCCCGACGCGATCTCCCTGAACCTGCTGTCCGTGGTGGCGATGTGCAAGGAGGCCGTCCCCCCCATGCAGGAGCAGCGCTGGGGCCGGGTGCTCGCCATCACCTCCATCTCCGTGCGCCAGCCGATCGGGAACCTGATCCTGTCCAACACGGCGCGCGCCGGGGCGACGGGGTTTCTGAAGACATTGGCGCTCGAGGTCGCCGGCGACGGGGTCACGGTCAACTCGCTCCAGCCCGGCTTTCACGACACTCCGCGCGTGCGTCAGATCGCGGGCGGCGACGAAGAGAGCGTGCGCCGGATGGGCGCGCAGGTGCCCGTCGGCTTCATGGGCTCGGCCGATGACTTCGGCCGCGCGGCGGCCTTCCTGTGCTCCGAGCACGCCCGCTTCATCACCGGGGCGGCCGTGCCCGTCGACGGCGGCGCCTACACCGCCCTGCTCTGACGGTCGCGGGCCGTGCCCCTCCCTCCGCTGGCTCCCGGTTCGGTCTCGCTGCGGCTCTACCCGCACGCCAGGCCGGTCCCAGAACTGCTGGACGAGTTGCGCGCCCAGGCGGCGCTGGCCGACCGCAGCGGCTTCGACGGCGTGATGCTGGCCGAGCACCACGGGGGATTTCCGGGCTACCTGCCCAATCCGGTGCAGGCGTGTTCCTGGTTGCTCGACGCCATGCCCGGGGCCTGGGCCGCGGCCTGCCCGCTGCTGCTGCCCCTGCGGCACTGGACCCAGGTGGCCGAGGAACTGGCCTGGCTGGCCGGACGCTTCCCGGGCCGGGTCGGAGCGGGGCTCGCGGTCGGCGGGCTGGAGCGCGACTTCGAGATCGTCGAGCTGGACTACGCCGAACGCCGGGAACGCTTCCGGGAGGCGCTGCCGCGGCTGGTGGCGGCATTGCGCGGCGAGTCGCCGGGGGCGGTCGAAGGCGATCCTGCGCTGGCGGCCTGCGCGCAGGCGCCGATCCCGCTGGCCTGCGCGGCGCAGGGGCCGAAAACCGCGGCCCGGGCCGCCGAGCTCGGCCTGGGGCTGCTGTACGACTCGCTCCAGCCCGCGGAGCGGCTGCGGGAGGTCTCGGAGGCGTACGCAGCCGCCGGGGGGCGGGGGGTGCGGATCGGCATCCGCCGGGCCTGGCTCGGCGACGCGCCGCGCACCCGCGTCGACCGGCAGATGGACTTCTACCGCGGCTACGCCTCCCGGCAGGCGCAGCGGCACTGGGGCGAGGACGAGCTGGTCGGGGCCGGCACGGGAGACGAACTCGCCGAGCGGCTGGCGCGCTTCGCGCGCGAGAGCGGCTGCGACGCCCTCAACCTGCGCGTTCACTTCGGCGGCATCGAACCCGGGGCGGTGCGCGAACAGGTCGAGCGCCTGGGCGCGGAGATGCTGCCCGCGCTGCGCGAGCGGCTCGCCGGGCCAGCTTGACCGCCCCGAGCGCCAAGCGATACTCGGCCCGCGAGGACCCCGCATGAGCGCGATCGATATCCGCCCGCTGACCCCCACGATCGGCGCCGAAGTACTCGGAGTCGATCTGAGCCGGCCGTTGTCCGACGAGACCATCGGCTCCCTGCGCCGCGCGCTGCTCGATCACCTGGTGATCTTCTTCCGCGACCAGGAACTGGACCCGGAGAGCCAACTCGCTTTCGCGCGCCGCTTCGGGTCGATCAACGTGGCTCCGTTCGGCCCCAAGCACCCGGACTACCCGGAGCTGACCGTGCTGGATCAGGACGCGCCCCGGGGGCAGGGCGCCGACTCCTGGCACAGCGACAACACCTTCATGCTCGAGCCTCCGATGGGCTCGATCCTGCGGGTGGTCGAGCTCCCCGGCAGCGGCGGGGACACCTGCTTCGCGAGCATGTACGCGGCCTACGAGGCCCTGTCGGAGCCCTTGAAAGCGCTGATCGGCGGGCTGAACGCGGTCCACGATCTGACCAAGACGCTCGCCCAGGCGATCGCCTCCGGGCTGAGCGGCGCGGATCTGGCGCAGATGCAGGAGGAGTGGCCGGCGCGCGAGCACCCGGTGGTGCGGACCCACCCCGAGACCGGCCGCAAGGCGCTTTTCGTGAACGGCAACTTCACCACCCGCCTGGCAGGGCTTGAGCCGCGGGAGAGCGGCGCGCTGCTGCCGTTCCTGATCGATCACGTGCGCGATCCCGCCTTCCAGTGCCGCTTCCGCTGGGCGCCGGGCTCGGTGGCCTTCTGGGACAATCGCTCGGTGCAGCACTTCGGCGTCCCCGACTACAGTCAGCGCCGCCTGATGCACCGCGTGACGCTGGACGGCGACCGCCCGTTCTGACGGACGCCGCGACCGGTACGGAGGAACGATGGGCGAGATCAAGCTCGGGGTCGGCGTGCCGCGCGGGGCGCAGACGGGATCGATCGACGACCGCCGGGCCGCGCTGTCGGCCCTGGCCGACGCGGGCGTCGACCACGTCGCGCCGGCCGACCACGTCAGCTTCTTCGTCGGGGCCGGCTTCGACGGACTGATCCAGGCGGCTCAGCTCAGCAGCCTGCACGACACGCTGCAGGTCTGCGTGGCGGTCTACCTGCTGCCGCTGCGCCACCCCACGCTGGTCGCGCGCCAGATCCAGAGCATCACCCAGGCCGCCCCCGGGCGGCTGGTACTGGGCGTCGGCGTGGGCGGCGAAGACCCCCATGAGTCCGAGGTCTGCGGGGTCGATCCCCGGACGCGCGGCCGGCGCGCCAACGAGTCGCTGGAGATCCTGCGCGGGCTGATGACGGGCGAACCGGTCAGCTACCGGGGAGAGTTCTTCGAGCTGGACGGGGCCGTGATCGCGCCGCCGGTCTCTCCCCCCGTGCCGATCGTGGTCGGCGGGCGCTCGACGGCGGCGGTGCGGCGCGCCGCCCGGCTCGGCGACGGCTACGTGGGCGTGTGGATCTCGCCCGGGCGCTTCCGTTCGATCCTGGGCCAGATCGGCGAGGAGTCGGCCGCGGCCGGTCGCGGGGACGTGGCCTGGGAGCACTCCATGTACGTGTGGTGCGGCGTCGGCGACTCCCGCGAGCGGGCCCGCGACTACGTGAGCCGGGCGATGCAGGGCATCTACCGCATCGGCTTCGAGAATTTCGAGCGCTACACGCCCTACGGCGGGCCGGCCGAGATCGCCGAGTTCCTCGCTCCCTACGTCGAGGCGGGCTGCCGGCGCTTCCACCTGTCCGCGGCCGGACCGGGCGACGCCGAGATCGCGGCCGCGGCCGGCGAGGTCAAGCGCCTGCTCAATTCGGCCTAGCTCGGCGGGGGGCGGCGGTCGAATCTCGTTGATTTCCCCGAAGCGGCCGGCGCGTTCGCCCGCCGCCCGGGGGCGACCCCAGGCGCGCACGGCGTCGCCGAATCGCCCGCCCGAGCACTCTGAGAAGCGCCGGAGAGCCGTGCTAGCATCCCTCGCCCACCGATGGGAGGGACACCATGCCGCTCTGGGCCGCCGTGATCGCCGCCGGACTGCTTCTCGGCCCCGCCACGCTCTCGCGGGCGGACGAAACCTGCCAGTCGCCCTACATGCCGAAGATCGTGGGCCAGGAGGACTACGTCTACGTCTGGACGCTGGGAATCGAAGGACTGGGCGACGGCTCCGACAAGCTCGTCACCGTCGGCGCGAACCCCGAACGGCCGGACTACGGCCAGGTGGTCTCGGTGCTCTCGGTCGGCGGACGCCACGAGGCGCACCACGGCGGCCTCAGCGACGACCGCCGCCTGCTCTGGGCCGGCGGGCTCGACGACAGCATGATTTTCCTGTTCGACATCGCCAGCGACCCCGCCAAACCGCGGCTGGCGCGCACCATCGACGATTTCGAGCAGAAGAGCGGCGGGGTCGTGGGGCCGCACGGCTTCTACGCGCTCCCCGGCCGCATGCTGATCAGCGCGCTGTCGAACAGCGAGGACCACGGCGGGCGCACGGCGATGGTCGAATACACCAACGACGGCGAGTACGTGCGCACCATCTGGATGCCCGAGCAGGCTCCCTACGGCTACGACGCGCGCGTGAACGCCCACCTCAACCGCATGCTGACTTCATCGTTCACCGGCCACGACAACTACATGCGGCCGCTGGGCGAGCTGATGGCGGACGCCGAGGCGATGCAGAACTTCGGCGACAGCATGGTGGTCTGGGACTACCACGCGCGCCAGCCGCTGCAGATTCTGCGCTTGCCGGGGGCGCCGCTCGAGATCCGCTGGGCGCTCGACCCGCGCCACGAGTACGCCTTCACCAGCACCGCCCTGACGTCGAAGCTCTGGGGGATTTTCCGCCAGCCGGACGGCAGTTTCGAGGCGCTGGAGCTGGCCGACATCGGCGATCCGGAAAAGCTCCCCGTGCCGGTCGACATCAGCCTCTCCTCGGACGACACCACGCTCTTCGTCGACACCTTCATGGACGGCATGGTGCGCGTCTTCGACGTCTCCGACCCGCGCAACCCCAAGCAGATCTACGAGCGCAAGATCGGCGAGCAGGTCAACATGGTCTCCCAGTCCTGGGACGGCGAACGCGTCTACTTCACCAGTTCGCTGCTGGCCAACTGGGACGGCACCGGCAATCCCGACGAGCAGTTCCTGCGCGCGTTCACCTGGGACGGCAAGCAGCTCGAACCGACCTTCGAACTGGACTTCCGCGCGCTGGAACTGGGCCGCCCGCACCTGATGCGCTTCGGCCAGCTCGATTTCTGGAGCGGGGACACTGTTTCCGAGGCCCCCGCGGGTCACGGCACGCGGCCCTAGCCGTCCGCGGGTTCGAGTTCGGGCCGTGAGCGTTTCTGCGCCGGGCGCTGGCAAACGCGGCGCGGGCTCCCGGCCGAGGCGGTTCGGGGGCCGGGGCGTTTACTCCCGCTCCGGTCGTCGGCCGCTATCGGGGCTCTCTGCGCGGTGCTGGCCGCAATCACCGCGCCGCCGGCGCGCGCGCAGGACGCCGGGGAGGAGCCGGTGGAGGCGATCGTCGTCACCGGCACGCGCATCCGCCAGAACCCCCTGGAACAGGACACGCCGGTGCTGACGCTGGACGCCCGCGACCTCGAGCGCACCGGGCTCAACTCGATCGGCGACGTTCTGCAGCGGCTCTCGATCTCGGGCTCGCCGCTGTCCACGCGCTTCAACAGCAGCGGCAACTTCGGCTTCCCGGCCGACGGCGGGGGGATCAACGCGGGCGCGTCGCAGGTCGACCTGCGCCACTTGGGATCCAAGCGGGTCCTGGTGCTGGTCGACGGCCTGCGCTGGGTGCAGGGATCCTCGGGCAGCGGCGTGTCGGGCGCGGCCGATCTCAACACCATCCCGACGGGCATGGTCGAGCGCATCGAGGTCTTCGCCGAAGGGGCCTCGCCGGTCTACGGCTCGGACGCCATCGCCGGCGTGGTCAACGTGGTCACGCGCGAGAATTTCGAAGGCTTCGCCTGGAGCGGTCGCGCGGGGGGGGGGTACTCCGGCGGCGGCGAGACGCGGGAGCTGGAGCTTTCCGGCGGCAAGACCGGCGAACGCTTCTCCGCCTTCCTGAGCCTCGACTACGTCGATCAGGCAGAGCTGGAGGCCTCCAAGCGCCGGTAGTCGAGGGTCCCCAAGCCGGGCACGGGAAATCTGCACGGCAGCACCTTCACCCCCCAGGGGCGGGTGGTGTTCAGCGATCCGCGCACGGATTCGTTCGTCAACTGCGCGCTCGACGCCGGCGTCACGGGCCTGCCGGTCTGCGACCCGGACGACCCCTGCGGAGACGGCGACGACTACCACCCCTGGAGCAACGCGGACCGCTTCAACTACGCGCCCTACAACATGCTGCTGACGCCGTCCGAGCGCCTCGGCGTCTACGGTCAGGTCCGTTACCGGTGGTCCGACGCCCTTCAGGGGTACGCCAAGGCCCTGTTCAATACCCGCGAGTCGGTCAACCAGGCGGCGCCCGAGCCGCTCTGGGTCGGGGACTTCGCCGAGAGCGGCAGCCTGATGGACGAGATCGCCATCCACGCCGACAACCCCTACAACCCGTTCGGCGTCACGCTCGGACCGGGCGAGACCTTCATCACCCGCAGACCGTTGGAGAGCGGCCCGCGCGTCTTCGAGCAGGAGGTCGACACCCGCTACCTGGCCGCCGGCCTGCGGGGCGAGTTCGAGTACGCCGAGCGGGCGCTGTTCTGGGACGTGAACCTGGTCTGGTCCCGCAGCCGGGCCGAGCAGAGGAAGTCGGGCGCCCACAACGCGCGCCGGATGCTGCGCGCGCTGGGACCACCTCAGGACTGCACCGACCCCTGCGTGCCGCTGAACTTTCTGGGCGGGCAGGGCGATGGCTCGGGCACGATCACTGCGGCCGCGCTGGAGTGGTTCGGATTCGCGCAGCGCGATTCCAGCGAACAGGAACTTTGGGACTTCAGCGCCAACCTCAGCGGGGAGATCTTCGATCTGCCGGCCGGACCCCTGGCGTTCGCGGCCGGCTTCGAGCACCGCGAGCACGACGGAGGGTTCCGGCCCGATCCGGTGGTCGAGGCGGGCGACACGGCGGGCCTGGCGGCGAAACCGACCTCGGGCGACTTCGAAGTCGACGAGTTCTATCTGGAGATCGACCTTCCGCTGGTCTCCGAGCGTCCCGGCGCCGAGCGCCTCGACCTGTCGGCCGCCGTCCGGTTCTTCGACTACAGCAGCTTCGGCAGCGACACCGCGGGCAAGCTCGGACTGAGCTGGCGGCCCCGCGGCGACCTGCTGCTGCGGGGCGGTGTTTCGCAGGGCTTCCGCGCGCCCAACATCGGCGAGCTCTTCGGTGGCCAGGCGCGCTTCGACGCCCCGATCGCCGACCCCTGCTCCGACTTCCTGAATTCCGGTGTCTCCCGGACCACCGTCGAGAACTGCGTCGCGGCCGGCGTTCCGGACGACGGCAGCTACGCGCAGATCGGCAGCCAGATCAGCGTGCTGACGGGCGGCAACCCGCGGCTGGAGCCGGAGACGGCCGACAGCTACACGCTGGGTCTGGTCTACGGTCCGGGCTGGGCGCGGGACCTGGCCTGGGTCGAGGACCTGAGCCTGGCCTACCGCAGTCCGCGTCTGCCCTTCGGCCGGATCGGGCTGTCCTGGCGCAACACCTTCCTGAGCGACTTCACCGAGATTCTCGAGGATCTCGGCGGCGGGACGATCGAGAAGCGCTCGCTGGAGGGCCGCACCGAGAACGACCGGGGCAAGCCCGAGTGGAAGTCCACGCTCTCGCTGCTCTGGACCTCCGGCGACTGGAGCGCGTCCTGGACGCTGCGCCTGATCGACGAAATGCGCGAGCGCTGCTCGGACTTCCTGGACGGGACGCCCGACAGCCTGGCGAACCTCGGCGTGTGTTCCGACCCCGACTTCGACGACAACAGTCTTTCGACAAACCGACTCGGCAGCAGCGTCTACCACGATCTGCGGGTCGGCTACCGGCACCCCGTGCCCGGCGGCCACCTCGGCTTCGACCTCGGCGTGAACAACCTTTTCGACCGTGACCCGCCGGCCAGCCAGAGTGCCTCGCTCAATGGCTACGACGCCTCGACCTACGACCTCCCCGGCGGGAGGTTCGCGTACTTCCGCCTCTCCTACGAGCTCGATTAGAGCGCTTCGCGATCGATCGAGATCGTGGGGCGGCTCCGTCCGTCCGTCTTGATTCGGATCGGACTTGACAGCCCCTAAGCTTTGCCGGCTGCCGTCCGCCGGGCCGAGGCGGTTCGCTCTTCCCAGTGTTCGACGGCTCGGGCGATCCGCGCCTGGCGAGTCTCGAACAGGTCCGCGTCCTCCAGTCCCATCCGCTCCAGGAAGCGCAGCATCGCCCGGTCGTGGGGTTCCAGCGTTCCGTCGGCGTGGATGTGCTGGACCGCGACGCCGCGCTCGTCGAGCGCCCGCGAGACCAGCAGGGTCCGGTGGCAGTCGAGGGGTTCCTTTTCCGCGCACATCAGCGCGATGCGGTGGCGGCCCGCTCCGCGCAAGACCCGCTCCAGCCCGTCGCGGAAGAACTCCGTCCGAGCCACGCGGGCCGTTCTGGTAGCAGGCGGGGTCGTCGGGACGTCCGCCGAGTTCTCTTCCGAGGTACACGTACTCGATTCCGAGTTCGCCCAGCGCCCGGGCCAGGGGTTCGCGCCGGAATTGGGGGTTGAAGCGGCTGTAGGGAACGCTGCGGACGTCGCCCAGCGCGCCGATCCGATGCGCCTGCAGGAGCGCCGAGAAGCGCTCCAGGCGATGTGTCGAATGGCCGATGCTGAAGACGGGGTTTCGCTTCGGTTTCATGCCGCTCCGGGCGTCGGTCGGCGCGCTCCGCGGCCGGCGGACGGGAGAGTCTCCCTCGGCCGGGCCTCGCGGCGCGGTTCGCGCTGCGCCCGATCAGGCTCCCACGCGGCGGGAGCGGCTTTCAACCCCGGCGGCCGGCCCGGGCTGTGCCAGAATGTCGCGCGTCTCAAGCGGTGGGAGCGGCGAAGAATGCGCGGACTCGGCGATTCGCGGTACTGGCTGGCGGCGGGGGGGGGGGGGCTCCGCGAGCGCGACCGCGCAGGCTCCTCCGCTGCGGCTGCCCGCGCGCGCGCTCCTAAGCGCCACGACCCCACCCGAACCGCCGCCCGCTCCGCGCTTCGAACCGCCCGCGCCGGGCAGCTACGAACTGCCTCCGCTGGGCCGCGTGCGGGAGCGCACGCTGCTGGACTCTTCGGGCGCCCCGTCGCCGCTGCTGGGTCTGGCGTCCGGGGACGCGGCGGTGGTGTCGTTTATCTACCTGAGCTGCCCGCACGCCTGCCCGATGGCGAGCGCGACCATGCAGCGCCTCGACCGCATGCTCGCGGAGCACCCCGGGCTCGCCGGCCGGGTGCAGTTGGTCAGCGTGAGCTTCGACCCGCAGCGGGACACGCCCGAGCGCATGCGCCGGCTCGAGCGCCAGCTCGCTCCCCGTGGCCGCTGGCGCTTCCTGACGCCCCCCGGAACCGGTCCGCTGGGCGCTCTGCTCTCGGACTTCGGCCAGGACGCGCTGAGCGTGGCCCAGACCCGGCAGCTCCGGCACGTGCTCAAGATCTTCCTGGTCGACGACAGCGGCGCGATCCGCAACGTGTACAGCACCGGACTGCTCGACCCGCGGCTGATCGTCAACGATCTGCTGACGCTGCGGGCCGAGACGGACGCCTAGTCCCGGAGCGCCCGCCAATGCGCGCCATGCTCCTGAGCCGGCCGGGCGAGCCGCTGGCCGAGCGCCGGATCCCCGATCCCGAGCCGGGAGCGGGCCAGGTGCGGCTGCGGGTGTCGGCCTGCGGCGTCTGCCGCACGGACCTGCACGTCTGCGACGGGGAGCTGGAGCGGCCCAGGCTGCCGCTGGTGCCCGGGCACGAGATCGTCGGGCGCGTGGACGCCCTGGGGCCGGGCGCGGGGCGCTTCGCCGCGGGCGAGCGCGTCGGGGTGCCGTGGCTGGGCTGGACCTGCGGGGAGTGCGCGGCCTGCCGCGCCGGTTCGGAGAATCTCTGCGGGCGCGCCCGCTTCACCGGCTACACGCTGGACGGCGGCTACGCCGAGTACGCCGTCGCCGACGAGCGCTACTGCTTCGCGCTGCCGACGGGGTACGAGGACGCTCGGGCAGCGCCGCTGCTGTGCGCGGGGCTGATCGGCTACCGCTCGCTGCGCGCCGCGGGCGACCCGCGGCGGGTGGGCCTGTACGGGTTCGGCGCCGCAGCGCACATCGTGGCGCAGCTGGCGCGCTTCGAGGGGCGGCGGGTGTTCGCCTTCACCCGCGAGGGCGACCTCGACGGCCAGGAGTTCGCGCGCGAGCTGGGGGCGGAGTGGGCCGGCTCCTCCGCGGAGCCGCCGCCCGAGCCGCTGGACGCGGCGATCCTCTACGCGCCCGTGGGGGCGCTGGTGCCGGCGGCGCTGGCCGCCATCGCGCCCGGCGGGACGGTCGTGTGCGCGGGCATCTACATGAGCGAGATTCCCGCGTTCGCCTACGAGCTGCTGTGGGGCGAGCGCCGGCTGGTGTCCGTCGCCAATCTGACGCGCCGCGACGGAGAGGAGTTTCTGGAACTGGCCGGACGCACCCGCATCCGCACCCACGTCGAGACCCATCCCCTGCAGCGGGCCGGACTCGCGCTCGAGCGGCTGCGCCGCGGGGAGCTCCGCGGCGCGGCCGTCCTGGTCCCCTGAGGCCGGGGCCGCGGCGGGATCTGCGGTGTCTTCGCGGCGGGGCTTCGGGCTAGACTCGCGTGCCGGCCGGAGGTCGGGGGAGGTCGAATGGGCGAGATCCGGGGCGCGTTCGTGGGACTCATCCGCACGCCGGACCCGGAGAGCGCCCGCGCCTACGACGACTGGCACGCGACCGATCACCTGGCCGAGAACTGGGCGCTGCCCCAGGTGGTCTTCGCCTCGCGCTGGTGGGCGACGCCGGAGCAGATCGCCGGCCGGCGGGTGGGGGAGGCGGCGCTGGCGGCTCCCCAGTTCCTGATCTCCTACTTCTTTCGGGACCCCTTGGACGCCGCGATCGAGGACTTCGTCGCGCTCGGCAACCGCCTGGTCGCGGCTGGTCGGGGGTTCGCGGAGCGGGAAGTGGTTTTCGGGCGCTACTTCGAGCTGGAAAGCGCCCGGCTGGCGGCCGGCGTGGAGCTGTCCCCCGAGGCTCTGCCGTACCGGCGCCACCGCGGCGTCGTGCTCGAATTGGGCGAGGCGGACGACTCCAGCGGGCCCGCGGCGCTGCACGACGCCGCCGGCGTGCTGGGCTGTCTGCGCTTCGTCGCCCGGCCGGGCCCGGTTCACGACGCCTGCGGCGTCGGGCGGGCGCGGGCCGATCTCTACTTCGCGGACCGGCCGCCGGGCGAGCTGCTGGCTGCGGAGGCGGGGCGGCCGAGGCCGGGCACTGCGCTGCTGGGAGCCTTCGATCCGACCGACTGAGGCGCTACCAGCTCGACTTGGTCATGCCGGGGATCTGCCCCTGAAGGGCGAGTTCCCGCAGCTTGATCCGCGACAGTCCGAACTTGCGGTAGACGCCGCGCGAGCGCCCGGTCAGCCGGCAGCGGTTGTTGTGCCGCACCGACGAGGAGTTCTGCGGCATCTTCTCCAGCTTGGCCCGCGCCAGACGTTTCTCGTCCAGGTTGGTGCCCGCGTCCTTGAGGATCCTGCGCTGCTCGGATCGCCGCTCGGCATACTTGGCGATCAGGCGGTCGCGCTTTAGGTCTCGGTAGATCTGGGAGGTTTTCGCCACGTCTGCGCCTCTCTTCGGGGCGGCAGTATACGGGGGGCGATTGCAAACGCAAGCCGGTTAGGGTAAGCATCCCCGCCGGCATGAAAGAAGGCATCCATCCCGAGTATCGCAAGGTCGTCTTCGTCGACGTCTCGACGGGCACCGAGTTCGTGACGCGCTCGACCGTCCGGTCGGACAAGACGCGCGAGGTGGGCGGCGAGGAGCTTCCCGAGGTCCGCGTGGAGATCAGCTCCGCCAGCCACCCCTTCTACACCGGCACCATGCGCGAGATCGACACCGCCGGGAAGATCGAACGCTTCCGCCGCCGTTACCAGAAGTCGAGCAAGTAGACCGGATGGCCGGCCGCGAGGCCTTCGCCCGCCTGCGCAGAGCATGGCGGGAGTTGACCGCCCCGGGAGCCGCCTACGCCTGGTCCGAGATCGAGATCGACGGTCTCCGAATGCGCGCGTTCGACCGGGCGCCCGCCTCCATGCGGGACGTGTGGCTGTCGGCCGCGGCGCGCGCCGAGGCGCCCTACGTGGGCTACGCGGAGGAGCGCTACAGCTACGGCGAGTTCGACCTGCAGGTGCGCGCGCTCGCCCGCGCGCTGAGCGAAGATCACGGGGTGCGTCCCGGCGACCGCGTGGCGCTGGCGTTGCGCAACTATCCCGAGTGGATCGCGGGCTACTGGGCGGCGCTTTCGCTGGGCGCAATAGCGGTGGGACTGAACGCCTGGTGGACCGGCCCCGAGCTGGAGTTCGGTCTGGCCGATTCGGGGGCGCGGGTGCTGATCTGCGACGACGAGCGGCTGGAGCGCATCGCCCCCCGCCTCGACGACCTGCGCCGACGGGCCCCTCTCGACGTGATCGCGGTGCGGCAGCGGCAGAAGCTGCCGCCCGGCGGGCGGGCCTACGCCGAAGCCATCGGCGATCCGGCGCGGGCTCCCGAACTGCCCGACGTCGGGATCCGTCCTGAGGACCCGGCCTGCGTCTTCTACACCTCCGGCACGACCGGGCGGCCCAAGGGCGCGGTGCTCACGCACCGCGGCTGCGTGACCAACATCCTGCACATGGCGTTCTGGAGCGAGCTGGTGCGCCGCGCGGGCGGCAGCGCGCCGCCCGCGGGAATGACGCCGCGTTTCCTGCTGGGCGTGCCGCTGTTTCACGTGACGGGCTGCAACTGCGCGCTGCACCCGGCGACCTACAACGGCGGCCGGATCGTGCTGATGCGCAAGTGGGATCCGGCGCACGCCCTCGAACTGATCGAGCGCGAGCGGATCACCAACTTCACCGGCGTGCCGGCCATGATGGGCGAGCTGCTTCAGTCCCCCGACTTCGAGCGCCGCGATACTTCCAGCCTGGTCGTGCTGGGCGGAGGAGGGTCGCCGCAGCCGCCCGAGCTGGTGCGCGAGATCGAACGCCGCCTGCCCGGGGGACAGCCGCGGACCGGCTACGGGCTGACCGAGACCACGGGCGTGGTGGCGCTCAACTCGGCCGAGTTCTACCGCGCCAGGCCCGAGAGCGTCGGCCCCGCGCTGCCGACCGTGCAGGTGCGGATCGTCGACGAGGGGGGACGCGAGTTGCCCGTGGGCGACGTCGGCGAACTCTGGGTGCGGGGGCCGAACGTGATCCGCAACTACCTCAACCACCCCGAGGACTCGGAAGAGATCGCGGGCGAAGGCTGGTTCCGCACCGGCGATCTGGTGCGCGGCGACGAAGACGGGTTTCTGACGGTGGTCGACCGCGCCAAGGACATGCTGCTGCGCGGCGGCGAGAACGTCTACTGCGCGGAGGTCGAGGCCGCCATCCACGAGCATCCGGACGTCGGGGAGTGCGCGGTGTTCGGGGTTCCCGACCCGCGGCTGGGAGAGGAGCCGGCGGCGGCGGTCGTGCCGCGCGCGGGCCGGAACCTCGATGCCGACGAGATCCGTCGGCACGTGGCCTACCGGCTGGCCTCCTACAAGGTGCCCGCCCGCATCTGGCTGCTGCGCGAGCCGCTGCCGCGGAACGCCAACGGCAAGTATCTGAAGCGCGAGCTGCGCGCGCGCCTGCTGGACGCCGACCCGGGACGGCCGGGCTGAATCCGCCGGAATGGACTACCGCTGGCGCGCTCTGAGCTGTCTGGGAGCGGGCTCGTTCCTGGCGACGCTGGACTTCGGGGCGATCAACCTGGCCCTGCCGGCGCTGGCGCGGGAGTTCCGGGCGCCGCCCGACACGGTCGTCTGGGTGACCCTGGGGCCGGTTCTGGTCGTCACCGGCCTGACCCTGTCCGCCGGCCGCCTGGGCGATCTGTTCGGGCGCAAGCGCCTCTACCTGTCGGGCTGGGCGCTGTTCTCCGCGGGCCTGATCGGGGCCAGCCTGGCGCCTTCGCTCTCGGCTCTGGTCGCGCTGCGCGTGCTGCAGGGCCTGGGTCTGTCGCTGACTCTGGCGAACTCCAACGCGCTGGTGGTCGACGCCTTCCCCGCGACCCAGCGAGGGCGCGCGCTGGGGATCATAGCCGGGGTCGTGGGCGCGGGCCTGCTCTCGGGCCCGGTGTTCGGCGGGCTGGTGCTCGGCGCGCTCGACTGGCGGGCCGTCTTCTACCTGCGGATTCCTCTGGCGCTGGCGGTGATCGTGCTCTGTTCCCTGGGAGTGCGCGAAACGGCCCGGGCGCGCGAACGGGGCGTCGACGTGGCCGGCACGGCGCTGCTCTTCACGGGGCTGGGCTGCTCGGTGCTGGTCCTCAACCGCGGGCATAGCTGGGGCTGGGCCTCTCCCGAACTGGCCCTGGCGCTCGGCGGAGCGGTTGCCGGCCTGGCCCTGTTCGGATGGGTGGAGTCGCGTTCGCGCAGCCCGGTGCTGGCCCTGGAACTGTTTCGCCGGCGCTCGTTCGTGGTGCCGATCGCCAGTCAGTCCCTGGGCTTCATCGGCCTGTCGGCGGTGAACTTCCTGATGCCCTTCTATCTGCTGCAGATGCGCGGCTACTCCGAGGCGGAGTCGGGACTGATCGTCAGCGTGGTGCCGCTGATGCTGCTTTTGCTGGCGCCTTTCAGCGGCCGCTTCGCGGACCGCCCCGGAGGCCGTCACCAGACGACCTGGGGCCTGGCGCTGGTGAGCGCGGGCCTGTTTTCGCTGGCCGCGGTCGGCTCGGACACGCCGGTCTGGTCGGTCGCGCTGCGGCTCGCGTTCCTGGGCCTGGGTCTGGCGGTCTTCGGCCCTCCCAACTCGAGCCAGCTCATGGGCAGCCTGCCGACCGAGAGGCTGGGGACCGCCTCCGCGGCGATCGCCACCTCCCGCAACATCGGCCACGCCATCGGCCTGGCGGTCACCAGTGCCGTGCTCGCGGGCATGGCGCCGCCGCCGGGCATGGAACAGGACCCGGAGCGGCTGCTGGCGGGGATCCGCGCTGGTTTCGGCCTGGTGGCGGCGTTCTCGTTGCTGGCGGTCGCGATCTCGCCTCTCCGCCGCGGGTGAGACCGCGGCGAGCGGCGCGGCGGCCGCTCGGAGTTCAGGCCACCAGCTTGCCCGGATTCATCAGATTGTCCGGATCGAGGGCGCGCTTGATCTCGCCCATCACGTCGACCGCATCGCCGAGTTCGCTGCGCAGGTACTCGCGCTTGCCCAGGCCGATGCCGTGCTCGCCCGTGCAGGTGCCGTCCGCGGCGAGGGCGCGCTCGATCATGCGGTCGTTGAGGCGCTTGGCCTCGGCCAGTTCCTCTGGACTGTCGGGGTCGACCAGCAACAGGGTGTGGAAGTTGCCGTCGCCGACGTGGCCGACCAGCGGCGCGGTCAGGAAGCTCTGCTCCAGATCCCGCTGGGTCTCCAGAATGCACTCGGTCAGCCGGGAGATGGGCACGCAGACATCGGTGGTCCAGCCCTTGCAGCCCGGGCGCAGCGCCAGGGCCGCGTAGTAGGCGTCGTGCCGCGCCTGCCACAGGCGCTTGCGCTCCTCCAGCTCGGTGGCCCAGCGGAACTCGCCGGCGCCGTGCGAGGCGGCGATCTCGCCGAACTCCTCGGCCTGTTCGCGCACGCCGGCCTGGGAGCCGTGGAACTCCAGAAAGAGCGTCGGGGCCTCGGCGTAGTCGAGCTTGGAGAAGCGGTTGACGGCTCGCATCTGCAGCGCGTCCAGCAGCTCGATGCGCGCCACCGGGATCCCCGACTGGATCGTCTCGATCACCGTCTCCACCGCTTCCCCGATATCGGGGAAGGCGACCACGCCCGAGGAAGTGGCCTCGGGCAGCCCGAAGAGGCGCAGGCCGATCTCGGTGACGATCCCCAGCGTGCCCTCGGAGCCCACGAAAAGACGCGTCAGGTCGTAGCCGGCCGCCGACTTGCGGGCGCGCCGCGCCGTGCGGATCACGCGGCCGCCGGCCAGCACCAGCTCCAGGCTCAGCACGTTCTCGCGCATCGTGCCGTAGCGCACGGCGTTGGTTCCGCTGGCGCGGGTGGCGACCATGCCGCCCAGCGATGCGTCCGCTCCGGGGTCGATCGGGAAGAAAAGCCCGCTGGGACGCAGCCAGTCGTTGAGTTGATTGCGGGTGACGCCAGGCTGGACCCGCACGTCGAGGTCTTCGGCGTTGACCTCCAGCACCCGGTTCATCTTCGAAAAGTCCAACGAGAGCCCGCCGTGCTCGGCGATCAGCTGGCCCTCCAGCGACGTGCCGGCCCCGTAGGGGATGATCGGCATGGCGTGCTCGCCGCAGATGCGCGCGATCTCGGCCACCTCGCGGGTCGACTCCGGGAAGCCCACCGCGTCGGGAGGGCAGGGCGGGTGCCAGGACTCGTCGCGCCCGTGCTGCTCCCGCAGCGCCTCGCTGTCGGCCAGGCGATTTCCCAGCAGGCCGCGGAGATCGTTCAGGGCGCGGGCGAGCAGCTCGGGTTGCATGCGGGGCATCATAGCCCGGACGCCGTGACTTTCGGCAGGGATCGGCCGGGCGATAAGTTCTGGGCGCCAAGTCCCGACCGGTCGATCGGAGGTGGCCGCATGACAGTTTCGCCGCGAACCCGTCCGCCGCCCTGGGCCGGCGTCGAATGGCCGGCGTCGCTCGACGTGAGGCCGATCCGGCCGGCGTTCGGCGTGCGGGTCGCGGGGATCGACCTGTCGAAGACGCTCTCCGGCGCGGAAGTCTTCGCGCTGCGCGCGCTGGCCGACCGCGCCGGGCTGCTGGTGGTCGAGGGGCAGACGGAATTGTCGCCGCGGCGCCTGGGCGAGGCCGCCGAGTGGTTCGGAGCGCCCTATCTGCCGGAGTACGGCGACGACGGCGTCGAGCAGAGGCGCACCGAGTTTGTCCACTCCGTTCCCGCGGACGGCCCGACCGGCTGGGAAGAGGTCTTCCCCCACACCGACAATCAGCCCCGCCCGGTCCCCCCGGACTTCACGCTCTTCCACGCGCTGGAAGTTCCGCCGCCCGGAGAGGGAGGCACCACCGCCTACGCCGATCTGTGTCAGGCGTACGCGGAGCTGGACGAGCCCACGCGCCGGCGGATCGAGGGGCTCGAACAGCACCTCCACCTGCAGCTCTGGGGCAACTACCACGCCTTCGCCAAGATCCGGCGGCGACTCGAGTCCGCCGGCCGCTTCCCGCCCGACGACCCACCCTCGGAGGTGAGGCATCCGGTGGTCCGCACCCATCCGGTGGACGGGCGGCGGGCGCTCTGGGTCTCCGTCATGACCCTGCGGGTGGCCGGGATCGAGAACGCCGCCGAGGCCAGGCAACTCACCGACCACCTCAAACGGCACGTCTGCAACGACCGCTTCTGGCTGCGCCACGAGTGGGCCGCGGGCGACCTGGTAGTCTGGGACAACCGCTGCGTTCTACATCGCCGCGAAGGCTGGAACCCGCGCCACCCCCGCCGCATGAACGCCACCCAATCCGGCGGCAGCCGCCCCTT
>JAGWBS010000063.1:13180-29448 GCA_021295775.1 Pseudomonadota bacterium | reverse complement strand
CAGCGAGATCGCCTACCTGCCGCAGCAATCGGATGTCGACCGGTCTTTCCCGATCGCGGTCGCCGACCTCGTGGCAATGATAGACCGCGCTCATACGGTTCTGGTCAAACGACCCGGCAAGGGCGCTGTGACCGCGCTCGCATGGTCGGCGGATGGACAGCATCTCGCGCTAGGTACCGAGAGCGGCTTTGTCGGTCGCATTAGCCTTTCCGACTGGCGGATTCCATCATGAACGCAAACATAGGAAATCCAATCGAAGTTCTTCCATGAAACGGAGGGCAAGACGCGCGCAATTTCCATGCATTGACGTCTGCCGACTCGACGCGAAGACGGGGTGGTGCCTGGGATCGGAGACTGGTTCAAGCTCACACCGTTCCGCCGAAGCCGGCTTGAACGGGAATTCACGCGATCGTGTCCCAGCCGGTGGTGTAAGAGCTTGGCGTCGGTAGCGGTGTCCGGCGGGTTGGGCCGGGACGCTCAGGCTGCCACGGCGGGCAGCTTGACGGTGAGAGTATCGCTCACGGGGGCGATGGCTTCCAGCGTCAGGTATCTCCTTGAGACGGCCCCTTCGTCGTTATGTTCGAGCAGGATCGTGCCGACCAGCCGGGTGATGGCGTCCTCGTTGGGGAAGATGCCGACGACCCTGGTTCGCCGTTTGATCTCGGCGTGGAGGCGCTCGATGGGGTTAGTCGAGTGCAGTTTGGTTCGGTGCTCCCTGGGGAAGGTCATGTAGGCGAGGACGTCGTGCTCAGCATCGTCCATGAGAGTGGCGAGCCTGGGGCGGGCGCCTTGGTCCTGAGCTGGTCGGCGACCAGGCGCCACTGGGCGCTCGCAGCCTCGGCGTCATCCTGGGCGAAGGCGGTGGCGACGAAGGCGGAGACGACGCGCCGGCCCTGGCGGCCGGCATGGGCCAGCAGGTTGCGCATGAATATCCTGCCGTCTGACAATACGATCATATTGGCGGAGAGAGTGGGATTCGAACCCACGGTACCTTTACGGTACACACGCTTTCCAAGCGTGCGCCTTCGACCGCTCGGCCATCTCTCCGCGAAAGGCGGACCGTTTGGCAAAGAAGGAGCCCGCCCATTCGGGTTCCGGGATGATCCCTGGCGGTGGGCGGTCCTCTTGACCATTCTGGGGTTTCTGACCGACCCCGTCCAATTCCCTGCGGCCGTGTGCTTTTCGGGTTCCAGGCGTTGGATCCAGCGCCTCGATCGGACGAACCCGAGGGGGCATCTAGGGCAGAGGCATCCCTCGACCCCGTAGGAGTCTTCCGAGGTCGGTCCCCAAGCTAGCGCTGCACGCGACCCGATTGGTCTCCTTGCAACAGCCTTTCGACTTCCGGGACCGTCACGCGGTTGAAATCGCCCGGAATCGAGTGCTTCAGGCAGCCGGCAGCGACGGCGAACTCCAAGGCCCCTCGACGATCCGATAGGGCGTTCAACCCGTAGATCAACCCGGACGCGAAACTGTCGCCGCTGCCGACGCGGTCGACGATGTCGGCGATCTCGTAGCGGCGCGAGACCTGGAATCCCGACTCGCCGCGCAGACACGCGGACCAGCCGTTGCGATTCGCGCTCTTCGACTCGCGCAAAGTCACGGCGATCAGAGACATTCCCGAAAACGTATCGAGCACTTTTCCAGTGAGTTCGGCGTACTCGTCGAGGACGATCTCGCCTCCCTCGACGGGAGTGCTCCCGAGGCCGATTCCGAGCGAGTTCTGGCAGTCCTCCTCGTTCGCGATCCCGACGTCCACGTATTGAGCCAGTTCCGTCATCACCTCCTGCGCCGACTTGCCGTATCTCCAGAGCTTTTTTCTGAAATTGAAGTCGCACGAGACGGTGACCTGGTTGCGCTTGGCGGCCCGGACCGCGTCCAGGCTGGCTCGCGCGGCCGATTCGCTCAGCGCGGGGGTGATCCCGGTCACGTGCAGCCACTTGCAGCCGTCGAGGATCGTGCTCCAGTCGAAATCGCCGGGATCCGCCTGCGCGATCGAGGAATGGGAGCGGTCGTAGACGACGTTCGAAGGGCGTTGATCGGCGCCTGCCTCGAGGAAGTAGATGCCGGCGCGGTCCCCGCTTCGCCGGACGTCGCGGACATCCACGCCGAATTTCCTGAGCTCGCGCAGCGCCGCATCCCCGACGGGGTTGTCCGGAAGAGCGGACACGAAACCGCTGTCCAGACCGTAATTCGCCAGCGCCACGGCCACGTTGGCCTCGCTGCCTCCGAAGCTCGCCTCGAATACGGGGGACTGGAACAGACGCTCGTGCCCGGGCGACTTCAGCCGCAACATGATCTCTCCGAAACACAGAAATTCCGCCACCGCTCAAGCTCCGAATCGGGCGGCCGCCGCGCGTGCCTGGGCGGCGAGGTCGGCGATCGTCCCAAACTCTCCGGCCGAAATCGCCCGCTTGGGCGTCAGCCAACTTCCGCCGCAGGCCACGACGTTCGGCAGACTCAGGTAGTCGCCCAGGTTCGCCGGGGACACCCCGCCGGTCGGCATGAAGCGGACGTCCTCGAAGACCGCGGCCAGGGACCGGAGCATCGGAGGTCCGCCGGAGAGTTCGGCCGGAAAGAACTTCAACAGACGCAGTCCCAGATTCCAGGCGCGTTGAATCTCGGTGGCCGTCGAGACGCCGGGAATGGCGGTCACCTCCGCGCGGCGCGCGGCCTCCACGACCGGTTCGTCCAGGCCGGGGGAAACGATGAAGCGGGCGCCCGCGTCGATCGCCCGTTCCGCCTGCTCGGCGCTCAGGACCGTACCCGCCCCCACCAGCGTATCCGGCAGCTCCTTCGCGATCCGCTCGATCGCTTCGAGCGCCGCGGGCGTTCGAAGCGTGATCTCGGCGACCGGCAGTCCGCCGTCGCCCAGCGCGCGGGCGGTCGGCGCAGCGTCCTCGGCCCGGTCGAGCACGACGACGGGCACGATCTTCAGCTTCTCGACCAGCGAAATCACGAGAAGAATGTCCCTCCGTTGACGTCGATGCTGGCACCGTTCAGGAAGCTGGATTCGCCCGAAGCCAGATACGCGACGAGGTGTGCGACTTCCTCCGAGCGGCCCTCGCGGCGCAGCGGCGTCGACGCCGCGATGTTCTTGCGAACCTCATCCTTGGTGAACGTGTCGTGAAAGGTCGTGTCGATCAAGCCGGGGCAGACGCAGTTGACTCGAATCCCGGTCGGTCCGAGTTCCTTGGCCATGGCGCGCGTGAACGACATGACCGCTCCTTTGGCCGTCGCGTACGCCGACGCGCCCGCCCCGCCTCCGTCCCGGCCGGCCAGCGACGCGAAATTGACGATGGAGCCGCCTTGGGGCATGTGCGGAACCACCGCTTTGGTGGCCAGGAACGCGCTGTTGATGTTCAGCCGCAGGACGGTTTCTAAAAACGCCAGGTCCATCTGGTCGATCGTCTTGCGGGCGACGAGCCCGCCGGCCACGTTGACCAGAATGTCGACTTCACTGCCGAAAGCCGCCTGCGACTGCGCGATCAGCTCCGCGACCGCGTCCTCGGAGGTCATGTCGCCGCCGACGAGAATCGCCTCGCCTCCGGCGTCGGTGATTCTCTGGAGCGTCCGCTCTCCGGAATCGCGGCTTTCGAAATAGTTGATCGCGACCTTGGCGCCCGCTGCAGCGAGCCGCTCGGATACGGCTCCTCCGATGTCTCTGGCTCCCCCCGTAACGATCGCCACCTTGTTTGCGAGATCCATGCCTCTGTCCTCCGGGCTTGATTACCGATTCTCGGCAGTCACTGGTTGGATACGGCCGCTGAAAATCCAGACGGACAACACCGCCAACAGGACCAGCGCGGCGCCGAGCGTAAAGAACGGCACATAGGACTCGCGCGGGGCCCACGGAACGATCCAGGTCGTGATCAGAACGCCGATGGCCGCCGACGTGCCGCCGGCACCGGCCAGCGATCCGACGCTGCCCCCCGAGAAAAAGTCGCTGGGAAGCGTCTGAATGTTCCCGATCGCGAACTGAAAGCCGAACAGGATCACGGCGATCAGCAGAATCGCCGTGAGAGGCGTCGAGGCGTAGGCCGTCAGCAGCAAAGCCGGCACCATGATGATCCCCCCCAGGGTGATGGTCGATTTTCGGGTCCGGTCGACGGTCCAGCCCATCTCCAGCCAGCGCCCGGCGATCCAGCCCCCGGAAATACTGCCCAGCGCGGCCCCGACGTATGGAAACCACGCGAACAACCCGATCTGTTTCACGTCGAACCCGAACTGCTCGGCCAGATAGATCGGCAGCCAGGACACGAACAGCCACCAGACGGGATCGTTGTAGAATCTCGAGGCGATGACCGACCAGCTCTGCGGGTAGCGGAGCATCTCGATCCAACCCGGCGTGAAGACGTTTTCGGCCTCGCCCTCGGCGGTGGGGGCTTTCCGGCCGCTGAGGATGTACTCGCGTTCGTCCTGACCCAGCCAGGGGTGCCGTTCGGGACCGCTCCTGTAGACGATCAGCCAAGGGACCACCCACAGGTAGCCGAGCACGCCGATCATGATGAACGTCGCCTTCCATCCGAAGGCCAGAAACAGAATCGCGATCAGCGGTGCCGACACGACCGCCCCCGCGGACGCGCCGGCGTTGAAGATCCCCTGGGCCAGCGCCCGTTCTTTGATGGGGAACCACTCCGCGTTGGCCTTCGTCGCCCCCGGCCAGTTGCCCGCCTCACCGATCGCGAGTGAGAATCTCAGCGCACCAAACGCCAGCGTGCTGCGCACGGCCGCGTGCAGCGTGATCGAAATGGACCAGATCGTGATCGCGAGAACGAAGCCGATCCGCGTACCGATGGCGTCGAAAATCTTGCCGAAGAGCGACTGCCCCACGGCATAGCCGACCATGAAAAAGGTCAGGATCAGCGCGTAGTCGTTCTTGTCCAGGCCCAGCTCTTCGGAGATGCTGGGCCACATGACCGCCAGCGCGTTTCGGTCGATGTAGTTGATCACCGTGGCCAGAGCAACCAGGCCGACGATGTACCAACGCAATCCCTGGAGTTTCATGGTAGTGCCTCCGTCGAGGATGTTTCCGAACCGCAGTCGGCGACGGCGTCCGCTTCTTCCCGACTTTCGAATACGCCATAGAAGCCGATCCATTCGAAGCTTCCGCTCGGGGTGGAAATACAGTGTCGGCGACCCTCGTCCGGGTCGTAGGAAAGCGCGATCCGGAACACCTGTCCGCCGGTCCGGACGATCTCGATCAGATCCCTTCCCTGCTGGCTCAACCGGGTCAGCCGAGCGACGTCGCTGGTCTCCCCAAGGGTCTGTTCCAGACTCGCGTTGTATTCGCCATGCGGCTCGATCAATCCGACGTAGGTCACCGTTCGGTCCGCCTGGGTGCGCAGCACCAGACCCTGTTCCGTGCGAAGGTTGAAATCGGGATCGTTCGCGCCGATCCGGGCCACGCGAATCTCGAGGTCTCGGTCGGCGACGGCCGTGTAGGTGTAGAAGCGATTCCCGAGCAACCAGGTCCATTGCAGGGGCTCGCCCGCTTTCGCGCTTCCGTTGGCCACCAGCCAGAGATGCTGGTAGCCGTCGCGGTCGCCCCACGGCTCCCACCGATCGGTCCGCACCGACAGACGGCGGTTCACGGACACGACATGCCCGTTGAACCACAGGGGAAGATCGTAGGTGTGATCGCGACTCCCCGCGGCCCGGAAGACGTCGAGAACCACCGGGCGCTCGAAGACCCGCCCGCCGATCGACACCAGGGTCCGCGTCAGCGAAACGCCCGGGTAGGCGGTCCGATCGCGCGCGGAGACCACCTGGACCTCCGTGGAGTCGTCGTAGAACAGGATCTGCGGCGCGTGGTCCGCGGCCTGCTGGAACTGCCCGCCGAACTGGCTGCGCTCGTCGACGACCAGGGTATTGTGCGCGACGGTCTGTTTCGCCCAGCTCTGGTTTTCGGGGAGATAGCGGCCGCCCGCTTTCTGCGGGACGTTGAGGAATCGGGCGGAGCCGTAATCCCGAACCACTTCGTTTCCGTTGTCGTAGTACAGCCAGGCGAGCCGGTCGAAGTGTCCGTGCCCCATCCCCTGCGAAGCGGCCTTGAATACGACCGCGCTGTCGTTCCCGCGCGAGCGGTCACGCAGGACCGCGACGGCCCCCCGGTCGCCTTCGGGACCGTCGCGCAACTTCATCGACCGGAACTCGAACGGCCGCGCCAAGCCCTCGGCTCGGGCCGACATCGCCCGGAAACCGTCTCCGGTCAGCGGGATGGAAGAGATGTGGTCCAGCACCGAGAGGTAGCGAGGGTCCGAAGTCTTGCGGTAGGCGATGGTCGCCCCATGGCCCAGCTCGACCGTGTTCAGACCCTTGTCCTTGATCGCGTCGTTGAAGGGAAAGAACCGGCCGGCGTAGCTCAACTGGATCGTCGCGGCGATCGCCTTGAGCAGCACTCCGTCCCGGCGCTCGAAGATCCTGCGGGCCGGTTCGTTGCGGTCGATGGCCCGGGCGAAGAGCACGAACGGCATCAGGGCGTATCGCTGGTAGTAGGGCCCTTCGGTGTAATAGCCGTCCGGAGAGAAGAGCCGATTCATCTGGCGCAGAAAACCGGTCTCGCCCTCGCCCCCGAGGCCGAACAGCGCCCGGTCGACGAGGTCCGGAGCGTCCAGAACGTATCCGGTCATCCCCACCGCGGCCGCCGCCCAGACGCCGTGATTGTGGATTCGGTCGAACGTCCGCGGCGATCCCACCGACAGGAAGTCGGCCATGGGCCGGAGCAGCGCGGATTCGATCCGCGAGCGCTCCCCGGCGGAGAGAAAGTCGTAGATCGCATCGTATCCCTGGATCGCCGAGACGAGCCAGACGGATTCGTTGAGGTTCTGCCAGAACAACCGGCCCGGCGCCTGCTCCTTCTTTTGGGGATGCTCGCCGAGCGTCGGGTACCGTTCGGCGTACTCCAGCAGCAGTCGCCCCGCCCAGCGCGCATAGTCGGCGTCTTCCGTCCAGCGATACAGCAATCCGGCATCCTGAAGGGCCATGCCGTTCTGCTTGTGCCTCTCGTGCGTGTATCCCCCCCCGCCGTCGCGGGGAACGGGCACGTCCGGGAACGGGGTGAAATAGGCCCGGAGGCGCTGCGCGGTTTCGCTCAGTGCCTGGTCGAACTCCCGAACCTCCGGCCCCGGCTGTCGATGGGCGGCTGCGTCCTCGGCCGAAAGCAGCAACCGCGGACGCGGTTCCGCCGCACCGCCCTCCACCGCGCCGCAGACGAGGGCAAGCGTGCAGGTCAGCCCGGCCCGCAGTGATCCGGGCATCAGGGCCTCACGGCCTGCGGACGGCCGTTCGAGGCCGCGGCTCGCTCGACGATCGTCGGCTCGGGGGTGTTGACGAACAGGTTGTCCCCCAGAACCGTCCTGGGCTCGCCCGCCGTGTGCACGACCCGAATCGGACGGCTGTCGGCGAACTCGTTGGCGTGGATTTCGGCCTTCTGAACGCCCCAGATCCGGATCGACGCCTCCGATTCGTTTCGCCGTCCGAGGCCGACCCGACTCACTTTGGAACGGCGGAACGAAAACCGCGGGCCGAACGTGCTTTCGTCCGTACCTCCCCTGTAGATCGAGGCGATCGTCTTGGCGATGTCCCGAAACGAGGAGTCCGAGATCGCAATGGACTCGCCGTTGTACCGACCGAGGTCCTCGGTCTCCCGATCGAGCGCCAGCACGTGTCCGGTGATGTTCCGGAACTCCGATCCCGCGATCTCCACGCGTTCCGCGAACGTCCCCGGCGAAGCTCGGAAGAAATCAAACGAGTGGTTGGTGTCGAGGTTCGCGACCGAGACGTCGTTCACGATCAGTCGATAATTGCCGGACACCGAGGATCCGCTCGCCCGGATCACGGCATTCCCACTGGCGTCCGGAGCCTCCCCGCCGAGGATCTCGATCCCGACGAGCTTCAACTGGCCGCCCGCCGCGAGTTCGAAAAGCGTGCCGCGCTCGAACAGAATTCGCGGCTTCGAAGCGTTCGGCCGTCCTGCGATCGTGATCGGCCGGTCGATCTCGACGATGGTCGACACTCGATGCTCGCCCGGCTCGAGCCAGAGGACGTCTCCCGGATCCGACCGTTCCACCGTGGCGGCCAGAGAATGGTCGCCCGGCTGGACGACCCGCGTCTTCCGGCGGTCCAGCTCGCTCCCGCGGCCGGCTTTGGGGTACCAGGAAACGCCCGTCTGTTCCCGGTCCAGAACGGGGAAGTTTCTCGATACCCCGACGCCGTCGAGCGAGCGGTCCCTGGGGTACAGAAGACCGTTCTCGGCTCTTTCCAACTCGATCGAAGCGGATCGGAAACCCGTCTCGGCCGGTGCGGTGGAAACGCCGTCCAGCAGATTGCTCTCGAAGGCGATTCCGTCGATATCGTCGTGAACCGCGATGGAATCGCGCTCAGCGGAATTGACGATCAGGTTGTTGCGGAACTTCGTGGCGCGCGGCACGGCCGTGCGCTCTTCGTCGCTGCCGGCGGCCAGTTCGATGCGGTGTCCGTCGATGACGGTGTTGTTCTCGATCAGCGAATCCTCGACCCGCTGATAGCGGTTCAGCGGGGAATTCGGAACGCCGTTCATGACCACCAGCGCCGCGCCGAAGCGATGCCCGGTCAAACGGCTCAGGTAGTTGTCCCGAACCGTCTGTCTGCGGTTAATCACGCGGATCCCGCCGGTGTGATCCGCGCCGTTGCCCCAGAAAACGTTCTTTTCGACCCGGTTTCCGTCTCCGTGTCGCAGGGTCAGCGTTCCCCGCGATTCGAAGAATACGTTTCCGCGAAAGACGTTGCCCCCGGATTTGTTCGAGATGATCTCCAGCTCGCCGTTGCAGCGGTCGAAGTAGTTGTTCTCGACGAGGGTGTTCGAATCCTCCAGCGAGTATCGGCTCGTGCCGATTCGTAGGGTCTCCCCACCGTTCGATCCCAGAATGGGGCGTGGGCCAAAGTAGTTGTGGTCGATCCGATGGTGGTTCTCCGTGCTCGACTTGGAGTTCAGCCGGACCGCCAGCGTCACCCCGGCATTGGTCTTGCCCTCGAGATGATTGTGGTCGAAGCGGTTGTGCTTCCCGTACATCACCACCCAGAAGTCGGTCTCGTAGCGCTTCGGGTGGTTGAAGCGGTCGATCACGACTTCGGTTACCCGCGAGTGATGGGCGAGGTTGTCCTTCTGGCGGCGGAAGGCAATGACCTCCCGAGTCGGCGAGCTCCCGTGGCGAAACACCAGCCCCCGGACGACCAGATGCTTTCCGGCCAGCCTCAGATTGGAGCGTCCGGTCACGATGACCCCGCCCTTTTCCTGCGCGGTCAGCGTGATGGGCCGCTCGGCGGTTCCCTTGGCGTCGAGAACGATCTCGAAGTCGTTCCAGACGCCGTTGGCCAGCACGATCGTGTCGCCCGGCCTCGCCCGCTTCGCCGCCTCGAAGTACTCGGCCTGGTTCCGGACCAGAATCTCGGCGGCAGCCGGCCCGCTCGTGGCCAGCGCCGCGAGCATCGTGAGTCTGGGAAGGATCGTTCGCCCCGGATTCTTCAACTCGATCTCCCGAACGATCCCCCGAGGGCGCCGCACCCGGCCGCTGGAACGCCCCTGGCTCGTTCGGGCGGGACAGCGCAGACGAAGCCGACCGGACTCAACTCACTTACACGCTCATCAGAAATCGCTGCCGATTCTCGTTGGACTTCCGGCGCAGCTCCGCGAGCGCCATCTCTTCGGTGGTCTCCAGCATGGTGTTGAGAAGACGTCGAAAGTGTTTGCGCATCGCGGTTCGCGCGCCCACCGGGTCGCGGGCCCGCAGCGCGTCGAGGATTTCCACGTGCTCGCCCGCCCGGACCTCCGCGCTGCGCAGGCAGACCGCGTCGTAGACTTCCCGGACCGGATCGAGTTCCGTGCGCATCTTCCAGAGTCGCTCGATCACATGCAGGACGGCTGCGTTTTCGGAGGCCGCGGCGATCGCCAGGTGGAACTCCCGGTCCGCCTGGTCGCTTTCTTTTTCCGCCCCCGGTCCGCTTCGCTGCATGATCTCGATCTGATTCTGGAGATGGGCCAACGTCGTTTCGTCGACGCCTCGGGCGGCCGCCAGGGCGACGGCCTCGCACTCGAACAACACCCGCGCTTCGGTGACCTCCAGGGCATTCACCTCCGGAAGGTCGCCTTGGCGGTCCAGGGACGCGCCGAGCACATAGACGCCGGACCCGGTCCGAATCTCGATCAGTCCCCTGGACTGAAGCGCGATTTCTGCGCCGCGGATCGTGATCCGGCTGACGCCGAACTCCTGCGCCAGATCCCGTTCTCCCGGTAGCCGGCTGCCGGGGGGGTATACGCCCTGTTCGATCCGTCGAAGGATCTTTTCCGCTACGGCCTGGTACAGCTGTTTCTCTTTCACGACTCACTGCCAGTCAGGGGTTCGCAGAAATGGTCGACCCTCCGACCTCCGAGGCGCGTCGCGCGCGCCGCGGAGGTCGGGGCACCGGGCGGCTACTAGAACTTGGCGCGAATGCCCGCGAACAGACGCGGGCCGTAGCTGTTCACCTCCGCCAGGTTGCTCGGTGTGGGGTTGTACTGGGTTCGTGGCTCGTCAAGCAGGTTGATCCCCTCGATCCTCATCGAGATGCCGTCCGCGATCTGATAGGTGATCCGGGCCTCGAGCACGTTGTTGTCGTCGATGTAGCGGATGTTTCCGGGCGTGCTGATGAACTGCTGGAAGTACTCGCTGCGGTACTTGTAGATTACCTGGAAATCGAAGTCGCCGATCTGGTAGTAGAGCTGCGCCGACATCACCGTGTCGGAGAAGCCGAACAGATCGGCCGGCGGAACGATTCCGACCCGCTGCGAAACGACGTTGCCCGACTCGTCGAGCACTAGCGCCTCTCCGAAAATCCCGTCCTCGAACTCGAAGTCCGAGTCCGCGACGTTCAGGCTCAGCTTCGCGCCCAGACCCTTCCACAGGCCCGGCAGATAGGAGAACGAATGCGCGGCCGTCAGCTCGAAACCGTAGAGCGTGCTCTCATGGGTGTCCGTGCGTGAAACCGTCACGTCGGCGAAGAACGGCTGCCCGTCGATGGTGAACTCTTCGACCCGCTGGGCGTTCTCGAAGCCGCCCAGGAACCGCTTGTAGTAGGCGCCGACCGCGACCATCGTGTCCCGGTTCGGGTACCACTCCAGCGCGAGGTCGAAGTTCCACGAGGTCAACGGCTCCAGGTCCGGATTCCCGTTGGCGGACGCGTTGCCGACCAGGTCCTGGATGGACATCGGGTCGCCACTGTCGTCGACGCTCAGACTGCGGCCGAAACCCATGTCGGAGGGATCCGGACGGGACAGGCCGCGGAAGATCCCGGCGCGAAGCAGGACGTCCTCCTGCAGGCTCATCACCAGATTGGCGCTCGGCAACAGTTCCGTGTAGCTGCTGCCGCCCGAGACCGAAAAGAAATTGCTCCCGTCCTCCAGCACTACGATCGTTCCGTCGGGATTGGTCTGTGTGGTAAACGTCGTCCGCAGGCCGGTGGATTTCACATCGGTGTTGACCAGGCGCAGCCCGAAGTTCCCGCGGACCGGCTTGCCGATCAGCGTTCCTTCGTAATTCGCCTGGAGATACGCCGCCCAGGTCTCTTCGTCGACGTCGACATTGCTGACTGTCGGCCCTCGGGAGGGAATCGGGGGGACGTCCCCGCCGACGAATTCGCGCACCAGGCAGAGCGGATCGAACGTCGCGTAGGTGCTGCCGGTGCCCTGCTCGATCACGTTTCCGGACGAATCCACGTTCGTGATCAGGTTCTTGCCGTTCCGGGGCTCTGACAGGAATCCGCGCTCCGGAAACACGTCATTCCGACAGGCTTGGCTCGCCCCGGCGATGGCGGAGTCGGGAAAGGTCCGCTCGTCCCTCACGCGCGGCCACTGCTTGTACTCGAGCTCGGAGTAGCGGACCCCGCCCTGGAGGCTGAAGATCGCGCTCCAATCGGTTTCCAGCTCGAAGTCGCCTCGGACCGCCGTGATCTTGTTGTCGCGCAACTGGTTCAGGTCGATTCGCGTCCGCGCGTTGTCGGCGAACAGGTCGTGGTTGTTGACGTCGAAGTTCTCCACGGTGACCAGCGGAATGTCGGAGCCGGTCCCCGAAATGGCGATGGACGTGAACGGGCGATCCGTACGCGCGGGCGTGCTGTTGCCGAAGATGTCTATCGGCTCCGACTGAAGCCGCGTGTGGATGATGTCCTCGCGCCGAAACGTGTCGGAGTACGAGGCGTCCAGCGACAGGTGCAGGCGGTCCGTGGCCTGAAAACCGATGCTCAGCCCGCCCCCTGCGTACTCTTCGATCCTCTCCTGGAACGTGCTGAGCGTTTCGATGCGGCCTTCGGTTTCGAACAGGTGCACGGTTCCGGAGCTGTCGGCGAGAAGACTGACATCCGTGAGCCCCGGGATGATCCGGCGCTGCTCCGCGAAAACCAGATCGTTTCGCACCTCGGAGAACGTCCGGTCGGAAATCTGAACATCGAAGTTGATGTCCACCCGCTCCTCGGGGCGCCACTGCAGCGCTCCGAAGAACGACTCCCGGTCGTCGTCGGTGATGTTCTGGCGGTAGGAGCGGGAGCTGGGCACGAAGATGAACGGAACGCCCTCGTCGGGAGCGACGCCCGTCGCCGCATCGACCTCCATCCGCAGATCGCCGGAGCCGCCGTCGCAGTTGCCCGAGGAAGTTCGAAACACGCCGCCGCTGGTGTTGTTCGGGTCGTTGCGGCAGTCCCGCCAACCGCTGGTGGTACGGAACTCCTGCTCGGGGTTGGTCGACAGCCGCTTCTGGAATCCTAGGGAGAGGCCGATGTCGCCCAACCCGTCGGTCTCGAACTGGTCGATGTAACTGATGGTCGGGCGGGTTCCCCAGTCTCTCTCGTTGCTACGGATGTCCGAGTTGTCCGGGTGGTTGCTGGACTTGAATCCGATCTGGAGCCGCCGCTTGTTGTATTCGAGCGGCTTGAGGGTATCCAGATGGATCTGACCCGAAACGGCGCCCTCGATCAGGCTCGCCTCCTGGGTCTTGTAGATCTGGATCTTGTTGAACAGCTCCGACGGGAACTGGCTGAAGTTCACGGAGCGGTCACCGCTGCCGTTGGTCGCCGTGCGTCCGTTGATCACCGTGGACCCGAGGAAGGGCCCCATGCCGCGGATCGAAATTTCCGTCGCGCCCCCCTGCTCTCTATGCGACGCGGAGCTGGTCAGCGTCTCGAGAGCCTCGCCGATCGAAAGAGCCGGAATATCGCCAATGTCGTCCACGGACAGGGCCTCTATGACCGAGTGCGACAGACGCTTGGCCTCGATCGACCCCTGAATCGTGCTCCGGGTCCCCGTGACGACGATTTCCTCGATCGCGGTCGGCGGATCGTCCTGGGCCGGTGCCGCGCCGGCGATCAGCAAGAGCGGCAGCGTCACGCCGAGGAAGAATCTCGAATGCCGCAGCCAGGGCCTCTTTCCGGCCGACGCTACGCTTGTTGCGATCCACATAGCCATCCCCTCCAGTGGTCGGTCCACGACCCTATGCTATTGGATACACCGCTATTTACAGCAATTTCCCAAAAAATGGAAATACGGTTTTCCTGAAATTGGTATTACCAATTTATCCGATCAGATTCCGACTCGTCGGCGCTGTCTTGATGGAGCCGCGCCTGATCGTCCAACCCCGAAGCTGAGCTACCGGGGAAAGGGCAGGTGCTGGCGGAGAGGGAGGGATTCGAACCCTCGGTGAGGTTTTGCCCCACACTCGCTTAGCAGGCGAGCACCTTCAGCCACTCGGTCACCTCTCCGAGGCCCGCATGGTGCCCGCCCGGGGGCGGATCGACAAGGGCACGCGCGCCGACTTTGGCCTGGGAGGTTGCGGTCCGACCCCGCCGGGCGAGCCCGATCAGCGGCGGAAGCGGCGCACGATCCCGCGACGGCGGCTTTCGAGCTGGGCGCGGCGCTCTTCGGGCCCGACGGACGGAGTGTCGGGCGGCAGGTGCTCCCGGACCGCATCGAACGGGACCCGGCGGGCGCTGGGCGTCGGGGCGGTCCCCGACCACACCCAGCGGTAGAGGATCAGGCCCTCGCGCAGCCCGGTGGTGTCGAGCCAGTTCCAGACCCCGGGGTCGCGGTGGGCGATCACGGCCCGGAAGCGGCCGTCAGAGTCGAGCCGAAGCTGGCTGTGGTTCAGGCCGGTCAGGCGGTGCGCGAAGTCGAGCGACTCCAGCCAGGCGATGGTGTAGAGCTGGAACGACCAGTAGCGCGCGTCCGGCGGCTCGGTTTCCACGATCAGGGCCTGGTCGTCCTCGAGTTCGAAGAAGCCGTTGCCGTACAGGATGTCCGGCTCGCCGCCCTCGGCGTTGGCCGGCGGCGCGAAGCGGTTCGGGCCGACCTGCTGCCGGATCTCCGCGGTGTAGCGGTTCCAGTAGACCAGCGAGCGCTCGATCCACTCGCCGGCGAAGTCCAGCCGCTCGGCGAACGGCCCGGGCGCGACCGGCTCCGGCAGCAGCTCTTCCCGGTCGAGCCGTTCGATGTCGAACTCGGCGGGGCCCTCGCTCTCCCAGTCGCCGAAGAACTGCCGGATCATCACGTGGTCGGCGTCGGGGTGCAGCGGCATCCAGTTGCCGGGCTCGCGCTCGGCCGAGATCAGGATCTCGAAGTTCCCGTCGGCGTCGGCCTGGATCTCGGAGGCGTCGAGCTTGGCGAACATGCCGTACTGCTCCAATTGCATGTCGCCCTCGGGGGTCGAGACGATCAGGTCGCGCAGGCCGTTGAGCCGCCCGCGGATGAGGTAGCGGCCGTTGCCGCGGATCTTGGCGCGCAGGTAGGTGTTGTCCGGGTTCGGCCCGCCCACCTTGGTCACGTCGTCCTCGAAGCGTAGAAAGCGCGGGAATTCCGGGTCCTGGAACTCGGTCCCCCACTGCAGGCCGATCAGCGTCAGGCGCGCCAGGTGCCGGTAGCCCTCTGCGATCTCCCGCGGCGAGTCCGGAAACTCGTCCTGGAGCAGTCTCCGGCCCGACGCCTTGAGCCGGTCGCAGAACTCGTCCCACGCCCGTCCGCTGAGAAGCCGCTCGTCCATTCCCGCCTCCCCCGCGGGGCACGTACGCGCCGCGTCGCGCGCCCGCTCCCGCGCCCAGGTCCACGATACACACCGGCCGGCGCTCGCCGGACGACGACCGGCGTTATCCTGCACCGGCACGGACGCGCGGAGGAGAAAAGGCGTGAAGGCTGCACTGCTCGAAAAGGCCGGCCCGGCGGTCGAAGTGGTCGACGACATCGAGATCAAAAAGCCGGGACCCGGCCAGATCCTGGTGCGCATTGCCAACTGCGGCATCTGCCACTCCGACCTGACGCTGATCGAGGCCGGCGGGGGCGGACTGCTGCCGATCGTGCTCGGCCACGAGGCCGCCGGCACGGTCGAGGAAGCGGGCCCGGACGTCGACGGTCTGAAGCCCGGCGACAAGGTCATGCTGACGCCGCTGGCGCCCTGCGGCCGCTGCTACTACTGCCTGCGCGGGCAGCCCACCATCTGCACCGAGGCGCAGGCGTTCATGACGGGCCTGCTGCCCGACGGCACCTCCCCGTTCTCTCGCCGGGGCGAGCTGGTGTACCGCGGCCTGGGCGTCGCCGGCTTCGGCGAGTTCACGATCGTCACCGCGGACGGCGCGGTGAAGGTCCCGGACGACACGCCGCTCGACGTCGCCTGCCTGATCGGCTGCGCGATCCAGACGGGCGTGGGCGCGGTGCTCAACACCGCCAAGGTCGAAGAGGGCGCGACGGTGCTGGTCATGGGCCTGGGCGGGATCGGGGTTTCGATCGTGCAGGGCGCCCGGCTGGCGGGCGCCTCGCGCATCATCGCCTCCGACCCGGTCGCGGAGCGCCGCCACCACGCGACGCACTTCGGCGCGACCGACATTCTGGACCCGAGCGAAGACGACGTCGTCGCCAGCGCGCGGGAGCTGACCGACGGCATCGGCGTGGACTACGCCTTCGACGGCGCGGGCTCGGAAAAGCTGGTGCTCGACGGCATCGCGGCGACCCGCAACGGCGGCACGACCGTGATGGTCGGCGGGGTCGGCCTGGAGCCGCTCTCGATCCCTTCGCCCGGCCTGTTCCTCACCCAGGAGAAGAAGCTGATCGCGTCGCTGCTGGGCTCGTGCAACTCGCACCGCGACGTGCCGCGCCTGCTCGCGCTGTGGCGCCGCGGCGCCCTCGACCTGGAGTCGATGATCAGCCACCGCCGCCCGATCGACGAGATCAACGCCGGCCTCGACGACCTGCGCGCCAGCCGCGGCATCCGCACCGTCCTGAG
>JAGWBS010000063.1:0-13171 GCA_021295775.1 Pseudomonadota bacterium | reverse complement strand
TCCCCGCGGCTGGACACCCGCCGGCCGCTATGGACGGGTGACGGGCGTCAGAACAGCGCGATCGGGTTGACCGGGGAGCCGGTGCCCTTGTCGACGCGCAGCGGGGAGACGACCAGGAAGAAGGCCCAGCGCTCGCGGGCGGCGCAGGCGCGGGCCAGGGCGCGGAAGTCCAGGTTGTCGAGCAGGTGCAGGCCGATGCCGGCGATGCCGCACTGGTGGATGGGCACGGGCCAGCCCGGCACGCCGAAGCCGGGGATCACGTCCGAGATGCCGTCGCTGCCCAGAACGGCGACGCGTCGCTCGTGCAGCCAGGGCAGGCACTCGGGATGCAGTCCGGGCATGCCGTTGGCCAGGTTCCAGGAGCCCTCCCGCTCGCGGCGGGTGTGGCGGCCCTTGTGCACCAGCAGCACGTCGCCTTCCTGCACCGTCACGCCCTGCGCGCGCTCGGTCGCCTCCAGGTCTTCGATCGTGATCGGGTAGCCCAGCTCCAGCCAGTCCAGCCCCTTGCTGCGGGGAACGTCCAGCAGCACCCCCCGGCTCGCGATGCCGTCCCGGGCGACCATGATGCTGTTGCGGGTCGCCCCGGTGCTCTTGACGTCGGAGGCCGGGTAGCCGTTGTACATGCGATCTTCGACCATCACGTGGCAGAGCGCGTCGATGTGCGACGAAGCACTGCCGTGGAAGGCCACGCCGATGAAGTCGGCCGTCTGCTGCAGGCCGCCGAAGTCGTCCAGGGTGCAGGCGTCGCCGGCCATGGTCATCATGTGCAGGGCGGGGTGCGGGTTGTCCGGGGCGGGGTGCACCGGGAAGTCGAGCGCGCAGCTCACGGCCTCGCCGTCCTGGATCAGCGCCGCCGCGCGCGCGCGGATCTCGGGCGTGATGAAGTTGAGCGCCCCGGCCTCGTCGGCGTCGCCCCAGCGGCCCCAGTTCTTGACCTGCTCGAAGACGCTTTCGAGGTAATCGACTGTCGGTTCGTCCGCCATTTTCGGCTCCTCCGGCCGCCTCCCGCCCAGCGCGAATGCGCCGGTCCGCGGCGGGCCGCCATGCTACCGCGCGGGCGCGCATGGACGCGCGCCGCGGCCTGGGGGCACGTCCGCGCCTCGGGCGGAATGGGGCCATCCAGGGCGGGCAAGGCTGGTAGTATCGCGCCCCCGATCGAGGAGGGAGCGCGCATGGAGTTCGGCTACTTCGGAATCAACATGGGCTCGTTCTCCGACCCGGAGAGCATCGCCCTGATCGCCCGCACGGCGGAGGATGCGGGCTACGAGTCGATCTGGACCGGCGAGCACGTGGTGCTGATCGATCCGCAGGAGACCCCGTCGCCGGCGCCCCCGGCAACGCCGATTCTCGATACCGTGGCCGCGCTGGCTTTCGCCGCCGCCCACACACAGCGGGTCAAGCTGGGCAGCGGGATCATCCTGCTCCCGCAGCGCAATCCGGTGGTCCTGGCCAAGGAGCTGGCCGGGATCGACGTGCTGTCGAACGGCCGCCTGATCTTCGGCGTCGGGGTGGGCTACGTAAAGGGAGAGTTCGACGCGATCGGCGTGCCGTACGAAGAGCGCGGGCCGCGGACCAGCGAGCACATCGAAGCCATCCGCGCGCTCTGGACCCAGGACAAGCCGGACTTCCAGGGCGAGTTCACCCAGTTCTCCGGCATCCAGTCGCGCCCCCAGCCGGTGCAGAACCCGCACCCTCCGATTCTGGTCGGCGGCATGTCGCCGCCCGCCTACCGGCGCGCGGTCGCGCACGCCGACGGCTGGTACGGCTTCTTCCAGACCCCGGAGGCCACCGAGGTCGCCCTCAAGGGACTGGAAGCCGCCGCCATGCGGGTCGAGCGGCCCGCCCACCTGGGTCCGCTCGAGATCTCCATCACCCCGCCCGCCCACCCGGACGCCGACTCCGTCAGGCGTTTCGAGGACCTGGGCGTGAGCCGGCTGATTCTCATGCGCAGTTTCGCCGACATGGTCTCGATGCCGGACGCTTCGGAGCGCGACGAGATCCTGGCCTACATCGAGCGGACGTCGGAGGAGCTGGGGATCGGCTGACGCCGGTCTTTCGCGCGCAGGTCGTCCGCGTAACTGCGGGCGGCCTGCAGGTAGTGCACCGCCGCCCAGAGCAGCCCGAAGCTGAGAATCGCCAGGGAGTAGCGCACGGACTCGTCGCCGAAGCGCGGCTGCAGCGCGTCGCTCAGCCAGCCGCAGACGAACGGTCCCAGGCCCGAGCCGAAGATATTGATCGCGAACAGGGTGATGGCCGACGCCAGCGCGCGCATCCGGACCTGCACCAGGGACTGGACTAGCGCGTAGCCCACCGCCGAATACCCGAACTGCAGGGCGATCGCCGGCGCCAGCAGAGTCAGGGCGGCGCCGGCCGTGTCCGTGGCGTAGACGCCCAGCAGCAGCGGCAGGGCAGCCACGGACGAGACCGCGGGCACCCATAGGTACCCGCGCGGTTCGCGCAGAGTGAGCGCCACCACCGCCGCCAGCAGCAGGCCCGGCGCGCCCGCGATCACGAACGCGGCCCGCCAGCCCAGCCGGTCGGCCACCAGGCCGCCCAGGCCCATGCCGACCAGCAGTCCGAAGTTGACGCCCGTCTGGTACACGCCCAGCGCGCCACCGGCAGGCCGGCCAGGGTGTAGAAGAGCGTGAAGCCGATCCCGACCAGCAGTCCCATGCGGGTGTCGGAGACGCCCAGCTCCAGCCGGATCGGCTCGACCAGGATCTGCAGGATCTGCCGGTCGATGTTGCTGAAGAAGTAGACCACCAGCAGCAGCCCGAGCGCGTAGCGCGCGCCCGGGGGCGGCGCGGCGCCGGGTCGGAGGGTCGAGTCGTCGCTGGGCATCGCCGGTTTCGGCCGCGAATCCTACTACGCGGACCCGCGCCGCCGGCCTGGAGAAGGGCGCACGGTTCCGGCTAGGATGTGCGCCCGCCGCACCCCGCCGGGTCGGCGCGCGCCTAGGGAGAGAGCATGCCTCGAATCGTCAAGCTGGGGGTCAGCCGGCCCGCCACCGGCCCGCTGCTTCCGGACCCGGAGCCTCGCGAGGTCCGGTACACCCTGATCTCGACCGACGACCACCTGGTCGAGCCGCCCGAGACCTTCGAAGGCCGCATGCCGCGCAAGTTCGCCGACCGGGCGCCGCGCGTGGTCGAGACCGAAGAGGGCCACGAAGTCTGGCTTTTCGAGGACACGCCCTACTACCAGGTCGGCTTCATGGCGGTCGCCGGGCGGCCCAAACAGGACTACCGCATGGAGCCCTCGCGCTTCGAGGAGCTGCGGCCGGGCTGCTACCGGATCAAGGACCGCGTCAAGGACCAGGACATCAACGGCGTCTGGGCCTCGCTGAACTTCCCCTCGGGCGTGACCGGCTTCGGCGGCACGCTTTTTTCGGAGGCCAAGGACCAGGAGCTGGGCTTCGAGTGCGTGCGCGCCTGGAACGACTGGCTGTTCGAGGACTGGTACGGACCCTTCCCCGAGCGCACCATTCCGCTCGGGCTCACTTTCCTGTCCGACCCGGAGAAGGGAGCGCAGGAGATCCGGCGCAACGCCGCCCGCGGCTTCAAGTCGACCACCATTCCCGAGCAGCCGCACACCGTCGGCCTGCCGTCCTGCTTCGACGAGTACTGGGACCCGATCGTGCGCGCCTGCGCCGAGACCGACACCGTGCTCAGCCTGCACGTGGGCTCGGCCGGGCCGTCGCCGTCGCCCGAGGGCGCGCCGCGGATGGAGCTGGGCGCGACCATGTTCCAGGCGCAGGCCTTCACCTCCTGCGCGCAGTGGCTCTGGAGCGCCTACCCGGCGCGCTACCCCGACCTGAAGATCACCATGTCCGAAGGCGGCATCGCCTGGGTGGGCGGCCTGATCGACCGGCTGGACAACATCATGACCCGCTCCGGCTACGGCCAGAACTGGCCCGACCCCAAGAACAGTCCCTCGGACGTGCTGCGGCGCAACTTCTGGTTCACGATGATCGACGACCCGTCGACGATCTCGACCCGGCACGCGATCGGCGTCGAGAACATCATGGCCGAGTCCGACTACCCGCACGGCGACGGCACCTGGCCGGACACTCAGAGCGTGATGGCGAAGCTGCTCAAGGACGTGCCCGACGACGAGGCGCGCATGATCACGCACCAGAACGCCGCCAGGCTCTACCGCCACCCACTGCCCGAAGTCTGCGTGCCCTGACTCGGCCTGAAGGGCCGGGAGCCGGACTCGGCCACCGGCCCGGCTGTCGGGCCCGGCAAGCTCAGGGTTCGATCAGGCGGCCTTCTTCGTCGCGGATCTCGGGGCCGGAGACGCGGGCACGGCCATCGCCGAAGGCGGCGTCGCGCTCGCGGATGGCCTCGCGCAGGCCCTTCTCGCGGGAGGCCTGGTAGAAGGCCCGGGTGCCGGGGGCGAGGTGCGCGCGGGTGTCGTTCTCGCCCGCCAGGCGCTGCAGAGTGCCGGCGCCCATCAGCTCCAGGCCGATGTTGATGATGCGCTTGTTGGCCGACAACAGATCGGGGTCGATCAGCGCCAGGCGGTCGGCCAGGCCCTCGACCTCGGCTTCGAGCCGCTCGGCGGGAACGGACTTCATCACCAGTCCGATGCGGGCGGCGTCGGCGCCGCTGACGGTGTCGCCGGTGAGCTGCAGGCGCTTGGCCCACTGCGGCCCGCAGTGGTACAGCCACATATTGTTGGGCAGCGCTCCCAGGTTGCGCGCCGGGGGGAAGCCGATCGAGGCGTCGTCGGCCGCGATCAGCATGTCGCAGAAGAGCGCGATGTCCGTGCCTCCCGCCAGGCAGTGGCCGTGGATCTGGGCGATCGACGGCTTGTGCATCTCCAGCAGCGGGCGCAGGTGGCGCGTGCGGCGCTCGATCATCCAGGCGTCGTCGTCGATCGTGCTGCCGTCGCGCCGCTCGACCTCGTCCTTGGGCCGCGTGGAGCCGGAGCCGCTCAGGTCGTAGCCGGAACAGAACGAGGGGCCCGCGCCGCGCACGATCACGCAGTGCACCGACTTGTCGTCGTCCGCCTCCCAAACGGCGTGCGACAGCTCCTCCAGTAGTTGGTCCGAGATCGCGTTGCGGCGCTCGGGCCGGTTCAGAGTCAGGCGCGCGCGCCCCCGGTCCACTTCGTAGAGGATGGTCTTGTATTCCATGGCGGCCGCATCTTACGCGGCCCGCCTCGGAGGCGCGCGGGGCCGCCGGGGATCGGCGTATGATGGCCGGCCTGTCCGAACGCAGGAGGCTTGTGGAATGCGGAACACCCTGAAGCGGGCCGCCGCCGCACTTTGCGCGACGCTGATGGCCCCCCCCCCCCCCCCCCGCGGCCCTACCCCCTGACCGAGGAACGCGAGGCCTGCGAGTCCTACGACCCGCTGCGCCAGCCGCTCTTCGGCGACACGCACATCCACACCGCCCTCAGCTTCGACGCGCGCTCCCAGGACACGCGCGCGCTGCCGCCGGACGCCTACCGCTTCGCGCGGGGCGAGGCGTTGGCGATCCAGCCCTACGACGCGCACGGCCAGGGAATGCGGACGGTCAAACTGCGGCGTCCGCTGGACTTCGCCGCGCTGACCGACCACGCCGAGATGATGGGCGAAGTGCGCATCTGCGAACGCACCGATCTGCCGGGCAGCCAGTCGGACATGTGCTGGTCCTGGCGCGCGCTCAAGCCGCTGATGTTCGGCGTCTTCGCCACCCGCAACCTGATCGCGCGCCAGCGCTGGGCCTTCTGCGGCGGCGACGCGCAGTACTGCCTGGACGCCGCGCGCTCGGTCTGGGGCGAGGTCGCGGACGCGGCCGAGGGCGCCTACGACCGCAGCGCCGCCTGCCGCTTCACCAGCTTCGTCGGCTACGAGTGGACCGCGTCGGTCGAGAACGGCACCAACCTGCACCGCAACGTGATCTTCCGAAACGCCCAGGTCCCGCCCCTGCCGCCGAGCTGGGTCGAGACGCCGTCGGCCGCCGACCTCTGGGACCACCTGGAGCGCGACTGCCTGGACGGCGTCGAGGGCTGCGACGTGCTGACCATCCCCCACAACTCCAACCTGGGCTCGGGGCTGATGTTCGCCTCGGCCGGCGCGCGCGGGCTGGCGGACATCGACCGGCCGGTGACCGAGGTCGAAGCGCAGCGCCGCCAGCGCTTCGAGCCGATCATCGAGATCATGCAGCACAAGGGCGACTCCGAGTGCCTGCTGGGAGGCGACACCAGCGACGAGGCCTGCGGCTTCGAGAAGCTGCCCTACAACAGCTTCGCCGGCGTCAACCGGGTGCAGGCGCAGGCGGTGGTCGACGCCGGGGTCAACCTGACCCCGCGGCGCCGGGAAATGGTGCGCCAGGCGCTCAAGCGCGGCCTGGCGGAGGAGGACCGCCTGGGCGTCAATCCGCTCAAGTACGGAATCATCGCCAGCACCGACAGTCACCTGGCGACCCCGGGCCTGGTCCACGAGGCCGACGCCGTCGGCCACGGCGGGGCCGGCATCGGCGCCGGGATGGGCGTGCCCGCGGGCCTGCCCGACAACCCCGAGTTCAACCCCGGCGGCCTAGCCGTGGTCTGGGCCGAGGAGAACGCGCGCGACTCGATCTTCGCCGGACTGCTGCGGCGCGAGACCTACGGCACCAGCGGCCCGCGGCCGATCGTGCGTTTCTTCGGCGGCTGGGACTACCCCGAGGACCTGTGCGGGCAGGAAGGCTTCGCCGCGGCCGGCTACGCCGGCGGCGTGCCGATGGGCGGCGACCTGCCGGCCGCGCCGGAGGGCGCCGGCGCGCCGCGCTTCGCGGTCTGGGCCCAGCAGGACGCCGGCTCCCCGGATTCGCCGGGCACGCCGCTGCAGCGCATCCAGGTCGTGAAGGGCTGGCTGGCGGACGGCGAGCTGCGCGAGAACGTCTACGACGTGGCGGGCGGCGACAACGACGCCGTTGTCGACCTGAATACCTGCCAGGAGAGCGGCGAGGGCCACCAGGAACTGTGCAGCGTCTGGACCGACCCCGACTTCGACGCCGGCGACCGGGCCTTCTACTACGTGCGCGTGCTGGAGAACCCGACCTGCCGCTGGAGCCAGCGCCTGTGCGTCGCGGCCGCCGTGAACTGCGCCGATCCCGAGAACGTCGCCCCGGGCTACGCCCCCTGCTGCGCCGAGGACCACCGGCCGGTCATCCAGGAGCGCGCCTGGACGTCGCCGATCTGGTACGCGCCGAACTGATCCGCGGGAGGCCGCATGGGTTCACTGGACGGGACGATCGCCGTGGTCACCGGCGCGAGCCGGGGCATCGGCAAGGGCTGCGCGCTGGAGCTGGGAGCGGCCGGGGCGACCGTCTACGTCAGCGGCCGGGACGCCGGCACGCTGGAACAGTCGGCGCGGGAGATCGACGAACTCGGCGGCAGCGGCGTGGCCGCGGTCTGCGACCAGCGCCAGGACGAACAGGTTAAGCAGCTCTTCGAGCGGGTGCGCGCCGAGCGGGGGCGGCTGGACGTGCTGGTCAACAGTTCGTTTCTGGATCCGGGCATCCTGAACAGCCCGCCGTTCTGGGAGACGCCGATCTCCTGGTACGACGACATGAACGACATCGGTACGCGCTCCGCCTACGTGGCCACCTACTACGCGGTGCCGCTGCTGCTCGACAGCGGCGGCGGCCTGATCGCCAACGTCAGCTCGATGGGCGCGGCCTTCTACTACCAACACGTCGCCTACGGCATGGGCAAGGCGGCGCTCGACAAGCTGACCCGCGACGCCAGCCGTCAGCTCCGCGACCACTCCGTGGCGGTCGTCTCGATCTGGCCGTACATCGTCAAGACCGAAACCGTCCAGAAGCTGGTCGAGAGCGGCGCGCCCCTGCCGCTGGAAGGCGCGGAGAGCCAGCGCTTCACCGGCCGCGGCGTGGCCACCCTTGCCGGCGACCCCGACGTGCTGCAGCGCGGCGGCAAGTCCTTCACCTCGCGCGAGCTGGCCGACGACTACGGCTTCACCGACGTCGACGGCAGCCTGCCCACCGGATCGCCTCCGCCCAAGCGGCGCTGAACGTCGGCGCCGGACACGTCCCCGGCGTTCCTGCGTCGTCTCCTGAGGCATAGGCCCGCGAACATTCTCCGGCCCGTCTGGCCGGCGGAGTCTGGGCGTGGGAGAATGCCCGCCCCTTGAAGGAGAGAACCATGCGCTCGATTTCGCCGCGGATCGTTCCCGTTCTGGCCGCGTTGGCTCTGCTCGGCTGCCCCGCGGCCGACGCCCCGGACGAGGGCGCGGTCTCGGAGGACGCGGCGGCCGCGGACTCCGCGCCGGCGCAGGAGACGACCGCGCTGGCTCCTTCGGGGATGCCCTACAGCGAACAGCGCGAGGCCTGCGCCGACCGCGACCCGCTCAAGCGCGCCCACTTCGGCGAGCTGCACGTGCACAGCGTGCTCTCGATGGACGCCAACATCTGGGACGTGCGCAGCACCCCCGACGATGCGTACCGCTTCGCCAAGGGCGAGGCGATCGGCTTCGCCCCGCTCGACGAGTCCGGCCAGCCGACCCGACAGATCTCAAACGAGCGCCCGCTGCACTTCGCGGCGGTCACCGACCACGCCTCCTTCCTGGGAGAGGTCTCGCTGTGCCGGCGGCCCGACTCTCCCGTCTACGACAGCGACAACTGCCGCGTCTTCCGGGGCGAGCTGGCGGTCGAGTCCGAGGAAATGCAGGAGATGGGCAGCTTCGTCCGCCTGGCCGGCATCACTGGCGGCGTCGGAGCCGATCCCGCAGACCAACTGCAGCTCAACGGGCGGATTCCGGCCCTGTGCGGCGAGGACGGGGCGCCCTGCGTCGCCGAGATGGACAGCGTCTGGAGTGAGATCAAGGCCGCGGCCGAGCGCCACTACGACCGCAGCTCCGACTGCTCGTTCACCACCTTCCACGCCTACGAGTACACCGCCACGCCGGACATCTCCAAGGTCCACCGCAACGTGGTCTTCCGCAACGCGGTCACGCTCGACTCGCCGATCGCCTTTGTGGACGAGCCCGACGTCTGGAATTACTTCGAGCGCCTGGACGCGGATTGCCTCCAGGCCGGCAACGGCTGCGACGTGCTGTCCATCCCGCACAACTCCAACCTGAGCAACGGCCGCATGTTCACGATCGACTACGCCGACGAGGCCCTGGACGATCAGCGCGGAAAGGCGGCGCTGCGCGCCGAGATCGAGCCGCTGGTCGAAATCATGCAGATCAAGGGCGACTCGGAGTGCCGCAACGGGCTGTGGAAGGTGGCCGGCGGCCCCGACGAGCAGTGCGATTTCGAAAAGCTCTGGCCCGGGCCCCAGCCCCCCGAGGACTGCCAGGACGGCACCGGCCAGGGCGCGCTGGTCGGACTGGGCTGTCAGTCGCGGCTCGACTTCGCGCGCTACGCGCTGGTCGAGGGGCTGCGCGAGGAAGAGCGCATCGGCGTCAACCCCTACCGGTTCGGCATCGTGGCCGCGACCGACGCCCACAACGCCAACCCCGGCGATGCCGAGGAGATTTCGTACGACGGCTGGGCGGGATACGAAGACGATCTCGCCACCGACCGGCTCAACCCGGAGGCGCGGCCACTGCAGGGAGCCGGAGGCTCGAACCCCGGCGGGCTGGCGGGCGTGTGGGCAGAGGAGAACTCCCGCGACGCGCTCTTCGACGCCATGCGCCGCCGCGAGGCCTTCGGCACCAGCGGTCCGCGCATCGAGCCGCGCTTCTTCGGCGGCTGGGGCTACTCGCCCGATCTGTGCGGGGACCTGGACATGCTGAGCCGCGCCTACGCCGGCGGCGTGCCGATGGGCGGAGACCTGCCCGCGCCCCCCGACGGCGCCGCCGCGCCGGTGTTCGCGGTCTCGGCCCTGCGCGACCCGGGCACCGAGAACCTGCAAACCAACCCCCTGCAGCGCATCCAGATCGTCAAGGGCTGGTCCGGCGAGGACGACGTGATCCACCAGGCCGTGTACGACGTCGCGGGCTCGGCCGCCGACGCGCCCGGCGCCGATCCCGAGACCTGCGCCGCCCGCCCGGGCGGCCACGATTCGCTGTGCGCGGTCTGGACCGACCCCGACTTCGACCCCGACCAGCGGGCGGTCTACTACGCCCGCGTGCTCGAAGTCCCGAGCTGCCGTTGGAGCGCGCTGCAGTGCAACGCGCTGCCCGAGGACGAGCGCCCGTCCATCTGCTCAAATCCTGCGGTCCCGCGCACGGTCAGCGAGCGGGCCTGGACCTCGCCCATCTGGTTCGCGCCGGCGGGCGGGGAGGGATAGCGGGTCACTCCCCGGGCAGGGCGAAGGCGACGTAGCGCGATCCGCTCGGCGTGCCGAGCTTGCCGCCGCCGGCCGCGATGACCACGAACTGACGTCCGCCGGCCTCGTAGCTGGCGGGCGTGGCGAAGCCGCTCGCGGGCAGCTCGCCCTCCCAGAGCAGCTCGCCGCTGAGCTTGTCGAAGGCGCGCAGGCGGTCGTCCGGCGTTGCGGCGATGAAGAGCAGGCCGCCGGCCGTCACCACCGGCCCGCCGTAGTTCTCCGCGCCCAGGCCGCTGAGTCCGCTCTCCAGGGCGCGCGGGTAGTCGCCGAGCGGAAGTTGCCAGCGAATCTCGCCGGCGGACAGGTCGATGGCGGTCAGCGTGCCCCAGGGCGGCAGGCTGCCCGGCAGCCGGTCGCCGTCCACCAGGTTGTGGTAGCCCGCGTGCACGAACCGCTTGGGGCCCTCGGCTTGCGCCCAGCTCGACGGCAGATCGTCTTCGTCGGCGGTGTAGAGGTACCAGGCCAGGGCCGCCAGCCCGATTCGGTCGACCATGTCGCCGAAGCCGGGCATCCGGCCGCGTCCGTCGCGCACGACCCGGTACAGCCCCCACAGGCCGATCCGCTCGCCGGAGCCGACCAGCGACGGCGTGCGGCCGCCGTCCCCGAGCAGGTCGAGCCCGTGGCAACCCGCGCACAGGTAGACGTAGCCGCCGGCCGGGGAGCGGAAGAAGTCGATCTCGGCCGGCGTCTCGATCAACTGCACGATCGTCGGCACCTGATTGGCGTTGACGTACAGCAGCCCGGAGTCCGCGTCCCAGGCCGCGCCGCCCCACTCGGCCCCGCCGTCGGTCCCGGGAAACTGCACGCTCCCCTGCGTGGTCGGCGGAACGTAGAGCCCGCCGCGGACCAGGCCCCGCACGCGCGCCGTCACTTCGGCGTGCGCCTCGGGCGTGCGCCGCGTCACCGAGTCGAGCGAGAAACCCTGGCGCGCGAAGGGCGGCGGCCGGATGGGAACGGGCTGCGAAGCCGCCGGCCGCTCGCTGGCCACGCTCCCCTCGGGGACCGGCTCCTCGCGCAGCGGGAAGAGCGGCTCGCCCGTCTCGCGGTGAAACAGGAAAGTGTCGCCGGTCTTGGTCACCTGGGCGACGGCCGGAACCCGCCGCCCGCCGCGCTCGATCTCGACCAGATTGGGCGGGGCCGGCAGGTCGCGGTCCCAGAGGTCGTGGCGCACGATCTGGAAGTGCCAGCGCCGCTCGCCCGTGCGAGCGTCGAGCGCGAGCAGCGTGTTGGCGAACAGGTTGTCGCCCGCGCGGTCGCCCCCGAAGAAGTCATTGCTGGGCGAGCCCGTGGGCGCGAACACCAGCCCGCGCTCGGCGTCGACGCTGAAGCCCGCCCAGACGTTGGCGCCGCCGTGGCGCCGCCAGGCGTCCGCCGGCCAAGTCTCGTGGCCGGGTTCCCCCGGGTACGGAATGGTGTGGAAGATCCAGCGCTGCTCTCCGCTGCGCACGTCGAAGGCGCGGACGTGCCCCGGAGCGGCCCCCGGAGTCTCGCCCACGCGGCCGCCCATGATCAGCAGGTCCTCGAACAGACTCCCCGGCGTGGTCGCGACCACGCCCATGGGGTCGCTCCGCTCTCCCAGGTCCAGTCCCTCGCGCAGGTCGATGCGCCCGCCGTCGCCGAACGCTTCCACGGGCCGGCCGCTGCGCGCGTCGAGCGCGTAAAGGTAGGGGCCGGCGCCGACGATCAGCCGCTCGTCTTCGCCGTCCTCCCAGTAGACGGCCCCGCGGCTGGTCGTCCACGCCCTGACTTCGACCCCGCTGCGGAAGCTCCACAGCTCCTCGCCCGTGGCCGCGTCCAGCGCGAAGTAACGCAACCCGGGCGACACCCCGTACAGCACGCCCTTGACCACCAGCGGGTTGAACTGGATCTGGGAGCCGCCCCCCTGCGACGCGCCCCCCGCGTCGTAGCTCCAGGCGACTTCGAGCCGCGACACATTCCCGCGGTCGATCGCGTCGAGCGGCGACGAATGGCTGACCCCGGCATCGCCCAGATACGTCCGCCACTCCCGCTCCGCCGCCGCCCCGCGCCCCCGAGCCGCCTCGAAAGCCTCCGACCCCCCGCGCTCCCCCGGCGAACAACCCGCCACCACCCCGACGAGCGCCAACACGCTCAAAGCCCGCCCCAATACGACCCGCGCCGCGCTCCCCAGAATCCGTCTCCGGCAATTCATGAGCTTCCCCAAAATCGGGTCCACAGACTCCCGGGACCGGCGGGGGCGGTCAGGTGACTTCGGACTTGACGCCGTAGCGCTGCTGGTAGCGAGCGTAGCGGGCGCGTTCGGTCTGGAGGTCGAGGCCGAGGTCGAAGAACGAGTAGAAGTGCTTGCCGTGCTTGCCGCGGGGCTTGTTCTGCAGGTACTCGCGCATGCGCGCTTCGGTTTCGGCGGGGTAGTCCCAGCCGAAGTGGGCGTAGAGGTCGCCGATGGCGCGGAACGGCTCGTCCATCAGGTCCTGGAAGCGCACGTCGAAGAACTGCTCGGCGGGGAAGCGGCCGCCGTCGCGCTGCTCCATCACGCGGTAGAGCTGGGGCTCGTAGTAGGCCGGCCCGAAGGCTTCCTTGACCAGCTCCGGGTCGACAGCCTCGGCGCGCATCCACAGGATCGCGGAGATCAGGCTGACGGTCGATCCCATGATCTGCAGCGGGTCGCGGTGCGTCTGCACGATGCGCGCGTCCGGGTAGACGTCGAAGAGCGTGTCCAGCCAGTTCATGTGCGCGGGCGCCTTGAGCAGCCAGCGCTCGCGCGGGACCTTCCACTGCAGGATCTGCAGGATCTTCTTGTGGATCTCGTAGGCCGGGCGGATGTCGAGCCCGGCGGCGAACTGCGCGTAGCTGGGCACCTGGTGCAGCGCCGGCGGGCGCTCGCCCAGGAACGAATTGATGTTGATGTCGCCGCACTCGGTCGGCAGGC
>JAGWBS010000062.1 GCA_021295775.1 Pseudomonadota bacterium | reverse complement strand
GATCTCCAGGTGGTCCAGATACAGCGCCTTGATCCGGTAGTCGAGGGTGTGCGTGCCGCTCAGCCGGGCGACCAGGCGGCCGGGCCCCACTCGTACCAGCCGCTGAGCTGCCAGTCCATTCCCGCGGTCTCGACCCCCGGCCAGTTGAGCAGGGGCAGCTCCACCCGAACGATTTCCCGGGGCGCGCAGGAGACGCCCGGCGGGTCCGCCCGTCCCTGCCTGCAGTGCAGGTAGCGGCTGACCTGGTCGCGGGTGGCCGGATCGTTGTAGAAGCGGACCACCAGGTTGTGGGGCACGTCGCCGATCACGTCCTTGAAGTCGTAGTTCCAGTAGTCGACCGTCAGCTCGATGCTCGGGGTCGGGAACGCGATCAGCCCCAGATTGAAGGTGAACGCCCGCTCGGGATCGAGGTCGGGGTCGCCGTAGCGGTCGATGGGCACCCAGGTCCCCGCCGGGCGCGCGTACTGGTAGGTCGTCAGCGGGACGTCGGGCGTCAGGTCGTCCACCGAAGGCGTGCGGAAAGTCGTCTGGACCGAGCCCGTCAGGGTCAGGTAGTCAGACAGGCGCCAGCGCAGCGCGAGCTTGGGATCGACGCTGCTGGCCTGGTCGTAGCGCTCGTAGTCGGCGGCGAGCTGGACGTCGATCGGCTCGCTCAACTGGATCGCGAGCTCGCCGAAGACGCGGTGAACGGTCTGGTCTTCGCGGTAAGGGTAGTTCATCGAGGTCGTAATGTACGGCCCGATGCGGTCCTCGAGCCCGCAGTCCAGATCGCCCAGCACCGGACAGGGATGCGCCGTGAAGGCTCCGAGCTCGTTGGGGTCGCCCTCGGCGACGAAGCGGCGGAACTGATAGCCCAAGGCATAGCCGAGCCGGTCCTCGATCCAGCTTCCGCTCAGGGCGAAGTCGCCCACCAGCAGTTCGGTCTCGCTCCTGCGGTCGCTGACCCCGCCGTTGAGCCAGCGCACCAGTTCGGGGTCGTTCGCCAGTTCGGGGCGGTAGTCGGGATTCGGCAGGTCGTGGAAAGGCGAGCCCGGCGGCTGGTCGGAGAACTCGAGGGCGTTGCTAAAAGGGTTGTAGTACAGGCAGCCGTCCGCGCCGGGCGTCCTGCCCTCGGTCGGCCCGAGTCGCATCCCCTGCGCCAGCTCGCGGTCGGGAACCACACCGACGCCGCAGTCCGGCCCGCCGTAGCCGCGGAAGGCCAGGAACATCCGCTCGGTGAAGATCCCGGGCTTGTTCAGGTTGTTCTCGCTGCGGGACCAGGAAACGCCCAGGTCGTAGGTCATCTCCCGGCCGCCGAAGCCGTCGAATTCGCCTTCGAGGGAGAAAGCGAGGGGCCAGGTGCGGGACTTGCGGGTGAGAGTGCGGGCGGTGGACCCGTACCCGAACGGCCGTCCGCGGAAGTACCAGTTGTCCGAACCGGCGCACTCGTCGCCGAACTCTCCCTCAGCCCCACCGTGGCGGCCGCAGAATTCCCGCCGGCCCGGATGCTCGGGTCCGATCTGGGCGAGGCCCTTGGTCAGGTGGTGAAAGCCGGGGTAGGAAGGCTGCGTAACCCAGTGGGGAATCACGGAGTCCGACCACAGGGCCTCGAAATGGTAGCTGCCCCGGTCCCCCCAGGGCCCGTTGACTTCGGCGAAGCTGCGCGTCTTGCGCATCTCCTCGATCATGTTGACCCAGAGCGAAAACCTCAGCAGGCAGGAGAAGTGGCGGGGATCGCCGCCGAACTCCTCCTTGGGGGTCAGAGCGGCGTCCAGCGGGCGATTGGGGAACCAGAAGTGGCCGGGGTTTCCCAGCGTCGACCAGCTCGCCCGCCAGGGGTGAGCAGGGGCTGCTGCGACCAGCTCCGCTCCCGGGACTGCAGCTCTCCCCGGTAGTCGTGCTCCAGCGCGATGACGACCTGCGCGTCGCCGACGTCGCCGCCCCAGATCCCGCCCAGGGTCGCGCGGTTCGCCCCGTCGAAGCCCTCGTAGGTGGCGATCATCTCCAGGCCGTCGAAGTCGCGGCGGGTCACGAAGTTGGTGATGCCGCTGACGGCGTCCGAGCCGTAGATCGCGCTGGCGCCCTCCTTCAGCACTTCGAGGCGGTCGAGGGCGATCGCGGGCAGAACGCTGACGTCCACGAAGCGCCCGCCGATCAGCCTCGCCGGGATGTAGGTCTGGCGGCGGCCATTGATCAGCACCAGGGTCCGCGACGCTCCCAGTCCGCGGAGATTGACGTTCGAAACGCTCTCGAGAATCGTGCCGGACTGGCTGGAGTTGTACCAACTGCTGCGTTCGCCGACGACGCCGTGGCTGACGCCCATGCTCTTGAACAGGTCGGTCATCAGCGGCGAGCCCTGCCGCTCCAGCTCTTCGCGCGCCACCACCGCGACGGCGTAGGGCGAGTCGATCGGAGTGCCCCGGATGGCCGTGCCCACCACCGTGATGCTCTCGATGGCCGCGGCCTCTTCCGCGGGTGGATCGTCGGTCTGGCCGAGAACCGCGGAGCTGCCGGCCAGAAGAAAAACCGCCAGCAGCCCCGCACGTCCGGCCCAGCGCATCATCGCGCGACCAAGATCGACCCCTCCCGACCAGTATCCCAGATGAAAGCACGGCGCACAGCCCCGATTCCGCGGCCGACTCCGCGTCCCGATCCGCATCCGGGCAGACCCGCGCGGAGTCCGAACGGGAGCTTCCGGGTAGCCGGCCGCGGGCGCTATCATCCGGGCGCGGCGGGAGCCGCCGGGAGGTGCGATTGATCGCGATGCCGCCCCGATCGGGCTGGATCGGTCTGGTGGACGCCGGGCTGGCCGAGGACATCGGCCCGGGCGACGCGACCTCGGCCGCGCTGCTCCCCCCGGAAGCCCCCGGCCACGCCCGGATCGAAGCCCGCCAGAGCCTGGTGCTGTCGGGTCTCGAGGTGGCGCGGGCGACGTTCGAAAGGCTGGGGGCGGAACTCGAGCCGCGGGCCGGCGACGGCGACCGGCTCGACGACGGCGACGAGCTGGCGCGGGTGCGGGGACCGGCGCAGGCCATCCTGGCAGGCGAGCGCACCGCGCTCAACTTCCTGCAGCGGCTGTGCGGGATCGCCACCCGCACCCGCGAGTTCTGCGACGCCGTGCGCGACGCGCCGGCCGAGATCGTCGACACCCGCAAGACCACGCCCGGCTGGCGCAGCCTGGAGAAGTACGCCGTGCGCTGCGGCGGGGGCGGCAACCACCGCCTCGGGCTCTTCGACGGGATCCTGATCAAGGACAATCACCTCCAGGCCGTCGGCGGGGTCGCGCCCGCCGTCGAGCGCGTGCGCGCGCAGGGTTCGCGCCACCTGCGCGTGCGCGTCGAGGTCGAAACCCTCGAGCAGGCCCGCGAGGCCATCGAGGCGGGCGCCGACGCCATCCTGATCGACAATCAGCCGCCCGAGTCGACGCGCGCCTTCGTGGAGCTGGCGCAGGGGCGCGTGCGGACGGAGGCCAGCGGGGGGATCCGGCTGGAGAACGTCGCCGCGGTCGCCGCCACGGGCGTTGACGAGATCTCGGTCGGAGCCCTGACCCACTCCGCGCCCGCCGCCGACATCGCGCTGGAATGGCTCGAGCGCTGAGCGGGCTGCGGCCGGCCACCCGCTGGATCGGCCGCCGGATCGAGATCCTCGACTCGACCGACTCGACCAACCGGGTTTGCGAGCAGCTGGCGGCCGGCGGCGCGCCCGCCGGCACGCTGGTGGTCGCCGACCGCCAGACCGCCGGCCGCGGACGCCTGGGCCGCAGCTTCTTCTCTCCCCCCGGCCGCGGCCTGTACCTGTCGCTGCTGCTGCGTCCCCGCCTGGCCCCCGACGCCCTGCACTCCTACGTGTTCGCCGCCGCGCTCGCGGTGGCGCGCTGCTGCCGGCAGGCGCTCGGCCCGGAGGCCGAGCTGGAGATCAAGTGGCCCAACGACGTGCTGATCGCCGGCCGCAAGACCAGCGGCATCAACCTGCCGGCCCAGCTCCAGGGCGCGCGCGTGGCCTCGGCCGTGCTGGGCGTGGGAATCAACCTCAACACCCGCCGCGGCGAATTCCCCCCCGAGCTGCGCGACACCGCCACCAGCCTCTACTTGGCCGGCGGCCGCGAAATCAACCGCCTCGAATTCGCCCAGGCACTGCTGACCGAACTGGAGCGTCAGCTCGACCGCATCGACGCCGGCGACTTCCCCCGCCTGCTCGACGACTGGCGAAGCTTCTTCCGCATGCAGGACCGCCCCGTCACGGTCAACAGCCCCGGCACCCCCGAGATCCGCGGAACCGCCCGTGGCGTCGACCCGAGCGGCGCGCTGCTGGTCGAAACCCCCGCCGGCCCCCGCCGCATCCTCGCCGGCGACGTCACGCTGCGCCCGAAGGATCCCTAGCGGCCGTTTCCGTCCGTCCCGCCGAGCCTCTCGACCCGCCCTTTTCAGCTCGAGCCAAGCCGGCCGCGCGAAGCCGGACCGCTCGAGATCGAACGGGAACCCGTTCATGGCCGAGTCCAGCCCCGAAGTTCAGGCCGACGGGCTCGCGAAGAATTCCCTGTGGTCGCGGCGTTCGAGGCGGAAGCTCGGGTTGAGGTCGAACAGGGGGTGCAGGCCCGTGGCCTGGAGCAGGCGGTCGGCGCGGTCGCGGTCGGCCGGGTCGAGAGACGCGTGGTGGTCGAGAGGCCGCTGGGCCATCCAGATGGAGTAGTGGCGGACGGCGATCTCGATTCGCGTTCCGCCCAGCTCGATCTCGTGGCTCCCGAAGGGGCCCCCCGTCACCAGCATTCCGGTGCCGGATCCGGGCACCTGATCGCCCGGGCCGACCTCCGGGTGCGCGGCCAGCCAGGCTTCGACGCGGGCGAAGATGCCGAGCAGCTGCGGCAGGTGGTCGCGGGCCGCCAGGCGCAGGATCGGGATCAGCGTCTCGGGGACCTCGTCCCCGGGGAGGAAGTCGGGGGGCTGGGAGGGGAATTCCGGCATGTCGGAGTCGCCGGCGTTCATGCGCTCGACCCAGCGGTGCACGCTCGGGGCGCGATCCTTCATCAGCCGCAGCGGCTCGGGGTCGCGGCCCAGGTGGGCGTAGAGGGGCGCGATCATGCCGAAGTCGCCGATCGACGGGCATCCGCCGAGGAAGTAGGGATAGCGCTCGAAGTGCGCCTCCAGCCGGTCCAGAAGCTCGGCGTACCCCTGCTCGATCGCCGGGACGCTCGCCGGAGTCACCCCGAACGCCGGCAGCCTCCGCTCGCGCATGAGCGACGAGATCAGCTTCCAGCGCACGCGCCCCGCGGCCGAGGGGTCATCTTCCTCCGGCAGAGGCAGCGCGGCCGGGCCGGTGCTCCGGGCGACCTCGGCCGCCAGGAAGGCGTCGTTGGCTTCGGGGAAGTTCCAGCGATAGTGCATCGCCGGGCGCAGCAGTCCCTCGTCGCCGTACAGCTCCAGCAGCAGCGCCGCGAGCCGCTGGCAGGCGCCCTTGGGATAGACCGGGGGCCGCGGCCGCCGCGACTCGACGAAGTCGATGATCTCGGTCGTGTCCTGCACGAACTCGCCCGCCGCCGTCTCCAGGATGGGCTGGTAGACGTGCCCGATGGCCGCCACGGCCCGCGCGTAGCCCGGGTGATAGGTCGAGCGGGCCTCGAAGCGCACTCCCTTCTTGCGCAGGTAGCTGCGGGCTTTCCCGCTGTAGAGCGAGAACTGGCTGCCGTACAGGAAGTACTCGGGCCGCCGCACCAGACGGCTCAGAGCCTGCGCCGGACGAGGGCCGGGAACCGCTCGATCTCCAAATGGGCAGCGAGCATCTCGATCCGAGGACAGTGGATCGCGACAGTATACCCCCGGGGCCAACCCCGCCCGGGACGGGCTGCGGCGCCCCGGTGAGGCGCGGCCGCGGGCTCGGCGCCGGGCGACCGGATCGGGCCGCGGGCGCCGTTGAACCGGTTCGAAAGAGGTAAACTGGCCGGATGGATCCCGCAGGCGCAGAATCGGCCGCTGGACGGGCCTGCCCGGCCCGGCTCGCGATGCCGCCTGCGGATCCGGGGATCGGACCATCGAGGGCTCGGCGGCCGCAAGCCGAGAACGGAAAAAGCCTTGTGACTCGAAGATCTACGGCGAGGGTCTCGACCTTCTCGGAGGAGGCAGTCTAGGCGCCTCATGCTGCTCACCATCGACATCGGGAACACGCACGTGGCCCTCGGCCTGTTCGACGGCCACACGCTCCTGCACCACTGGCGGCTGGGGACGCACCGCCAGGACACTTCGGACGAGACCTCCGCCACGCTGCGCTCGCTGTTCGAGCTGGCGGGGGTCTCGCTGGGCCAGGTCGAGTCCTCGATCATCGCCTGCGTGGTGCCTCCCCTGCTGCCGATCTTCGAGCGCACCTGCGAAAAGATCGTGGGCCGCGAGCCGGTGGTGGTCGGGCCGGGCGTGCGCACCGGCATGGCGCTGCGCGTCGACAACCCGCGCGAGGTCGGCGCCGACCGGATCGTCAACTCGGTGGCGGCCTGCGAACTGGTGGGCGGCGGCCCGGCGATCGCGGTCGACTTCGGGACCGCCACCAGCTTCGACTGCATCTCCGAGGACGGAGCCTTCGTCGGCGGCGCGATCTTCCCGGGCGTGCTGGTCTCGCTCGAGGCGCTGGTGGCGCGCGCCTCGCGCCTGTCGAGCGTGGAGATCGTCCGGCCGCCCAGCGCGATCGGCCGCAACACCACCCACAACCTGCAGTCCGGCATGCTCTTCGGCTACGCGGGCATGGTCGACACCCTGATCGGCCGGCTGCGCAAGGAGCTCGGGGGACGGGCGCCCGTGGTCGCCACGGGAGGGCTGGCCAACCTGATCGCCCTCGAAGCCCAGACGATCGAGCGCGTGGAGCCCTTCCTGCCCCTGGAGGGGGTGCGAATGATTTACGAGCGCAGGCTCGCCGCCCACTCCGGGCGGCCCGACTGACCCGAGGGAGGACGCATCCTCATGTGCGCGGATCGAGCCACCTGCTTCGCCCTGATCGGACACGGCGGCGACGGAAAGACGACGCTGGCCGACTCGCTGCTGGTCGCGGCGGGCGTGACCGGCCGCCAGGGCAGCGTGGAGGACGGCACCTCCTTCATGAACTACCAGCCCGAGGAGAAGGCGCGCCGGGTGACGATCTCGGCCTCGATCTGCAGCTTCGAGCGCGAGGACGGCTCGTACACGCTGATCGACACGCCGGGCGACTCCAACTTCGCCGGCGAGATGCAGGCGGCGCTCAACGCCGTCGACTCCGCCGTGCTGGTGCTCTCCGCCCGCGACGGCGTGCGCGTCGGCACCGAGAAGGCCTTCCGGCAGGCGCGCGAGCGCGGCGTCGCGCTGGTGGCGGTCGCCAACAAGATGGACCTCGACCGGGCCGACTTCGGCGTCTGCGCCAGGCAGGCCGAGGAACTCTTCGGCGTGCGGGTGGTCCCGCTCCACTATCCGGTGGGCAGCGGCGAGGAATTCGAGGGCTTCGTCGACCTGCTGTCCGGCCGCATGCGGCGCTGCGCCGACGGCGGCGTGGAGACCGTCGACCCGCCGGCCGAACTGGCGGACGAGATCGAGGCCGCGCACCTGGAGATGGTCGAGGCGGTCGCCGAGGGCGACGACGCGATCCTCGAGAAGTACCTCGAAAGCGGCGAGATCTCCGAGGAAGAAGTCCTCGACACGCTGCGCAAGGGGGTGCGCGAGGGCAGCCTGCTGCCGCTGATGTGCGCCGCGGCGGCGCGCGGCGTCGGGGGAACCGGTCTGATCTGGGCTGCCGAGCGGATCCTGCCCGACGCCTCCGAGATGGAGCCGCGCAGCGCGGTGCAGGGCGAAGAGGAAGTCTCGCTGGGCGCGGCCGACGACGCGCCCTCGGCGCTGGTGTTCAAGTCGATCGCCGACCGCTACGCCGGCACGCTTTCGATCTTCCGGGTGGTCTCTGGCCAGATCTCGCTCGACTCCACCCTGGCCAATGCCCGCACCCGCACCAAGGAGCGCATCACCAAGATCCTGCGTCTGCAGGCGGACAGCACCCGCGAAGTGCAGACGGTGCGCGCCGGCGAGATCGCCGCCATCCCCAAGCTCAAGGACACCCGCACCGGCGACACCCTCTGCGCCGAGAAGTCCAGCCTGAGCTTTCCCACGCCCGAGGCGCCGCGCGGGGTGATCTCGTTCTCGGTCGAGGCCGAGGAGAAGGGCGACGAGGACAAGGTCTTCGAGTCGCTCAACCGGCTGGCGGACGAGGATCCCAGCCTGAGCCTGGGACGCGACGAGCGCACCGGAGAGTTCCTGCTGAACGGCCTGGGCCAGCTTCACATCGAAGTCACGCTCGAAAAGCTCCGGCGTCTGTTCGGCGTGAACGTCAAGCTCAACCCCCCCAAGGTCCCGTACCTGGAGACCATCCGAACCCGGGTCGACCACGTCGAGGGCAAGCACAAGAAGCAGTCCGGCGGGCGCGGGCAGTTCGGGGTCTGCTTCCTGACGGTCGAGCCCGGGGAGCGCGGCTCCGGCGTGCAGTTCGTGGACGAGATCCACGGCGGCTCGATCCCGCGCCAGTACATCCCCGCGGTCGAGAAGGGCGTGCGCGAGGCCTGCGAGCGGGGGATGTACGCCGGCTACCCGATGACCGACCTGGTCATCCGCTGCATCGACGGCAAGTACCACTCGGTGGACAGCTCGGAGATGGCGTTCAAGACCGCCGGCAGCAAGGGCATCAAGGCGGCGGTGTCGAGCGCCAGGCCGACGCTGCTCGAGCCCGTGATGGACATGGAGATCGCGGTGCCGGGCGACTTCGTCGGCGACATCATGGGCGACCTGAACGGGCGGCGCGGCAAGGTCGCGGGCGTCGATTCGCGCGGCGCGACCGACGTGGTCAAGGCCCAGGTGCCGATGTCCGAAGTGCTCTCCTACGCCTCCGACCTGACCAGCCTGACCGGCGGCCAGGGGTCGTTCTCGATGGAGTTCTCGCACTACGAGGAGACGCCGGCGTCGATCCAGCAGAAGCTCGCCGCCGAGGCCGAGCTCGAAGACGAGGAGTGAGCCGGCCCGCGCCTCAGTCCGAGGCGATGGGACGGCCGCGGTAGCGCTCCCCGGCGTCGTCCCAGGCGAACCAGCCCGCCCCGCGGACCCCGTCCTCCCAGACCGAGACCACGATCTGCGCCGTACCGGGCCACTGCGGCTGGCCGTTGGCCCCGAGCGCCCCGCGCAGGTCCTCGTGGGACAGGTACGCGGCGGTGTCCACGTGCGAGTGGTAGATGGCGCGCAACTGCTCGCCCCGGCCCTCGGCGCGCTTCAGCGCCTCGAGCAGCTCCCGCTCGTCGATCCAGAAGGCGTGGCGAGCGTCCAGGTCCGAATCGCCCTGGGCGCGCCGCGCGTTCTGGACGTTGCTGCAGCGCACGGCCCGCCAGCCCGCCGGATCGGGACGGCCGACCACCACCCCGCAGCACTCCTCCGGGTGGCACTCGCGCGCGTGCCCATAGATCTCCAGCATCAGCTCGCGCGGCAGGCGGACTTCTCCCTGGCCCGGGTCCATGCGCGCCCCGGCCCGGTCGTGCCAGGACGGCCCGTCGGCCGGCTCGGGAACCCGGTCGGTCGGTCCGTGGCCCGGCATCAGATCTCGTACATCGCCGGCGTCTCGCCCGCGCGCTCCAGCCCGCGCCGCGCCGCCTCCGCGCACAGGTCTTCGAGCGTGCGCCGGGCGAGCGACTCGTCGAGCGCACCCTCGAGCAGATCCCAGACGAACTCGGGGCTGCCCTGCGCGGGGTCCGATTCGGCCCGGGCCAGCAGCGTGCCCTGCAGCGCGAGCACGATGTCGGCCAGGCTGATCTGCCCGGCCGGGCGCGCCAGCAGGTAGCCGCCGCCCGGCCCCCGCTTGCTCCGCACCAGGCCGGCGCGGCGCAGGCGGCCGAAGATCTGCTCCAGATAGCGGGCCGGAATCTCCTGGCGGCGCCCGACCTCGCTCAGCCGGATCGGCCGCGGCCCGCCGTGGTAGGCCAGGTCGAAAAGGCCGTAGAGCGCGTATTCGATCTGCCGGCTGGTGCGCATCTGCCCGAAAATACCACAGCGCCGGACTCGGGCAATTCCGGCTCTGCTAGGGTTTGCGCCGCGCACGGCCGGAGGAAGAGTGCTCGACGCCAGTGGACTGAGTAGGGCGTTCGGCTCCCGGACTCTGTTCGCGGACGTGACGCTGCGCATCGCCGACGGAGACCGGATCGGTCTGGTCGGTCCCAACGGCAGCGGCAAGACGACCCTGCTGCGCATCCTGGCGGGGATCGACGCCCCCGACGACGGCCGCGTGCGGCTGCGCAAGGGAGCCCGGCTGGGCTACCTGCTCCAGGAGATCGACCTGGAGCGCCCGCGCACGGTGTTCGAGGAAGCGTCCTCGGCGCTCGCGCCGCTGCGCGCCCTGGAGCAGCGGATCCGGGACGCCGAGGCCGAGATCTCCCGTCGCGGCGGCGACGGGCAGGCGCTGCCGGAGTCGCTCGTCCGGCGCTACGACGAGCTGGGCGCGGAATTCGAGCGCGCCGGCGGCTTCGAGGCCGAGACCCAGCTGCGCGCGATCCTGACCGGCCTGGGGTTCGGACCGGAGCAGTGGCGGCGCCCCCTGCGCGAGTTCGCCGGCGGCCGCCTGATGCGCCTGGAGCTGGTCAAGCTGCTGGCCGCCCGCGCGCACCTGCTGCTGCTGGACGAGCCCACCAACCACCTGGACCTGCCCTCGATCGCCTGGTTCGAGAGTTTCCTGAGCGAGTATCCAGGGGCGGTGGTGGTGGTCTCGCACGACCGCGCGTTCCTGGACCGCCACGTCACCCGCATCGCCGAGCTGCGCGACGGGCGGCTGGAAAAGTACCGGGGCAACTACAGCGCCTACGAGCGGCTGCGCCTGCAGCGCGGCGGAGAGCGCAGCGCCCGCGCGCGGAATCTCGGGCGCGAGATCGCGGCCCAGCAGCGCTTCGTGGATCGCTTCGGGGCCAAGGCGACCAAGGCGCGCCAGGCGCAGAGCCGCAAGAAGCGCCTGGAGCGGCTCCGCGAGCAGCTCGAGGCGCTGCCGCGCGAGCGCGAGGCGCCCCGCATGCGCGCGCGCTTCGAGATCTCGGCGCGCTCCGGAGAGCGGGTCTTCCGCCTGACGGAGGTCGCCAAGAGCTACGCGGGGATGCCGGTCTACTCGGGCCTGGAGCTGAGCGTCTCGCGCGGGGAGCGGGTCGCGCTGGTCGGTCCGAACGGCGCCGGCAAGTCCACCCTGCTGCGGCTGCTGGCCGGCGCGCTGCAGCCGGACTCGGGCCGGGTCGAGACCGGCCACGGAGTGCGGGCCGCCCTGTACGACCAGCACCGCCTGGACGCGCTCGACCCCCGCAAGAGCGTCCTGGAGCAGCTCGCCGAGCACGCGGCCGACGCCGACTTCCCCCGCCTGCGCGGGCTGCTGGGCGCGTTCCTGTTCTCCGGCTCCGACGTCGACAAGCGCGTCGGCGTGCTCTCCGGCGGGGAGAAGGCCCGGCTCTCGCTGGCCCAGCTCTCGCTTTCGCGCGCCAACGCCCTGCTGCTGGACGAACCCACCAACCATCTCGACATCGAGGGGCTCGACGTGCTCACCGACGCGCTGGCCGACTACCCGGGCACCCTGGTCGCGATCAGCCACGACCGGCGCTTCCTGAACGCGCTGTGCACGCGCGTGGTCGAAGTGACGCCCGCGGCACGCGGCTCCCGCGTGCGCAGCTTCGCGGGCGGCTACGACGACTACGCCCGGCGTCTGGAGAGCGAGTCCGCCGAGGCACCCGCCGCCGAGCCCGCCCCGCGTCCCAAGCCGCGCGGCAGTGCGCGCCCGCGCCCCAAGGCGCGCCTGCGGGAGCTGCACAAGCGCGGCGCCGAGATCGAGACCCGGATCGAGGCCGCCGAGGCGTCGCTGCAGGAGATCGACGGGCTGTTCGCGCAACCCGGGCTGGCGCGCGACGGGGAGCGCATGCGGGAACTGCAACTCCAGCGCCGGGAGCTGCTTGAGCGCGCGGCCGAGCTCTACGCCGAGTGGGAGCGGATCGGCAAGCGCGTCGCGGAACTGGAAGCGGATCCGGACCCGGCGAGTTGAGAAACCTCGGCCAGTCTGCAAACCTCCGCCCTGCGCCCGCCCGCGAGGGCGAAGCGCCGCGTGCCCAGATGGCGGAATTGGTAGACGCGCCAGGTTCAGGACCTGGTTCTCGCAAGGGAGTGCTGGTTCGAGTCCAGTTCTGGGCACCACTCGCCCCCGGCGGCTCGACGGGCCGCCGGGGAGGCGCGGGGAGCGGGTGAACAAGGTCAGGGTCGGCTTCTTTTCGTTCACCGAGGTGACCGACCCGGGCGAGCACCACGCCTACAACCGCTGGCACCAGCTCGACCACGTCCCCGAGAACCGGGCGCTGCCGGGGATCGCCCACGGGCAGCGCTGGGTGCGCACGCCCGCCTGCCGGGAGAGGCACCGGCCCAGCGCGGAGCCCGCGCTCGACCGGATCCACTACGTGACGCTCTACCTGATGACCGCGCCGGTGGAGCGCACGCTGGACGAGTTCCGCAACCTGGGCGCACGGCTGGCGGCGATCGGTCCGCGCTTCCACCGTTTTCGCGAGTCGCACCTGAACGGGCCGTTCCTGTTCGTCCAGGCGCGCGTCCATCCGCGCGTGCTGGTCGCCCCCGAGGCCCTGCCCTACCGGCCCCAGCGCGGCGTCTACGTCTCCTGCTTCGACGTCCCCGACCCGGCCGAGTACGACGCCGTGACCGAATGGCTCGACCGCACGCGCTTTCCGGACGCGCTCGAAGTGCCCGGCGTGGCGGGCGTGTGGAGCTTCGTCAGCTCTCCCCCGCGCGGCCCCGGCCCCTCCCGGCCCGACCCGCAGGCCGACCCGTACGCCCTGCCCCCCGGCCGCGTCGTCAACGTCTACTACCTGGACGAGCCCCCGCTTCAGGTCGCCGACGAGCTGCGCGCGCGCAGCCCCGAGTGGGACGCGGCGGGCCGCGGGCTCGACCCGGAAATCCGGCTCCGTCGGCTGGTCGCCGGCCCCTTCGAGAGCATCGACCCCTGGAACTGGGACTGGTTCGAGGACGCCTAGAGGGAAGGCCCGCGGGCGTCGCGGTCGACGATCTGCAGCAGGTCCTTGGGGAACTCGGGCATGGCGGCCAGCACGCGGTGCCAGTTCGGGATCAGCTCCCGCGCCATCGGGTCGCGCACGAACGCCAGGCCCGCGGCCCGCAGGCCGGCCGTGAAGGTCTCGACCATCACTTCCTCGTCGTGCTGGTCGAAGTGCAGGCCGTTGATCAGCGCGACGTCGGCGTAGGCCGAGACGCTGTCCTGCGCCTGGCGCAGGTAGGCGGCGCAGAGTGTGTTCAGGAAACCCGCGTCGAACTGCACGCCCACGCTGGCCAGGTTGTGGTAGAGCGACGTCGCGATGTCGATCACCATTCGGTTGAGCCCTTCAGCGGCGTCGCCGGGCGAGAGCGGGCGGTGCTTGTGGTCGTAGTTGTCGCACAGCTCCACCTGGCAGACGCGGTGCGGGGCGGTGTTGCGGAAGACCTCGGAGAGCAGGCCGAGCTCCAGACCCCAGTCGTTCGGGATGCGGATCTGTCGCGCCAACGCCGTGGTGATGCCGAACTCGCCGGCCAGCGGGTAGCGGAAGCTGTCGATGAAATCGAGCAGGGGCAGGTTGCCCAGGGTGCGGCGCAGCGAGCGCACCAGCGGCGTGACCAGCAGCCGGGTGACCCGGCCGTAGAGGCGGTCGGTCACGCGGCTGTAGTAACCCTTGACGTAGTCGTAGCCCAGATTTGGGTGAACCGCGGGAAAGCACAGCCGGGCCAGGAAATCGGCGTCGTAGCCCAGGATGTCGCAGTCGTGGAAGACCAGCGACGCGGACTCGCCGCGCGCCAGCGCGTAGCCGATCCCGAGCCAGACCGCGCGGCCCTTGCCGTCCTGCCCCGCGTCCAGGCCGATGCGCCGCATGCGCTCCAGCAGGCCGCCGACGTTCGGCCCGCTGCCCCAGACGCAGGTCGCGCGGCGGACGGGCTCGAAGAACCGCCGCACCTGCTCGAACTCCGGCGCCCGGGACGTGCCCGATACGCTGACCACGACTTCGTGCAGGTAGGGCACGTCCGCCAGCACCTCCACGATGCGCTTCAGCGCCGGGCCGTGGATCTCGCTGTGCAGACAGGGCAGGACCAGACTGACCGGCTGGCCACGGGCGTGGTGGGTCAGTTCCGCGACCATCCGGCCGGTGGACTCCAGCCCCAGGCGGGGCAGGGTCGTGACCACTCCGGTCTGGTGGAAGTCGCTCATCCACCGGGCAGGTTACCCCCTGGCCGTGGATTTCGCCCCGGCGGACGTCCGCCTCAGAACAGCCGCAACTGGCGCTGCCCCTCCCCGCTCTCGGCCCGGCCCAGGCCGGAGAGACGCAGGCGCAGCCGGCGCACCGGGCGCGCCCCTGCCGGCGTCCGCTCCAGCAGTTGCACAGCGACCTCTCCGATGTCGTCGCGCTCCGCCAGATCGACCGCGCCGGTCTGAGTCCGGCTGACCTGGGTGCCGTCCGCGAATCCCAGGCCCAGGCTGACCGTCCGCGCCACGCGCCGCTCGCGCGACAGCACGCCCTCGAGCTGCGCGGCGAGTTCGAAGAGTCCTTCCGCCAGCCAGCGGAGGTCCGAGCTGGGCCGCTCCAGGGTCCGCTCCCGCGAAAGGGACTTGGCCCGCGGCATCGGCCGGATCGGCTCTTCGGGCAGGCCCCGGGCCAGATCCAGGAAGCTCTGCGCGTTGCGCCCGGCGATCTCGCGCAGGTCCTCGAACGGCATCTCGCGCAGCTCCGCCACTCTCTCGACGCCGACGGCCGCCAGGCGCTCGGCCGTGGACGGGCCGAGGCCCCACAGCTCGGTCACCCGCGCCCGGCCCAGAAACCCCTGCAGATCCTCCGGCCGTACCTGTTGGATTCCCCCGGGTCCGGGCTCCTCGGCCGCCAGGTACGCGGCAAAGCGCGTCGGGGCGATGCCCGCCACCGCATGCACTCCGTGCTCGGCCTGAACTCGCACGCAGAGCTCGGCGGCGAGCTGCAGCGGGTCCGCCTCCGGCGGGCTCTCGATGAAGGTGCCCTCCAGGTCGAACTCCAGGAAGCGGTCCGTGACCGTCCGGACCAACTCCCGGACCTCGGACGCGACTTCGCGGTAGCGCTTGAGCCGCGTGGGCCGGACCTGGGCCCCGGGGCACAGCTTCAGGGCCTCGGCCGTCTCCATGCCGGGACGGACCCCCGCGGCCAGGGCCTCGGGGCTGGCGGAGGTCACGCTGCCCCGCTTTCCCGGATCGCCGCCGACGATCAGGGGCACGCCCTTCAGGGCCGGCTGGTCGGCCTGCTCGACCGCGGCGTAGAAGCTCGACAGCTTGACGAACAGGATCGAGCTCACCGCAAAGCCCCCCCCGCCCGAGCCCGCCCGTCGTTCCCGCGAACCGGTCGGCCGGATTCCCCGCTCGCCCCCGCGTCGGCCCGCGACGACATTCCGCGGCCTCAGGCTTCCGCGGCGCGCTCCGCGGCCGCCTCCAGGACGACCTGGGCGAGCGCGTGCGTGCGCGTCAGCGAAGTGGCGAGCCAGGCCCGGCCGAAGCCGCCGGCGCGCATCAGTTCCAGGGCGCGTCCGGCGACCTCCAGGCGCAGGCCCTCGGGCGTCTCCAGCGTCTCGAAGTCGTGCCAGCGAACGCCCTGCCCCCAGCCGGTCCCGACCGCTTTCATTCCGGCTTCCTTGGCCGCGAAGCGCAGCGCCAGGCCGGCGGCTTCGCGGCGCCGGCCCGCGCAGGCCCGCCGTTCTCGCGGCGTGAAAAGCCGCCGGCGCAGACGTTCGCCCTGGCGCTGCAGGGCCCGCTCCATGCGCGAGATCTCGACGATATCGATGCCCGCTCCGAGGATCACGGACGAAAAAGGGTAGCAAACGCTCCCCGCGAGCCCCGCGACCGCCGGCTTCGTTGACGCTGTCCGGGGGGTGAGGCTATCGTGCGCGCGGCGCCGGTGGGGGCGCCCCCCCGCGCGCCCGCGCGGACCCTGCCGAGGGAGAAAAAGATGGCGGCTCGCGTAGGCATCAACGGCTTCGGCCGAATCGGCCGCAGCGTATTGCGCAGCGCGCTCGCGGAATCGGACCTCGAGTTCGTCGGGGTGAACGACCTGACCGATCCCGGGATGCTGGCGCACCTGGCGCGCTACGACTCCGTGCACGGCCAGCTCCGCGAGCCGGTGGAAGTCAGCGGCGACGTGCTGCGCATCGGCCGGCACAGCCTGCAGGTCACGGCCGAGCGCGACCCGGCCAAGCTGGCCTGGGGGGAGCGCGGCGTCGACATCGTGATCGAGTCCACGGGGCTGTTCACCAAGCGCGAGGCCGCCGCCAAACACCTCGAGGCGGGCGCGAAGAAGGTCATCATCAGCGCGCCGGCGACCGGGCCCGACGCGACCCTCGCCCTGGGCGTCAACGAGGACGTCTACGACCCGGCCTCCCATCACGTGGTGTCCAACGCCTCGTGCACCACCAACTGTCTGGCGCCGGTGGCCAAGGTGCTCAACCAGGAGTTCGAGCTGAAGTGCGGCTGGATGACGACCACGCAC
>JAGWBS010000061.1:16233-19427 GCA_021295775.1 Pseudomonadota bacterium | reverse complement strand
GGTTCGGTGTTCGAGGGCCGCAGGTTGAACCACCATTCCGGAAACGAGACCGTGAGGCCGTCGAGTTCGTCCGCTTCGCCGGCGGGGAAAGCGCGGCGAACGCGCTCCAGAGTGCGCGGAACGTCGTCGACGCGGGAATTGATCTCGCCGCTCTGACTGTAGCGGGCGAAGGGACGCCACAGTTCCGAAAGCGGCCGCCGCCTCAGCTCCAGCGCCGACAGCACCAGCATCAGCGCCGCCGCGGCATCGTCCGCCACGTAGCCGCTGGGGAAGCGGAAATAGTAGTGGCCCGAAAGCTCGCCGCCGAAGCAGGCGTCCTGCTCGCGCATGCGCGCCTTCATGAAGGCGTGTCCCACGCGGCTGCGGACGGCCACGGAACCGTGCGCCCGGATCGTCTCCGCGACCACGCGGCTGGAACGCAGGTCGTAGACCAGCCGGGATCCGGGACCGGAGCGCAGCAGCCCCTCTTCCAGCACGACCTCGGCCAGCAGGGCCGTCATCAGATCGGCGGGGACGGGATCGCCGGCCTCGTCGACGAAAACGGCCCGGTCGCCGTCGCCGTCCAGGGCGAGGCCGAGGTCCGCGGACCGCGCGCTCACCTCGCGCTGCAGGTCGCGCAGGTTCTCCCGCTTGAGCGGGTCGGCCTCGTGGTTCGGAAAGCGTCCGTCCGGCTCGAAGAACAGGCGCTCGGTCCGCAGCGGGAGCTGGTCGAGCAGCCCGGACAGCGCCTCGCCGGCGATGCCGTTCCCGGCGTCGACGACCAGCGAAAGCCGCGGCCGGGCCGGGAACATCTCGAGCAGGCTGGCGTAGTAGGCAGCCCGGATGTCCGTCCGCTCGAGCTCGGCCCGCGCGCGGCCCGGGGATTCCCCGTGCAGCTCCAGGGCCCGGTCGCGGATCTGCGCCAATCCCGACTCGATGCCGATCGGAACCGCCGCCCGACCGCACAGCTTCAGGCCGTTGTAGGCGGCGGGGTTGTGCGAGGCGGTGATCATCACCCCGCCATCGGCCTCGAGCGCGCGGGTGGCGAAGTACACCATGGGCGTGGCGACGCGGCCGATGTCGATCACGTTCACTCCCCGGCCGCGCAGGCTGCCCACCAGCGCGTCGAGCAGGACTTCGCCGCTGGCGCGCATGTCCCTTCCGACCACCACGCGGCCCTCGCCCCAGGTCTCGGCCAGCGCGAGTCCGATGGCGGACGCGGCGGCGGCGTCGAGCTGCTCCGGGTAGAGACCCCGAACGTCGTAGGCCTTAAAGATCTCCGGGTCCATCGCTCGGTCGGTTCCTCGCTCCGCGTTGACTTCGAGCGCAGGCTAACCGATTCTCGGGGCATGTTCGGCACTACCGAGCTGATCATCATCTTGGTGATCGTGATCGTGATCTTCGGCGCCAGCCGCTTGCCCCAGATCGGCAAGGGGCTGGGCGAGGGCATCAAGAACTTCCGCTCGGGAGTGAAGGAAGCCCCGGAGATCGACGTCACGCCCAGTCAAGACGAAGCCGGCTCCAAGGACTGACCCTCCGGATCGCTTCGAGGCGTGAGTCCAGCGACGTCCCCCGCGCTCGAGCGTCTGCTCCGCCGCCGCCTGTTGATCGTCAGCGGCAAGGGCGGAACCGGCAAGAGCAGCTTGGTGGCGGCGCTGTCGCGGTCCGCCGCGCGCGCGGGAGTCCGGGCGGTCGCGGTCGAGACGGGGCCCGAGGCGGTTCTGCCGCCGCTGTTGAGCTCGAGCCCTCCGGCCTCGGCCTTCGAGGCTTCGAGAACGCCGGTCGAGTTGGACCGGGATCTCTATCACCTGCGGATCGACCCCCTCGAAACCCTGACCGAGTATCTCGAACTGCAGCTGGGCCTGCGGCGCGCGGTGCGGGCCGTGATGGCCAACGCGGGCTTCCAGCGCCTGCTGGACGTGGCTCCGGGTTGGCGCGATCTGATCACGCTCGGGAAGCTCTGGTACCTGAGCCGGCTCGAAGACCGCGGCGCGGCGCGCTGGCCGCTGCTGATCCTGGACGCCCCGGCCACCGGACACGGACTGTCCCTGCTCACGACTCCCGACGCCGTGCGCGGCACGCTGCGCTCCGGACCGCTCCGGAAGCACGTCGACGGTGTGCGCGAGCTGCTTCGGGACACGGACCGTACCCGCTTTCTGAGCGTGGCTCTTCCCGAGGAGTTGCCCGTGAGCGAGGCCCTGGAGCTGGCCGAGCGGGTGGCCGAACTGGGCATCCGCGCGGAGGCCCCGGTGTGCAACCGCAGCGCGCCGGACGCCCCCCTCGACGCGGACCGGCTGCTGAGAGCTCTCGCCCGGCTGGACGGGACCGGCGCTCCCCAGGGATGGCTGGCGCCGGACGCGCTCGCGGCGGAGCTGAGCGACTGGTCGCGCAGGTCCGAGCGCGAACGCGGTCAGATCGAGCGTCTGAGCCGGGGCTTCGGCCGGCCTGCGCTCGTGCTCCCGGATTTGCCCCAGCCCCTCGACGGACCGGGCGGAACGCTGGCTCTGGCCGGGGCGTTCGAAACGGCGCTGGCCCAGGCGGAACCCGCCAGGTGAAGCCGGAAACCTGGCTCGAGCAGCGTCTGCTGGTCACGGTCGGCACCGGCGGCGTCGGCAAGACCACGGTGGCGGCGGCGCTTGGGCTGGAGGCGGCGCGACGCGGGAAGAAGGCGCTGGTCCTGACCATCGACCCGGCGCGGCGGCTCGCGGAAGCTCTGGGGCTGGACGGAATCGACCAGGAGCCGCGGGAGGTTCCCATCGGAGCGCGAAACGGGGGCGGAGCCCTGTACGCGATGATGCTCGACACCAAGCGCACGTTCGACGAATTGCTGGAACGCCTGACGGCGGACACCGAGCTGCGGGAGCGGATTCACGCCAACGCGATTTACCGCAATCTGACCGACGCCCTGTCGGGAAGCCGCGAGTACTCGGCCATGGAGAAGCTCTACCAGCTCGCCCGGGGCGACGAATACGACCTGATCGTGCTCGACACCCCTCCGGCGGCGCACGCGCTCGAGTTCCTGGACGCGCCCCGGCGGCTGACCGGCTTTCTCGAGAGCCGCTTCCTGCGCGGTCTGCTCGCTCCCGGACGCGGCCTGGGACGCGCCGGATTCCGGCTGTTGCGCGGCGGTTCCCAGATCGTCACCGGGGTCCTGGAACGGATCGCGGGCCTGGACTTCCTGCGCGCGTTCGTGGATCTCCTGCTGGCGTTCGAGT
>JAGWBS010000061.1:0-16194 GCA_021295775.1 Pseudomonadota bacterium | reverse complement strand
ACTCGTGCTGCTCTGCGGCGCCTATCCTCGCCAGGTCCAGCGCGCCCGCGCGATCCTGGAGCGGCTGGAACGCGAGCGCATCCGTCTGGTGCGCCTGCTGGTCAACCGACTGCGGTCCGGGCCGGAAACCGACTCGACGAGCGAACCGGAGCGGGCGTGGCTGGAGAAGCGTCTGGCCCGGGTGGACGCGGGAATCGATGCGAAGGCCGCGGCCGGCGCGCTGATCGAGCACGCGCGGCGACGCTCGGCGCTCGCCCGGCGCGACGCGCGGATGGGCGCGCGTCTGGTCGAAGCCGCGCGGCTCGAAGCCGAGGACGTCGGCCGCATTCCGCTGCTGGCCGATGACGTTCACGAGCTGGAAGGTCTGGCGCGGATGGCCGGGCATGTCTTCGGCCGTCCGGAAAATTGACCCGCTCCCGGGCGGGTGGAATACTCGCGAGTCGATGGCCGTCCTGATCAAGCGCTACGCGAACCGCAAGCTCTACGACACCGAGGCGAGCCGCTACATCACGCTCAAGGGCATCTCGGAACTGGTTCGCTCGGGCCAGGACGTGTGCGTGATCGACAACGAGACCGGCGAGGAGATCACGCCTCTGATCCTGTCGCAGATCGTGGTCGACGATCAGAAGCAGGGACTCGACGAGGACGGCGACGCCACGCATTCGCTGCTGACCGAGCTGATCCAGAAAGGCGGCGACACGCTGTACAACGTGGTGCGGCGCGGCATGGACGACATGAGCGACAACCTGTCCGACGTGCGCGAGAACGTGCGCCGCTGGATCGACCGCGGCGCGGACGAGGCGGGGCCGGACAGCGCCGAGATCTCGCGCACGGTTCACGACGCCGTGGAGCGCGTGCTGCGCGTGGTCGATCTTCCGACGCGCAGCGACGTCGAGGCGCTCAACAAGAACCTCGAGCGGCTGGCCAGCGCGCTCGAGTCGTTCGAGCTGCACCTCAAGGACGGGCGGGACTAGTCACCAGACGGAATCGCGGCGCTCGAGTTCGTCCTCCAGCAGCTCCCCCACCGCGGCGCGGACGCGCTCGCTCAGTCGATTCGCGGTCAGCGGATCCTCGGCCGACGCCGGGTCCAGATCCCCGACCTCCAGCGGCGACCCGAAGCGGATCCGCCACTGGCTGGGCAGCGGCACCAGCGCCCCGGGCCCCAGCAGCAGGGTCGGGGCCAGCGGTAGGGCGGTGCCGAGCAGACGCTCCAGCTTCTCCGGGCGGAGCGCGACCGGATGGATCTCCTCGCCGCCGACGATCGCCACGGGCACGATCGGCGCGCGGCGCCGGAGCGCCAGCGAGAGAATCTCGCCGCACTCGAAACGCTGCAGGCGATAGCGCTGCCGATAGGGCTTGAGCGCCCCCCGGCCTCCCTCCGGAAACAGGCTGAGCCACTCGCCCTCGTCGAACAGGCGCGCGGCGTTCTCGCGGCAGGCGCGCACCGCTCCCAGGCGGCGCAGCATGGGTTGGGCGAAAGGCCCCGACATCAGCTTGTCGGCGGCCAGCAGACGCGGGCGCCGCTGCGCCCGATGCCCGCGCTCGACGGCGTGTGCCAGCATCAGTCCGTCGTACGGCAGGATCCCGGAGCGGTTGGCCACCAGCAGCATGCGCGCGGAGTCAGGGACGCGGTCGAGACCCGAGACGTGAACGCGCCACCAGCGGTCGAACAGGAAATCGAGCAGCGGTCGGGCGCGCTCCAGGTAAGGCGGGTCCAGTCCGAAGGCGTCCACCTCTCGCGAGACGTCCGCGGGCACCGGAAACGGCAGCCTCTCCCGCAGCCGCGCGAGCCAGCGCGCCGGATCGACGTTCGACAGCCGCGAGAAGATGGCCGACGACGGGTCGACGGACGCGGACGCTTCGGCCGAGTTCTCCGCCGCGGGCGGCGTCCGGGGCGCCTTCTCGCCGCGCCCTTCCAGCGTCCGCCGCAGCGCCCCGACCGATGCGATCAGCTCCTGCAGATCGCTCACGCGTACTTCCTCAGCCGCTGCCCCACGAATCGGCTCAGCCAGGCCTCGCGCGTGCTGTACAGCGGGCGGAAGCCCAGCTCGGCGCGGGCGCGGGCGGTGTCGACCAGCCAGCCGTGGCGCAGATAGGCGTAGAACGCCGCGGCGGGCTCGCCCGTCCGACCCCGCCAGCGCAGGGAGGTCGCCGGGGAGAGCAGCGGATGGGGCAGCTTGCGCACGCGCCGGCCGGCCAGACGCAGAAGCGTGGACAGCGGCAGCGTGCCCCGGCCCGCCAGATTGAACGCCCCACGGACGTTTCGCCGCAGCGCCAGCACGAGCGCGTCCAGCCAGTCGTCCTCGTGCAGGAACTGCACCAGTGGGTCGAAGCCCAGCGGCAGGCGGACGCGCGGCGCCGACAGGTGGCACAGGGCAGCCGATTCGTACCCGGGTCCGACCACCCAGCAAGGCCGCAGCGAGAGCGTCGCGATCTGCGGGTGACGCTCCGAGAACATCCGCAGCAGCGATTCGACCTGAGCCCGGTCGCGAAGCGCCCGCGCGGATTCGGGGGGACGCAGCGGGTGCTCCTCGGAAAGATAGGCGGGATTGTCGGCGCGCGCGCCGTAGACCTGGGCCGTGCTGATCACGACCAGCTTGCTCACCCCGGCGCTCGCGACCGCGCCCATGACCCGCAGCGAACCGGCCACTTCCAGCTCGTGCGCGCGCTCGCGGTCGGGCGTGGGCCGGGGGAGAAAGGCGGCGTGCACGACGGTTTCGCAGCCTTCCTTCTCCAGCACCTCGGCGAGTCGGGGGCCGGCTTCCGCTTCGCTCAGGTCGAGCGGGTGGTAGCCGACCCGGCCCTCGAGCTCGGACGGCAGGCGCACGTCGAGAGCGACGATGCGCGGAGAGGAGGGATCCTCCAGCAGGCGTTCCGCCAGCCCCCGTCCCTCGAACGTTTCCAATCCCGTGATCGCGATGCAGCGCGCGGCTGTCACGCGGGCTGTATTCCCCAGCCGGCCGTACGTGTCAACGCGGACGGAGAAGCGCGGCTCCGGGTCCGGGCGTTGTCGGCGGGACTCGAGGCGGTTACCGTCGCCGCGAAATGCCCCCGCGGCCTCTCCTCGTGCGCGACGCGCGCTTCACCCAGCACGTTCCGCCCGCCGGCCACCCGGAGCGTCCCGAGCGCATGCGCGCCGTGGACGAAGCGCTCGCGCCGCTGGGAGACGCACTCAAGCCGATCGCGCCGTGCGACGCCATGGACGAGGACATTCTGCGAGTGCACGATCGCGCTCACCTCGAGACCCTGCGCGCTCTCGCCGGCCGCAGCGCCAGCATCGATCCCGACACCAGCGTCTCGCCGCGCTCCTACGAAATCGCGCGCCTGGCCAGCGGCAGCCTGACGGACCTGGCGCGGCGCGTCGCACGGGGCGAGGCGCCTTCCGGCTTCGCGGCCGTGCGGCCTCCCGGGCACCACGCCGAGCGTCACGCGGCGATGGGCTTCTGTCTGTTCAACAGCGTGGCCATCGCGGCCCGGGCGCTGCGGGCGAACGAGGGTCTCGAGCGCATCGCGATCGTCGACTGGGACGTCCACCACGGCAACGGAACTCAGCACAGCTTCGAGTCCGAGCGCGACGTGCTCTACCTCTCGAGCCATCAGTTCCCCTTCTATCCGGGGACGGGGGCGCTGCGGGAGACCGGACGCGACGCTGGCAGGGGCGCGACGGTCAACCTGCCGCTGCCGGCGGGGGCTGGCGACGCGGAGTACCTGGCCGTCTATTCGCGCGTCGCCGCGCCGCTGCTGCGCGAATTCCGGCCCGAGATGATCCTGGTCTCCGCCGGCTTCGACGCGCATGCCGCCGACCCGCTGGCCTCCATGCGGATGTCGGCCCGGGGATACGCCCGGTTGACGGGCCTGCTCCGCGAGCTGGCGGACGATCTCTGCGGCGGGCGGATCGTGCTGGCCCTCGAGGGCGGCTATGACCTCGACGCGCTGGCCGCGAGCGTGTCGGCATCGCTCGGCGCGCTCTGCGAACGGCCATCCGGGACGGCGCCGGAGGGTTCGCTGGCGCCCGCCTGGGAGGAAGTGGTGGCGAACCTGCGTGCCGCGCACGCCCGTCAATGGCCGTCCCTGCGGCCAACGGCCCGAGGCTGACCGGACCGGCCCACGAGAGATCGAGTCTGCAGATACCTGCAGCTACGAGATTTCGTGTCTTGTCCCGTAACTCGGAAAATATCCGAAAACATCGAAAAAAAGTCTTGACGGTGGGATTACATCCAGTAAGGTGGGTTTTCGTGGGATAAGGGCCCACGGGGTGGTGTATGACTTTGGGGGGGACGCACCATCCCGTGGGTCCTCCTTCTCACCAGTCTGCCTGCCGCTGTGGGGGCGTGGGATGTTTCAAGGCTCCTCCGATCACGTCTTGGACGAAAAGGGTCGGACCAGCCTTCCCAAGGACTTCCGCTCTATTATCGCCCAGGCGGAGCGTCCCGCCATCCTGACCGCCAAGAACGGCTATCTCGCGATCTATCTGCACGCCGACTTCGAACGTCTGCTCGACTCATTCCGCGACCTGCAGATCTCCTCGCGCGAGCGGCTCGAGCGACTCCACGCGCCCCATCCTCTGAGCCTGGACAAACAGGGACGCCTGCTGATCCCGCCGACCCTGCGCCGCCATGCCGGTCTCGAGCGGGAGATCATGTTCCTGGGAGTGAACGACCGGATCGAGATCTGGGACCGCGCCCGCTACGCCGCGGAGATGCAGGCGACTTCGGGCGACTACGACTATCACGCCGGCAACCTCAGGGACCGGGCGCAATGAGCGGGGCGCACGTCCCCGTGATGGTGGACGAGGTGCTGGAACTTCTGGACCCGGTCCCGGGAGCCTGCGTGGTCGACGGGACGGTCGGGCTCGGGGGTCACGCCGAACGCATCGCCGAAAGGATCGGTCCGAGCGGCTGCCTGATCGGCATCGACCGCGACCGCGAAGCCCTGAAGCGGGCCGCCCGGCGTCTCGAGCGCTTCGGCAACCGGGTCCAACTGGTGCACGCCCGCCTGAGTTTCCTGCGCGACGCCGTCGCAGGCAGCGGCCGCAGCCACGTCGACGGGGTTCTCCTGGACCTCGGAGTCTGCTCCATCCACCTCGATACTCCAGAGAGGGGATTCAGCTTTCGGGCCGACGGTCCCCTGGACATGCGTCTCGACCCGAGCGCAGGCGAGACCGCGGCCGAACTTCTGTCCCGCCTGACCGCCGATCAACTCGCTGGGGTACTGCGCGACGGCGGAGTGCCCAACCCCCGCCGGCTGGCGACGGCTCTCAAGCACCACCAGCCGATCGACACCACGCGGCAGCTGGCCGACGCGGTCCGCTCGGTGCCGCAGAGACGGCGCCGCCATCACCCGGCGACGCTGGTCTTCCAGGCGCTTCGGATCGCGGTCAACGACGAGTTCGGAGAACTCGAGACCGGCCTGGTCGCCGCTCTGGACAGCCTGCGGCCCGGAGGCCGACTCGCGGTGCTCAGCTACCACTCCGGGGAGGACCGGCGGGTCAAACGCTTCCTGGCCGAGGAAGAGCGCGGCTGCATCTGCCCCCCGGAGATGCCGGTCTGTGGCTGCGGGCGCCAGGCGCGCGTCAGACGAATCGGGCGCGGGCGCGCGCCGTCTTCGAGCGAGATCGGCCGCAATCCGCGCGCTCGAAGCGCGCGGCTGCGGGGAGCCGAACGGTGCTGAACGTTCGCCTCCAGCATGCCGGTCCGTGGATGCGGGCGCTGCTCGCCGCGGCCGTGGGCATGGTGCTCGCCGCCGGCGCGGTGGTCGCTGTTCGGACCGAGATCACCACACTGCGCTATTCGCTGAGCAGCCTCCGAGCTCAGGAAGCCAAGCTGAGGGGGCGGGTCGAGATCCTGCAGGTCGAGGCCACGGCGCTGCGCGCCCCCGAGAGGATTCGCGCTCATACCCGCGAACGGGGACTCGGTCCTCCGGAACCGGGTCAGATCGTGCGCCTACCCCAGCCGGAGGTGGCCCCCGGAGGCGCCCCGTGAGGCTCTCCCAGCGGCGGCGAAATGGGGGACTTGCCCCTGGCCGGCTTCGCCTGCTGGGGAGAGTGGGAATTCTGGGGTTCGCCGTCCTGCTGGCGCGCGCCGCCCACCTGCAGATCTACGACGCGGAGAGACTCAAGCACATCGCGGAGAACCAGAGCCGCGCGGTGGTCCGACTGGAACCGCCGCGCGGGGAGATTCTGGATCGGAACGGTCGGCGCCTGGCGGTTTCCGCGCCGGTGGAATCGGTGGAGGTCTCGCCCGAGGAGATCGAGGATCGCAGGCGCACCGCCCGCGAGCTGGCGCGCGCGCTGAACCGGCCCGCGCGGGAGATTTTCGAGCGCCTGGCTCGCGGCTCGTCTCCGCGCTGGGTTCGCCGCTGGATCTCTCCCCGGGCGGCCGAGCGCGTGCGCGAACTCGACCTCCCGGGCATCCGCCTGCGCCAGGAGCATCGCCGCTACTATCCCAACGGCTCGCTGGCGGCGGCCCACATCGGCTTCACCGGACACGACGGAAAGGGTCTGGAGGGACTCGAACTCCTGTTCGATCGCGAGCTGAGCGGCCGGGGCGCGACCCTGCCCGTGCTGCGCGACGCGCGCGGCTGGCGCCTGCTCCTGAGCGACCCTCAAATCGCGGTGCGCTCGGCCCGTTCCGTCCGCAGCACGCTCGACCTCGGCCTGACCGATCACGCGGCGCGGGTGCTGGAAACCGCCGTGCGGCGCTACAACGCCCGCCGCGGCAGCCTGTTCGCGATGGATCCCCGCAACGGCGATGTGCTGGCGCTGGCGGAGGTTCCCTCGTTCGATCCGAACCGCTTCTGGGACCAGAGTCCCGACCGTTTCCTCGCCCGGGTCTTCGTGGACGCTTTCGAGCCCGGAAGCACGCTCAAGCCCTTCACGGTCGCCCTGGCGCTGGAAGCCGGGGTGGTGCAGCCGCACGTCGAATTCGACTGCGAGGGCGGCCTCTGGCGGGTGCGCAACCGCCTGATTCGCGACTACCGCCCCTACGACGTGCTCAGCGTGCACGACATCCTGCGCGTCTCGAGCAACATCGGTTCGGCCAAGATCGCCAACCGGCTGGGCTCGATGCGCCTGGTGGACGGCATGCGGCGCTTCGGGTTCGGAACTCCGACCGGGAGCCTGTTCCCCGGCGAGGTCGAGGGCATCGTCCGCGACGTGCGCGAGGCTCAGGCCGTCGAGCGGGCCAACCTCGCGTTCGGGCAGGGCCTGACGGTGACCGCGGCCCAGCTCGCGGCGGCGGGCTCGATCCTGGCCAACGGCGGCCGGATGGTCACCCCGCGGCTGCGCCTGGACTCCCCGCCCCCCGAACCCGGAAAGCGCGTGATCTCCGAGGAGACGGCTCGGAGCGTGCTGGAAATGATGCGCGCCGTGGTCGAGAGCGGCACCGGCCGCGCGGCGGCCCTGCCCCACCATGCGGTCGCCGGCAAGACGGGCACCGCCCAGAAAGTGGTCGACGGGCGCTACTCCAACGAGAGCTACGTCGCCTCGTTCATGGGAATCGTTCCGGTCTCGAATCCCCGCCTGGTCATGGTCGTCGTATTGGACGAGCCCCAGAAGATCCACACGGGCGGGCGCGTCGCGGCCCCGGTCTTCCGGGAGGTGGCGAACTACGCGATCGAGCATCTCGACCCGCAGCCGGAGGGGATATAGATGAACTCCTCTTTGGCGGAACTCGTCCAGGGACTCGGGGCCGAGCTGACCGGACCCGGCGACACCCCGATCCTCGAGATCGCCCACGACTCGCGCCGGGTCGCCCCCGGCCAGCTCTTCGTGGCGCTGCGCGGCCAGAGCGCCGACGGTCACGACTTCGTGCACCAGGCCGCGCGGGCCGGCGCCGCGGCGCTGCTGGTCGACCGGGAGCTGCCCGACCCTCCCGATGGGATCCCTCGCGCCCGCGTGGCCGACGCGCGGGCCGCCCTGCCGCTGGTCGCGCGGCGCCTGTTCGGAGACCCGGCCCGCGACCTGACGCTGGTCGGGATCACCGGAACGAACGGCAAGACCTCCAGCGTGCGCATGCTCGAGTCCGTGCTGCGCGCGGCGGGGCTGAGCTCCGGCAGCATGGGCACCATCTCGGTGCGCTATCCCGGCGCCGAGGAGCCCGCCGAGCTGACCACGGCCGAATCCTCCGACCTGCTGCGCAGCCTGAAGCGGATGCGCGACGCGGGCGCATCCCACGCGGTGGTCGAGGTCTCCTCGCACGCGCTGGCGCTGGGCCGCGTGAGCGGGCTGCGCTTCGAAGTCGCGGTCTGCACCAATCTGAGCCAGGACCACCTGGACTTCCACGGGGACATGGAGAGCTACGCCGAGGCCAAGGCCCGCCTGTTCGGCCCCGACCACCTCGCGGGGACGGCCGTGGTCAAGGCGGGAGACGCGTTCGGCGAGCGCCTGGCCGAGCGCGCGCTGGGCGCGGGCGCCAGAGTGATCCGCTTCGGACGGGAGAACCCCGAGGCGGACGTCTCCAGCTCTTCCGAGCGCGTAAGCCTGGAGAGGGCGCGCTTCGAGATCTCGGCCGGGGAGCGCTCCGTTCCGGTCAAGCTGACCCTGCCGGGCGACTACCAGCTCGAGAACGCCCTGGCCGCGGCCGGGGCGGCGCTGGCCCTGGGGATCGACTTGCGCGCCGTACGCTGCGGCCTGGCGAGCTGCCCCCCGGTGCCCGGGCGTCTCGAGCGCGTGGGGCAGGGCCGCCCGATCGTGCTGGTCGACTACGCGCACACGCCCGAGGCGCTGGAGCGCGTGCTTTCGCGGGTACGCCCGCTGGTCCGCGGCCGCCTGATCAGCGTCTTCGGCTGCGGCGGGGATCGCGACCGCAGCAAGCGCGCCCCGATGGCGCGCGCCGCCTGCGCCCACAGCGACCACGCGATCGCGACCAGCGACAACCCGCGGACCGAAGATCCCGGCGCCATCCTGCGCGACCTCGCCGAGGGACTGAGCGGCTCGCACGAGACGATCCAGGACCGCAGCGAAGCCATCGCTCACGCGATCCGCAGCGCCGCCCCGGACGATGTGGTGGTAATCGCGGGCAAAGGGCACGAGACCTACCAGATCGTCGGGCGCACCAAGCGCGACTTCGACGATCGGGTCGAAGCGCGGCGCGCGCTCGAGACGCGCGGAGAGCGCGCATGACCTGGACGGCGGACCAGCTCGCGGAGCGCTGCGGGGGGACGCTCTCGGGCGACGGAGGAACCCGCGTCGGCGGCGTTTCCACCGACACCCGGGATCTCGGGCGTGGCGAGCTTTTCGTCGCCATCCGCGGACCGAACTTCGACGGCCACGATTTCGCGCGGGCCGCCGCCGAGTCCGGGGCGAGCTGCCTGCTGGTCTCCGAGCCCGTCCCCGAAGACCTCGATCTGCCTCGGATCCGCGTATCCGACACCGTCGAGGCGCTGGGGCGTTTGGCGCGCGCGCACCGCGACTGTTTCGACCTGCCCGTGATCGCGATCACCGGCTCGAACGGCAAGACGACGACCCGCGAGCTGTGCGCGGCGGTGCTGGAGGCCGGAGGCGCCCGCGTCCACCGCTCGCCCGGCAACCTGAACAACCACATCGGGCTGCCGCTTTCGGTGCTGGGGCTGAGGGACGGGGACGACGCGCTGCTGGTCGAGATGGGCATGAACCACGCAGGCGAGATCGCCGGGCTGTGCGAGATCGCCCGCCCGACGGTCGCGGCGATCACCAACGTGGCGCCGGCGCACCTGGGCCCGCTGGGCTCGCTGGACGCGATCGCCCGCGCCAAGGGCGAGATCTTCGAGGGACTCGAGCGCTCGGGCACGGCGGTGGTGAACGCCGACGACAAACGCGTGGCGGCGCAGGCGAGGCGCTTTGCGGGCGAGCGGATCCGCTTCGGGCGAGCGGCCGGCTGCGAACTGCGCGCCTCGGACGAGCGCCCGGCCGGCGCGCGCTCCCGCTTCGCGCTGGACACGCCCGCGGGGCGGATCGAACTGAGCCTGGGCGCCGTGGGACTGCATCTGACCGACGGCGCGCTGTGCGCCGCCGCAGCCGCCTGGGCGAGCGGCCTGCTCGGCGCCGATCCCCTGGCCGCGCTGCGAAGCGGCCTGGAGGGATTTGCGGGCGTGCCGGGCCGGGGCGGTCTGCTGGCCACGCCCGGCGGCCTCATCCTGATCGACGACACCTACAACGCCAACCCGCACTCCGTGTGCGCGGCGTTGCGCACCCTGGCCGCGCTGGAAGGCGGCGCGCGGCGCGTGGCCGTGCTCGGCGACATGTTCGAACTGGGTCCGGCCGAGGCCGAACTGCACGCCGGCTGCGGCCGGGCCGCGGCCGAGGCGCGCGTCGATCTGCTGCTGGGCGTCGGTCCGCTCTCGGCCCATACCGCGCGCGCCGCGCGCGACGCCGGAGTGAGCTGCGCCCTGCACTCCGAGGAGCTGGACGGAGCGCTCGACGAGCTGCGCTCCCGCCTGCGCCCCGGCGACCACGTGCTGGTCAAGGGATCGCGCGGGATGCGGATGGAGCGGGTGGTCCACGCGCTGATGGAGTGCGCCTGATGCTCTACCACCTGCTCTACGAACAGTTCTCGGAAGCGGTCTCCGCTTTCAACGTGTTCCGGTATCTGACCTTCCGCACGGTCGGAGGCGCGCTGACCGCGCTGCTGATCTGCTTCGTGGCCGGACCGTGGGTAATCCGGATGCTCGAGAGACGTCAGATCGGCCAGACGATCCGCGAGGACACGCCGGACCGGCACCAGATCAAGACGGGAACTCCGACCATGGGCGGCGTCCTGATCCTGCTGGCCGTTCTGACCAGCACCCTGCTCTGGGCGGAGTGGAACAACCCCTACGTCTGGCTGGTGCTGGGCGTCACGCTCGCATTCGGCCTGCTGGGCTTCGCCGACGACTACCTGAAGGCGGTCCGCAAGCAGCCCGACGGCGTGCGGGCGCTGACCAAGCTCTTCTGGCAGAGCCTGATCGCGGTCGCGGCGGCGGTCGTGCTGTTCGTCCTTCCCGGCTTCGACGGAGAGATCTCGGTGCCGCTGGTCAAGGACTTCCACCCCGCGCTGGGCTGGCTCTACGTGCCGCTGGCGGTGCTGTTCATCGTCGGATTCTCCAACGCCGTCAATCTGACCGACGGCCTCGACGGCCTGGCGATCGGGCCGACCCTGATCACGGCGGCGGTGGTCGGAATCTTCGCCTACGTGGTCGGTCACCGCGTCATCGCGGATTACCTGGAGATCAAGTACGTGGCCGACAGCGGCACGCTGGCGGTGTTCTGCGCGGCGCTGGTGGGCTCCGGTCTCGGCTTTCTGTGGTTCAACACCTACCCGGCGTCTCTGTTCATGGGAGACACCGGATCGCTCGCGCTCGGGGGGGCGCTGAGCACGGTCGCGGTGATCATCCGGCAGGAGGTCGTGCTGATCGTCGCGGGGGGGCTGTTCATCTTCGAGATGTTCTCGGTGATCGTTCAGGTGGTCTCGTTCAAGCTGCGCGGGCGGCGCGTGTTCGCCATGGCGCCCATCCACCACCACTTCGAGCTGCGCGGCTGGCCCGAGCCTCAGATCATCGTGCGCTTCTGGATCGTCTCGGTGATCCTGGCGCTGGTGGCGCTGTCGCTGCTCAAGCTGCGATGAAGCTGGAGGGGCGTTCGGTGCTGGTGATCGGAATGGGTCGGTCGGGAAACGCGGCGCTCGAACTGCTGCGCGGCGCCGGCGCGCGCAGCAGCGCGTACGACCGCGACCCGAGCCGCCTGGCCGGCCTGCCCGACGACGTGGAGCGCCACTCCGGCGACGCCCCGCCGGCTCTCGACGCCTTCGACCTGGCGATCGCCAGTCCGGGCGTCTCCCTGCCCCCCGACGAGCGCATCGTCCCGGAGGTCGACCTGGCCGCGGAGCACCTCCGCTCGACCCTGATCGGAGTCACCGGAACGAACGGAAAGAGCACCACGACCGCGCTGATCGCGGCCTGCCTGCGCGAGAGCGGACTGGACGCGCAGACCGGCGGGAACTTCGGCACGCCCCTGTGCGCGCTGGTCGAGAGCGCGCCCGAGTACGTCGTGGCGGAGCTGTCGAGCTTTCAGCTCGAGCGCGCGCGGCGCCTGCGGCCCCGCGTGGGCGTTCTGCTGAACCTGGCCCCGGACCATCTCGACCGCCACGGCAGCCTCAAGGCCTACGCGGCCGCCAAGGCGCGCCTGGCGGATCTCCAGCGCCCCGGCGACACGCTGGTGTTCAACGCCGACGACCCGTGGGCGCGCGACGTGCGCGCGCGCGACGGCGTGCGGCGCCTGGGATTCTCGGAGCGCAGCCCGCAGGCCGACGGGGCCTTCGTGGAGAGCGGCGGGCTGGTGCTGGCGCGCGCCGGACGCCCCTTGCTGAGCGTGCCGCTCGCGCGCCTGTCGCGCGCCGCCCGCAGCCCGCTCTCGAACGCTCTGGCGGCCGCCGCGGCCGCCCACGCCGCGGGTGCCGCGCTCGAGGCGATCTCGGGCGCGCTGTGCCGCTTCGAGGGCCTGCCCCACCGCGGCGCGGAGGTTTGCACGCGCGGCGGGGTGCGCTATGTCGACGCTTCGAAGGCCACCAATCCGGCGGCGGCGGCGGTCAGCCTGAGCGCAGAGCCCGGCCCGCTGATCTGGCTGGCCGGAGGCCGCAACAAGGGACTCGATTTCGGCGGCTTGAGCGCCGCGGCCCGAGGGGTGCGGCTCGCCGTGCTTTTCGGAGAATCCGGCCCGGCGCTGGCGGAAAGCCTGGCGGGATCTTGTCCGACCGAACGGGTCGCGCGCCTGGCCGACGCCGTCGTCCGCGCCGCAGAGATCGCCCTCCCGGGAGAAACGGTCTTGCTGGCGCCCGCCTGCGCGAGCTTCGACGAGTTCAGATCGTTCGAGGAGCGCGGCGCGCGCTTCGCCGAACTGGCGCGCTCGCTGAGCGACGGGGGGAGCGCGTGAACCGCTTCGGCACCCCGCACCTGCTGATCGCGGCCACCCTGCTGGTGGGCGGCGGTCTGGTGATGGTCTACAGCGCCAGCGCGGTGTCCGCGGAGTTGGAACAGGGCGCGTCGTACGCCTACCTGCTGAGGCAGCTCGCCGCCGCGGCCGTGGGTCTGGTGCTCCTGCTGGGTCTGGCGCGAATGCCCGTGGTGTGGATCGAGCGCCTCGCCTATCTGGCCTGGGCGGCCTCGGTGGTCAGCCTCGCGGCGACCTTCGGCCCGTGGGGCAACGAGGTCAACGGAGCGCGGCGCTGGCTCGTGGCCGGGCCGGTGTCCTTCCAGCCCCTGGAACTGGCCAAGCTGGGGGTGATCGTCGGCGTGGCGCGCTGGCTCTCCGCGCACTCCGAGCGCATCGGCGACTTCCGGGTGGGGGTCGTGATGCCGGCCCTGCTGGCCGGGCTGCCGGCGGCGCTGCTGCTGGCCCAGCCCGACTTCGGCGGAGCGATGCTGCTGCTGGTCCACACCGGCGTCCTGCTCTTCGCCGCGGGCGCGCGCCTGGGGCATCTGGGATGCACCGCCGTGGCGGCGGCCCCCGTGGCGGTCTACCTGGCGGTCGGCAGCCCCTACCGGGTTCAGCGGCTGGTGGCCTTCTTCAACCCCTGGAGCGACCCGCTGGACACCGGCTACCAGCTGGTGCAGTCGGAGCTGGCCTTCGGCGCGGGGGGGTGGACCGGCGCGGGCCTGGGAGCGGGGCTGCAGAAGCTTTTCTACCTGCCCGAGGCGCACACCGACTTCATCTTCTCGGTGATCGGCGAGGAGGCCGGGCTGGTCGGCGTGGGCTTCGTCCTAGCCTGCTTCGCGGTGATCGCCGTCTCCTCGCTCGGAATCGCGTCGCGCGCCCCCACGGGGTTCGGAACCCTGCTGGCGCTGGGGGCGGGACTCGTGCTGTGGCTGCAGGCGGCGCTGAACATGGGCGTCGCGACCGGCCTGCTGCCCACCAAGGGCACGACGCTGCCGCTGGTGTCGTTCGGCGGCTCGTCGCTGGTGGCCAGTCTGGTGGCCATCGGCCTGATCCTGGCGGTCGCGAGGCCGCGCAAGCGCAGGAGGGCCGGATGGCGCTAGGCATCGTGCTGGCCGGCGGGGGCACCGGGGGACACATCTTCCCGGCGCTGGCGCTCGCGCAGACGATTCGCGAGCACGCCCCGGGCGCGCGCGTCAGCTTCATCGGCAGCGACCGGGGACTGGAGGGCCGCTACGTCCCGGCGGCCGGCTTCGAACTCGACCAGGTCGCCAGCGCGCAGGTCAGCGGAAAGAGCTGGTTGGCGGCGGCCCGGGGGCTGGCGGCGGCGGCTCGCGGGACGCTGCGGGCGCGGCGGCTCCTGCGCGCCCGCGGCGCCGACCTGGTGATCGGCGTCGGGGGCTACGCCTCGGTTCCGGCCGTGGCCGCGGCGCTCTCGATGCGCCTGCCGACCGCCCTGGTCGAGCCCAACGCGCGCGCTGGGCGCGCCAATCGCCTGCTCGGACGCTTTGCCCGCGCGGTCTTCGTGCAGTTCGAAGGCGCCCGCTCCGCCTTCCCGCCGGAGCGCGTCCACCTGACCGGCTACCCGGTCCGCGCCTTTCCCGAGCCTCGCGCGCGCCCGGCCGACGGCCGCGTGCGCCTGCTCGTGTCCGGGGGGAGCCAGGGCGCCCGGGCGATCAATCGGGCGGTCTGCTCGCTGCTGCCGGAACTGGCTGGCCGCGAGGTCGAGATCTCGCACCAGTCCGGACAGGCGGACTTCGAGTGGGTGGAGCGCGCCTACGCGGAAGCCGGCCTGAACGCCGAGGTGGCGCCGTTCTTCGACGACCTTCCCGCGCGCCTGGCCGCGAGCGACGTGCTGGTCGCCCGCTCCGGGGCGGCGACCGTCGCCGAGCTCTGCCGGGTCGGGGTGGCCGCCATCCTGGTGCCCTACCCGCACGCCGCCGACGATCATCAAATGCACAACGCCCGCGAGCTGGAGCGCGACGGGGCGTGCGAACTGATTCCCAACCACGAGCTGGAACGGCGGCTGGGCACCGCGCTCACTCGGCTCCTGAACGATCCCGCGAAGCGCGCGCGGCTGGCCTGCGGTGCCGCCGGACGCGCGCGCCCGCGGGCCGCGCTCGAGATCTGGGAGCGCTGCTCCGCGCTCGCGAAAGGGGGGCGCGCATGAGGCATCGGGTGCGGCGCGTGCACTTCGTGGGGATCGGCGGCGCTGGCATGTCGGGGCTGGCGGAGATTCTGCACGCCAGCGGCTATCGCGTGAGCGGCTCCGACCGCGCGGACGCTTCCAGCACGCGGCGGCTCGCCGCCCGCGGCATCGAGGTGGGCATCGGGCATGACGCCGCGGCGGTCGAGGGCGCGGACGTGGTGGTCTTCTCGGCCGCGGTGCCCGCGACCAACGTCGAGCTCAGGGCTGCGGAGCGGGCGCGCATTCCCGTGATTTCCCGCGCCGAGATGCTGGCCGAGCTGATGCGCCTCAAGCACGGCGTCGCGATCTCCGGCTCGCACGGCAAGACCACGACCACCTCTCTGGTGGGCGAGGTGCTGGGAGCGGGCGGACTGGACCCGACCACGATCGCGGGCGGGCGCGTCCAGAACCTGGGCGCGAACTCGCGCCTGGGTGCGGGCGACATCCTGGTCGCGGAGGCCGATGAGAGCGACGGGTCGTTCCTCAAGCTGGCGCCGACGCTGGTGGTCGTCACCAACGTGGACCGCGAGCACCTCGACCATTACCGGGAGTTCGACAACCTGCTGCAGGCTTTCGCGGACTTCGCCAATCGCGTGCCCTTCTACGGCGCCGCGATCGCCTGCATCGACGATCCGAGCGTTCAGGCCCTGCTGCCGCGCCTGTCGCGCCGCGTCCGCACCTACGGGCTCTCGCCGCAGGCGGACGTGGGCGCCGGCGAGGTCGCCGCCGACGGTCTGGGCATGCGCTTCGTCGCGCGCAGCGGAACGCGGGAGCTGGGAGAGGTCCGCCTGAGCATGCCCGGCGAGCACAACGTGGCCAACGCCCTGGCCGCCCTGGCCGTGGGCGAGGAGCTGGGCGTCCCGTTCGACCGCGCCCGCGAGGCCCTGGAGCGCTTCGCAGGGGTGGCGCGGCGCTTCGAGCTGTGCGGCGAGCGGGCTGGAGTCCGGGTGGTCGACGACTACGCCCACCACCCGACCGAGATCCGCGCGACCCTGCGCGCCGCCCGCCGCGCGTTCGACGGCCGTCTGGCGGTGGTGTTTCAGCCGCACCGCTACACGCGCACGCGCGACCTGTTCGACGAGCTCTCGCGCGCGTTCCACGAGGCGGACCGCGTCTGGATCAC
>JAGWBS010000060.1:26284-31317 GCA_021295775.1 Pseudomonadota bacterium | reverse complement strand
CCCCCGGGGGCCAGGGCCCGGGATCGAAACTCGGTCCCGTTGTCCACGCGGATCCGCTCGGGGACCGGGCCGCGGGACTGCCCGGCCTCCGTGAGCAAGGCCGCCCCGTCCGCTCCGCCAACCCCCCGGGCGACGCGCAGAACCGAGCATTCGCGGGTGTACAGATCGATCGCGGTGAACCCCCGAAGGGTGCGTCCATCGGCCAGCGTGTCGTGCACGAAGTCCATGGCCCACTGTTGGTTGGGAGCCTTGGGCTGGGGCCGGGCCTGGCGGGTCGTCGCCGTTCGGTGGCGCCGGGGTCGGCGTGGCTTGAGCGTTAATCCAATCAGCTTACGTTATGCTTACGAAGCCGAGACTTTGGTTGATCAATCTGGAATTACCACTTTGGGAGTTAATTAATAAGAACAGGTATTTGTGATGAAACCAAAAGGCCCGTACTGCCTCGGAGTGGATATCGGCGGGACTTTCACCGACTGCGCGATCATCGATCCGGAAGGGGAGATCCGCACCGGAAAGGTGCCGACCACGCCCTCCGACCTGGCGCAGGGCTTCTTCGCTTCGATCGAGGCGGCCGCGGCCTCCTTGGGGCTGGACGCGGAGCGGGTGCTGGCGGCGACCGCCAAGCTGGCGCACGGGACCACCGCCGGGGTCAACGCGCTGGTGACGGGAAGCGTCGCCCGCGTGGCGCTGCTCACCACCAAGGGACACGCCGACGCGATCCGGATCATGAACGACATGGGCCGGGCGCTGGGCGCGTCGATCGAAGAGCAGCTCGACTGGTCGATCAGCAGCCGGCCCGAGCCGATCGTGCCGCGGGAACAGGTGTTCGAGATCAGCGAGCGGATCGACTCCGGCGGCGACGTGGTGGTCGGCCTGAGCGAGGCCGACGTCGAGGCGGCGCTCGACCGGTTCGCGGAGAAGGGCATCGAGGCGGTGGCGATCGCGTATCTGTGGAGCTTCGCCAACCCCGCGCACGAGATCCGCACGCGCGAGATCGTGCAGCGCCGTTTCCCGGAGCTGTACGTCTCCTGCGGTTTCGAGGTCGCGCCGCGGATCAGCTCCTACCCGCGCACCACCGCCACGGTGATGAACGCCCAGATCGGGCCGCTGATGCGCGCCTACATCGACCGCATCGCCGAGGGCGCCCGCCGGCGGGGCTACGGCGGCCCGCTGCTGCTGGCGCAGTGCGACGGCGGCCTGCTGCCGGCGGAGGCGGCGCGCGAGTTCCCGATCGGCACGCTCCAGTCCGGGCCGGTGGGCGGGATCGCCGGCGCCGCCAAGGCCAGCGCGTCGCTGGACGACGAAGACGTGATCGTGGCGGACATGGGCGGCACCACCTTCGACGTCGGCGCCATCTCCGGCGGCGTTCTGCGGCGGCGCAACGAGAGCGTGGTCGAGCGCCACCTGACGCACCTTCGCAAGGTCGAGATCGAGTCCGTCGGCGCCGGGGGCGGCAGCGTCGCCTGGCTCGACCGCGAGAGCGGAGCGCTGCGCGTCGGCCCGCACAGCGCGGGTGCCGACCCCGGTCCGATCTGCTACGGACGCGGCGGGACGCAGGTGACCGTCACCGACGCGGACCTGGTGCTTGGCGTGCTCAACGCCGAGCGCCCGCTGGCCGGCGGCCTGCGCCTCGATCTCGAGGCCGCGCGCAAGGCGGTCGCCGAGCTGGGGCGCGAGATCGGCCTGGACGCCCTGCGCTGCGCGGCGGGCATCGTCGAGATCGTCGACCGCCGGATGGAGGACCTGCTGCGACGGGTGACCATCCAGTCGGGCCGCGACCCGCGGCGTTTCTCGCTCTGGGCGTACGGCGGGGCGAGCGCCGCCCACGTGGGCCTGTTCGCGAGCGGGCTGGGGGTCAAGCGGGTGCTGGTGCCGCTCAACGAGACGGCCTCGGTGTGGTCCGCCTGCGGCTGCGCGCTGCTCGACCAGCAGCGCCGCTACGAAGCTTCGGCCTTCCTGAAGACGCCCTTCGACCTGGACGAGATGCAGGCCCAGCTCGCGCAGCTCGAACGCCAGGCCCTCGGCTACGTCGAGACCCTGGGTCTGGCCCGGGGCGAGTTCGAGCTGGAGCGCAGCGCCGACCTGAAGTACGCGCTGCAGGTCTTCGAGGTGGAGACCCCGCTCCCGTCCGGCCCGATCGACCGGGACTGGGAGGAGCGCCTGGTGGCCGCCTTCGAGCGCGCCTACTCCGACCGCTTCGGCCCGGGGACCGGCTACGCGGCGGCCGGCGTGACGCTCACGGCGCTGCGCGTGGTGGTCCGCTCCACCGGCGAGTCCCCGGCGCTGCGGCGTCCGCCCGCCGAAGCGCGCTCCGCCTCCGGAGCCGCCGGGGCGCGCCCCGTGTTCTGGAAGGAGTACGACGACTCGCTCGAGACGCCGATCTTCCACGGACCGGAGCTGGGCGCGCGGGAGCGCATCGCCGGTCCCGCCATCGTCGAATACCCAAGCACCACGGTGGCGGTCCGCCCCGGACAGTCACTCTCGGTCCACCCAGCGGGCCACCTGGTGCTGGACCTGGAGGAGGGAGCATGAGCCAGGCGATCGTCGAGTCGATTCCCGCCGGCGCCGCGCGGCGCAAGCAGGACAGCTTCCGCCACGGCTACGTGCCCGCCTCGGAGCTGCAGGTCGACCCCTCGCTGAAGTTCCACAGCGAGCGCGACGAGACGCTCGACCCGATCACCCACGAGGTGATCCGCTCCAAGCTGTGGAACCTGAACCTGGACCACGGCGACACCATCCGTCACGTCTCCGGCTCCAGCATCGTGATCGAGGGCCACGACTTCAACGCCACCGTCACCACCGAGGTCGGCGACGGGGTGGTCTTCGGCCCCTACGCGATCTTCTTCGCGGGCTGCGCCGATCTGGTGATCAAGTGGACTCTGGAGCACCGCTCGGCCAATCCCGGCATCCGCGAGGGCGACGTCTTCATCCAGGACGATCCCTGGGTCGGCACCAACCACCAGCAGGACACGGCCGTCTACGCGCCGGTCTTCTGGGAGGGGCGGCTGTTCGCCTGGATCTACAACTGCGTGCACCAGCGCGAGCTGGGCGGCTCGCAGCCGGGCAGCTTCGTGAACGACACCGACGACTGCTTCAAAGAGGCGAGCTTCATGCCGCCCATCCGGATCGTCGACGAGGGCATGCTGCGCGAGGACGTGCTGGACGCCTGGACCCGCCGCTCGCGCCTGCCGGATCTGATCTCGCTGGAGGTCAAGTCCCAGCTCGCGGGCCTGAACTTCGCCCGCCGGCGCATGCGCCAGATCCTGGAAGAGTACGGGGCGGCGCGGGTCAAGGGCGCGATGCACCGCATGGCCGAGAACACCGCGCGCACGGTAGGGCGCCGGCTGCAGAGGCTGCCGGACGCCCGCTGGCGGGACGAGCGCTACCTCTGCGGCGCGCGCACCGGGGACTTCAACCTCTACCGGGTGTGCCTGGAGTTCGCCAAGCGCGGCGACCGGCTGAAGATCTCGAACCGGGGCACGGATCCGTCGGTGGGTTCGTTCAACGTCTCGCCGGGCATGCTGCGCGGCTCGGTGCTGGCGGCGCTGTTTCCGCTGCTCGCCTACGACCAGTATCTGTGCGGCGCGGGCCTGCTGCGCCAGATCGACTGGGAGTTCGAGCAGGGCAGCATCACCTCGGCCTCGCATCCCGCGGCCGTCAGCACTTCGGTCGGCAGCATGGCGGTGCTGAACCAGGCGCACTACCTGGGCTCAAAGATGATCTCCGGCGATCCGGAGCTGTCCAAGCGCGCCTTCGCTCCCTGCGCCATCCACACCCTGACGCCGAGCGGCATGCGCGGTCTCGACGGGCAGGGGCAGCCCTTCTCGGACAGTCCGCTCGACGGGATCGCCGGCGGCGGCGGAGCCTTCGCCGACCGCGACGGGATGGACCACGCCGGGCCGGTCTGCGGGGTGATCGTGCCGATCACCGACATCGAGACCTCGGAGCAGAAGATCCCCATGCTCTACCTCTACCGCCGCGAGCTGCCGCAGACGGGGGCGCACGGACAGTGGCGGGGCGGGGCGACGATCGTGGCGGCCTGGACCGCCCACAAGACCGAATCCGCGTTCGTGTCCTCCGGCGGCCTGCTGCAGAGCGTGACCCAGGGTCTGAGCCTGAACGGGGCGCTGCCGGCCACCGGCGGGCGGACCTGGTACGCGCGCGACACGGACGTCCAGCGCTGGCTGGGCGAGGGCCGCGTGCCCGGCGACCCCGAAGAACTGCGGGAAATGGCGCCGCACGGGACGATGGCCCCGCCGCAGTCGCTGGACAACCGCCTCCAGCCCCACGACGTGTTCGAGATCATCCCCAATCCAGGCGGCGGCTTCGGCGATCCGCTGCTGCGCGACCTAGAATGGCTCGAGCGCGACCTGCGCGAAGGCCGCCTGCCCTGGGACGAGGCCGAGCGCTTTTACGGCGTGGTCGGAGATTCCCGGGGAGGCGTCGACGCCGAGGCCACCGCCGAGCGGCGCCGGGCGATCCGCGACGAGCGCCTGGCGCGCAGCCGGGAGCCGCGCGAGCCGGTCGAGGGGCGCGTCGAGCCCGAGAGCGCCGTGGGCGGCCTGCTGGCCGGCGTGGCGCTGGTCGAGACGGCCGCGGGCCGGGCGCAGGCCTGCGGTCACTGCGGAAAACTGCTCGCCGGCGCCGGGGGTTCCTACCGGCGGGGGTGCCGCGAACTCGAAGACGAGATGACCGAGCTCTCCGAGTTCCATCTCGACCCGGCCGTGCAGGCCGGCCAGCCCCTGGTGCTGCGACGCTACCTCTGTCCCGCCTGCGCCCTGGCCCTGGACGCCGAGCTCTGCCGTCCCGAGGATCCGCCCTATCCCGACCTGACCCTCGCCTGACGCCCGGCGGGACCCGGGACGTCGAGACCCCCGCACCCCGCGGCCGGCCGTCCTTCTGGGCTACGTTTGAGGCATGAGCGGGGCGGAGCGCTGGGAATTCTGGATCGACCGCGGGGGCACGTTCACCGACTGCCTGGGGCGCGACCCGCGCGGCGGCGGGCTGCGCGTCGCCAAGGTGCTCTCGTCGGA
>JAGWBS010000060.1:20051-26211 GCA_021295775.1 Pseudomonadota bacterium | reverse complement strand
CGCGCTGCTGGAGCGGCACGGCGTGCGCTGCGCGCTGCTGATCACGCGCGGCTTCGGCGACCTGCTGGAGATCGGGACCCAGGCCCGGCCGCGGATCTTCGAACTGGAGATCCGCAAGCCGGAAGTGCTCTACGAGCGCGTGGTCGAGATCGACGCGCGCGCCGACCGCGACGGAGGGGTGCTGCAGCGTCCCGACCCCGGGGAGCTGCGGCGCCAACTCGAGGCTCTGCGCGCGGACGGCATCGACAGCCTGGCGGTGGTGGTGCTTCACGCCTACTGCGCGCCCGGGCTGGAGAAAGAGATCGGCGCGCTGGCGCGCGAGGTCGGCTTCGGCGACGTCGCACTCTCCCACGAGGTGGCCGCGGAGATCGGGATCCTGGGGCGCGGCGACACCGCCTGCGTGGACGCCTATCTGACGCCGCTGATCCGCGCCTACGTCGATTCGCTGCTGGGCGAGTTGCCCGGCAGCCGCCTGCGGATCATGCAGTCGAGCGGCGGTCTGACCGGGGCGCGCAGCTTCCGCGGGCCGCACGCGATTCTCTCCGGTCCCGCGGGCGGGGTGGTCGCCTGCGCGCGCATCGCGGAGGGCATGGGGGCGCTGCCCGCGATCGGCTTCGACATGGGCGGCACGTCGACCGACGTGTCGCGCTTCGGCGGCGAGTTCGAGCGCGTCTACGAGACGGAGACGGCCGGAGTGCGGGTGCGCGCTCCGATGATGGCGATCCACACCGTCGCCGCCGGGGGCGGCTCGCTGTGCCGCTTCGACGGCTACCGCCTGCAGGTCGGGCCGGAGAGCGCCGGCGCGGTGCCCGGACCGCTGTGCTACGGCCATCCCGACGCCCGCGATCTGAGCCTGACCGATATCAATCTCTACCTGGGACGCGTGCAGCCCGAGCGCTTCCCGTTCGCGCTCGACCGCGCCCGGGTCGAGCGCGCGCTCGACGCGCTGGCCGAGGAGCTGGCCGCGGCGGGTTTCGCGCGCACGCCCCGCGAGATCGCGGCCGGCTTCGTGGAGATCGCCGACGCCAACATGGCCGAGGCGATCCGGCGCGTCTCGGTCGCGCGCGGCCACGACGTGCGCGACCACGCCCTGCTGGTCTTCGGCGGCGCGGGCGGGCAGCACGCCTGCGCCCTGGCGCGCCGCCTCGGCATCCGCACGATCGTGCTGCACCCGCTGGCGGGCGTGCTCTCGGCCTACGGCATGGGCCTGGCCGACGTAAGCTGGCACGGCGAGCAGGACCTGGGCCGGCCGCAGCTCGTCCCCGGGCTGGACGCGGCGCTCGCGCCGGTCTTCGAGCGCCTGGAGGCCGAGGGCCGCTCCGAGCTGGCCGCCCAGGGCTTCGATCCCGCCGGCGTGCGCTGCCTGCGGCGCCTCGATCTGCGCTACCGCGGCACCGAGACGGCTCTGACCCTCCAAGACCCGGGCGCCGCCGCCCGCCGGGACAGGTTCGAGGAGCTGCACGCCCGGCGCTTCGGCTATGCCCGCCCGGACGCCGTAGTCGAGGCCGTGGTGGCGCGCGTCGAAGTCCTGGGCGAACACCGTCCGGTGGATGAGCCGGAGACTCCTCCCGTCCCGGGGCCGCTGGAGCCGCTGCGCCACGCGCGGATGTTCAGCGACGGCGCGTTCCACGACCGGGTGCCCGTGTACGAGCGCGAACGCCTGACTCCGGACCAGCGGGTGGAGGGACCGGCCCTGATCCTGGAGGCGACCGGAACGGTCGTCGTCGACGCCGGCTTCGAACTGAGCTGCGACGCGCGCGGCCGTCTCCGCCTGAGCGAGCGCCGCGGAGAGGTCGCCCGCGAGCGCGCCGGGACGGAGCTGGACCCGGTGCGGCTGGAGATATTCAACAATCTGTTCCGCTCGATCGCCGAGCAGATGGGCACCGTGCTGAGGCGCACGGCGCTGTCCACCAACATCCGCGAGCGGCTGGACTTCTCCTGCGCGGTTTTCGAGGCGGACGGCTCGCTGGTCGCCAACGCGCCGCACATCCCGGTGCACTTGGGCGCGATGGGGGAATCGGTGCGGGCGGTGCTGCGCGCCCATCCCGAGATGGCCCCCGGCGACGTCTTCGCCACCAACGATCCCGTCGCCGGCGGCTCCCACCTGCCCGACGTCACGCTGGTGACGCCGGTCCACGACGCCGCGGGGAGGCTGCGCTTCTTCGCCGCGAACCGCGGCCACCACGCGGACATCGGCGGCATCACCCCCGGCTCCATGCCGCCGTTCTCGGAGTCGCTGGAACAGGAGGGCGTGGTTTTCCGGGCGCTGCGCGTGGTTCGCGGCGGAAGCTTCGACGAAGCCGCGGTGCGGGCCGCGCTGGAGGGAGCGCGCTTTCCGGCCCGAAACCCGCGCGACAACCTGGCGGACCTGCAGGCGCAGATCGCCGCCAACGCCACCGGAGCGCGCCTGCTGCTCGAAATGGTCGAGCGCTACGGACTCGACACGGTGACGGCCTACATGCGCTACGCGCAGGACAACGCCGCGGCCAAGGTCGCCGACGAGATCGGCCGCCTGCCCGACGGGCTGCACCGCTTCGCCGACGCGCTCGACGACGGCACGCCCATCGAAGTCTCGCTGGAGGTCTCGGGCCGCCGCATGCGGGCGGACTTCGCGGGCACGGGGCCGCAGGTCGCCGGCAACCTCAACGCGCCGCGTGCGGTCACGCTGGCGGCGGTGATCTACTCCTTGCGGGCGCTAGTCGGCGAGGACATTCCCCTGAACAGCGGCTGCCTGCGCCCGGTCGAGGTGCGCGTCCCGGAGGGCTCGCTGCTGAGCCCGCAGGCCGGCGCGGCCGTCTGCGGCGGCAACGTGGAGACGTCGCAGCGCATCGTCGACGTACTGCTGGCGGCGATGGGCCAGCTCGCCGCCAGTCAGGGCAGCATGAACAACCTCACCTTCGGCAACCAGCGCTTCGGCTACTACGAGACCATCGGCGGCGGCGCGGGAGCGGGCGAGGGATTCGACGGAGCCTCCGGCGTCCACACGCACATGACCAACACCCGCATCACCGACCCCGAGGTGCTCGAAGCGCGCTTCCCGGTGCGGCTGGTCCGCTTCGAGCTGCGGCGCGGATCGGGCGGCGCCGGCGGGCGCCGCGGGGGCGACGGACTGGTGCGAGAGATCGAGTTCCTGGAGCCGATGCGCGTGTCCGTGCTCTCGCAGCGCCGCACGCGGGCTCCGTTCGGGCTCGCCGGCGGCCAGCCGGGCGCGCGCGGCGTCAATCGCATCGACGGCCGCGAACGGCCCGGGGCATTCAGCGCCGAGGTACCGGCGGGCGGCCGGGTCTGCGTGGAGACGCCGGGCGGCGGCGGCTACGGGGAGGCGAGCTCCTCCGGCTGAAGGGCGGCGAGCCGGCGCGCGTCGATGACTTCGACTCCGTCGAGCGTCTCGACCATGACCGCCACCTCGTATCCGGGGGGCTGGTCGTCCTCTTTCCGGTCGAGCTCGTCGGGCGGCTCCAGCTCGGGCAGGACCGCGCTCAGCATGCCCTGCAGGCGCCCGCCCCAGTCGGAGTACGCCTCTTTCTGGCCGTCGATCTGGATCCACGCCCGGCGCAGCCCCCGCGGGTCGTCCGCGCGAAGCTGCAGTTCGGGGCGCCCGCGGCGTTCGAGCCGGGTCAGCCGTATCCGCGGGGGGACGACCCTCGTCTCGGTGTCCGGAATCGGGATGCTGACGTGGCGCTCCACCCAGGGGCCCGAGAGCGACACGAACACCTCGTCGGGGTCGGCGGGGATCGGCAGCGTCACTTCCTCCAGCGCGCCCGACTCCAGCGGTTCCAGCGAGCGCGTGGATCCGGGCACGCCGATCCTCAGAGTCGCGCTGCGATGCCCGCCGGTGTTGCGGACGGAGATCCGCAGGTCCTCGTCGCCCTCCCGGCTCAGGAGGATGTCGAGCGGAGCGACCCGCGGCGCCACCCGCAGCGTGACGTCGCTGCTGTGCAGAGTCCGGCGGCCCGCCAGGACGTGCAGCCGGACGGGGTGCGCGTCGACCGAGATCCCCTCGGGAGGCTCGAGGGGCAGCTCCACCCGCGCCGTCGCCCCGGGCGCGAGCTCTCCGATGACGCTCAAGCGGTTCTCCAGGTAGGGGACGGGCGCGTCCAGCGCGAGCCACACGTCGCGGAGCGGGAAATCGTTGGGGTTGGTCACCCGCAGCTCGAGCGGCCGGGACTCGCCGGCCGCCAGCGTGGTCTCGGCGGCCGCCACCTCGATCGCCCGGGGCAGGGGATCGGGCAGCTCGCGGGGCTCTTCCCAGGACGCGCCGAACTCGGCCAGCGCCGCGGCGATCGTCTCGTCCGCCCGCGCCCGCATCTCCGCCCACGCTTCGTCGGGCGGACTGGCCAGCAGGACCTCGGCCGCCTCGATCGGGAACAGGTCGTCCTCTCCCGGGGCGCGCACGTAGGCGATCTCGCTGGAGGGCACCTCCGCCAGCAGGCCCAGGCGGTTCGCCGGCACCGGCGCCAGCCGCACGTCCGGGTCGATGCCGGTTTCGTGGACGACGCGGTCCTGCGACAGCCGGTACTCCGCGACCGTGAGCTTGAGCAGGTTCTGCCCGGGCAGCGGCAGCACCTGCTGGATGACTCCCTTGCCGAAGGTGGTCTGTCCCAGGACGGTGACGCTTTGCAGGGGCGAGAGCGCGCCCGACAGGATCTCCGCCGCCGATGCCGTGTATTCGTCGACCAGGACCACGACCGGCAACGCGTAGCGCACGCGCCGGCTGGCGCGCTTCGACGAAGGCGTTCCGATCAGCCGGCCCGGACGGCCGACCACCCGCAGGATCGCCCCGCGGGAGAGAAAGTCGTCCGCGATCTGCTCGGCCGCCATCATGCTGCCGCCCGAGTTCCCGCGCAGGTCCAGCACCAGTCCGTCGAGTTCGCCCAGTTCGCCCAGCTTCTCGCGGAACTCGCGCGCCGTGCCCTTGCTGACCGTCAGCACGTGCGCGTAGCCCGCCCCGGCCGCCTCCACGCTGGGCACGCGCACGTTGCCGCGGGTGATCTCCACCTCCAGCCGCTCCCCGGAGCGGCTCACGCCGAGCACGATGCGCGTGCCCGCCTCTCCGCGAATCCGCCCCACGGCTTCGCTCAGCGTCAGGGGGTGCGCGGGATCGCCGTCGATGGTCACGATCCAGTCGCCGTCGCGCAGGCCGCCGCGCTCGGCCGGGCTGTCCGGGAACACCCCGACCGCCGTCAGATGCCCGTCGCGCCGCCCGATGCGCGCTCCGATGCCCGAAAGCCGTCCCGAGAAGCGGATCTGAAAGTCCTCGGTCTCGTCGCTGGAGAAGATGGTCGAATAGTCGTCGAGCTGCGCCAGCCCCCCGCGCAGGGCGATCAGCTCCAGGTCCTCGTCGGGCTCCAGCTCTTCGTCCAGGTGTGCGTCCACGAAGTGCAGGGTCTGCCCCAGGGTCTCCAGGTAGGAGTGGAAGTCGAACTCCGGCGGCAGCGGAACGCGCGCCTGCTCCGGACCGACTTCGAGGACTCCCTGGTCCGACCCCGGCGCGTGCGAGAAGCGCACCGTGTCGAAGCGCAGTTCCAGCGCGTCCAGCGCGCCCACCAGGAATTCCCGGTCCAGGCGCCCGGGGTGCAGATATAGATCCTCCACCCGCCGCAGCGTCGCCTGCGAGAGCGTCGTCGAGCGCCGCTCCAGCGGCAGCGCCCCGGGAGTGCAGCCCGCCAGCCAGAGCGCCAGCGCGAACCCCACCCCCAGTCCCCGCCAGGAGCCGGAAACCCGACGCCGATCTCCCGTTCCGCACCTCGCCGCCATCCGAACGCGAGTCTAGCGCGCCCGACCGTTCCCCGAACTCGCGGGACCTTCGGGAATCGCTATCCTGCCGGCCGTTCCACGGGCGCGTAGCTCAGCTGGCAGAGCAGCGGACTCTTAATCCGCCGGTCGAAGGTTCGAACCCTTCCGCGCTCACCAGCCCGGATTCGACACGGCCGGGCGACCGAAGCGTCGTTCGGAACGCACGCCGTTCCGCGAAGCCGCACCCGATTTCCCGCCGGTCGACGAAGGCGGGCCGGTCTCAGACGGCCCTCAGGCCCGCCAGCGAAGACCCGAGCAGGAACAGGCCCAGAGCGAGTCCCCCCAGGAACGCCGGGCGCTGCGCCAAGGGGGGCAGCGACAGGCCCCAGCGGAACAGCCCCGCGACCCGCTCCGCGCCCAGCGC
>JAGWBS010000060.1:0-19983 GCA_021295775.1 Pseudomonadota bacterium | reverse complement strand
AGCGCGAGCGCGAACGCGAGCCGGGAGACGACGCCCAGCCACAGGATGGTCCTCGCCTCGAAGCGCTGCGCGTAGGTCACGAAGGACCGCGGCGAGACCAGCCCCCAGCCCGACAGCCCCATCAGGAGCAGCGACAACCCCACCACCAAGCCGAGCATCCGTCCTCCTCGGACGCGCCCTCCGCCGGTTCGTACGCTCCGCGGGGGCCGGACCTAGTCCCCCGCGATCTTCTCCAGCACGCGGGGCGGGGAGAGCGGCAGTTCGGTGAAGCGCACCCCGGTGGCGTTCGAGACCGCGTTGGCGACGGTCGCCAGCGGGGGCACGATCGGCACCTCGCCGACGCCGCGGGCGCCGTAGGGGTGGTTGGGGTTGGCGACCTCGACCACCACGGTGTCGATCATCGGCAGGTCGGAGGCGACGGGCATGCGGTAGTCGAGAAAGCCCGGGTTCTCCATCTCGCCGTCGGAGTCGTAGATGTACTCCTCGTTGAGCGCCCAGCCGATGCCCTGGGAGGCTCCGCCCTGCATCTGACCCTCGACGTAGCTGGGATGGATGGCCTTGCCCGCGTCCTGAACGACCGTGTAGCGCAGCACGCTGGAGCGGCCGGTCTCGGGGTCGACTTCGATGTCGCACAGGTGGGTGCCGAAGGCGGGTCCGTTGACGGCGGCGTTGAGCGAGGCGCGGCCCACGACCGGTCCGCCGGTCTGGGCCATCTTCTGGGCCAGCTCGCCGATGGTCAGCGGCTCGTGCTCGCTCTCGGCGCCGTTGAGCGGGATGGCGCGCCCGTCGTCCCAGCCGACCGCGTCGAGTTCCACGCCCCAGATCTGGGCGGCGCGGGCGCGGAGCTGGTCGATGACGTTGCGCGCGGCCTCGATCACGGCCATGCCGGTGACGACCGTGGTGCGGCTGCCGCCGGTCAGGTCGGTGAAGCCCACGCTGTCGGTGTCGGCCACCACCGGGCGGATGCGTTCGACCGGAATGCCGAGCTCCTCGGCGGCCATCAGCGCCATCGAGGCGCGCGAGCCGCCGATGTCGGGGTTGCCGGTGGCGACCACGGCGCTGCCGTCGGCGTGCAGGCTGACGTCGGCGCTGGACTGCATGCCGGCGTTGAACCAGAAGCCGCAGGCCACGCCGCGGCCCTGGTTCTCTGCCAGCGGGGCGCGGTAGTGCGGGTGGTTCTTGGCGGCCTGCAGCGTGTCCTTGAATCCGATCGGCCCGAAGACCGGTCCGTACGGCGCCTGGTCGCCCTCGTCGGCCGCGTTCTGCAGCCGCAGGTCGATCGGATCGACGCCCAGCTCGCGTGCAAGCTCGTCGAGCGCCGACTCGACCGCGAACGCGCCCATCGGGGCGCCGGGTGCGCGGTAGGCGGCCACTTTGGGCTTGTTGACCACCACGTCGTGCGCCGCGATGCGGAAGTTCGGGAACTTGTAGGGCGTGGCCGCGCACATGGCCGCGGCGCCGGCGGGCGAGCCGCGGTAGGCGCCCGCCTCCATGAAGATCGACAGGTCGACCGCGACCAGCGTGCCGTCCCGCCTGGCGCCCAGCCGGATGTTCATCTGGCTGCCGGAGGTGGGCCCGGTGGCGCGGAACACCTCTTCGCGGCTCATCACCATCTTGACCGGGCGGCCCGCCTTGCGCGACAGGGCCGCGGCCAAGGGCTCCAGGTAGACGGTGGTCTTGCCGCCGAAACCGCCGCCGATTTCGCTGGGCACGACCTTGACCTGGCCCGGTTCGAGCTCCAGCAGCCCGGCGACGTAGTCCCGCACCACGAAGGCGCCCTGGGTGCAGCACCAGACCGTGATCCGGCCGTCTTCGCCGGAGCTGGCCACGCAGGCGTGCGGCTCGATGTAGCCCTGGTGGACCATCTGCGTGCCGAAGTCGCGTTCCACGACCACATCGGCCTCTTCGAAGCCCGCGTCGAGGTCGCCGCCCGCGAACTCGATCCGCATGGCGATATTGGTCGGGCCGTCCGGCAGCCCCTGCGCCATGCCGCCGGTGCGCAGCTCCGGGTGCAGGATGGGCGCGTCCGCCGCGATCGCGCGCTCGATCGACAGCGCGCTCTCCAGCGGCTCGTAGGTCACCTCGATCGCCTGCGCCGCCTCGCGCGCGCTTTCGAGCGAAGTGGCGGCCACGGCGGCGACCGCGTGGCCGTGGTAGAGCGCCTTGTCGCGCGCCATGCAGTTTTCCGACAGCTCGCGGAAGTGGACGTGGCCCTCGACTCCGCCCACCAGATCGGGATCGAGATCGGGCAGGTCGGCGGCGGTGATCACCGCGTGCACGCCCTCGATCCGCTCGGCGGCGCGGGTGTCGATGCCCAGGATGCGCGCGTGGGCGTGCGGACTGCGCAGGACCACGCCGTGCAGCATCCCCGGCATGCTCAAATCGGCTCCGTAGTTCGCGCGGCCGGTGACCTTGTCGACGCCGTCATGGCGGATCGGGCGGGTACCGACGTACTTGAACTTGCGCTGGCTCATGGGCATCTCCCTGACGGTCCGTGGTCGGTCATGGACGCTGGGCGGTCATCTTAGCGCAGACGCGAAGGCCGGAAGGCCGGTCCGGTCCCCCTCTCCGAGAGCGCGCAGCTCGGGTGCCAGCTCGCGCCAGCCCGACACCCTCCGGATGCGGGCCAGCCGCGCCGGCGGCAGCGCGCCGGTCTCGCGGTTCCAGGGCCGGTCGAACAGGAAGACGCGCTCCACGCCGATCTCCAGCAGGAACGCGGCCGTTTCCAGCGAGTCTTCGAGCGCGGCGTCGAAGTGCAGCCCGCGCAGCGCGTCGCGCCGCGGCGCGTCGGGGAAGCGCCCGTACTTGTCCACGATCAGCAGGCTGTCGTGGGGAACCCGCCGTCTCGCCAGCCAGGCGGCGGTCAGTTCGCGCGTGTAGGGAGGGCGCCCGGTCACGACCGATACGGCGTGGCCCGCGGCCGCCCAGGCGCGCAGCGCGGGCCGCGCCCCGCGGCGGGTCGGCAGCCGGTCCAGGAAGCCGGGCGCGTTGACCTCGGCGAAGAGTTCGTGGACGCCCGACGCGTCGAGGCCCAGCGCCACGCCCAGGTCGAACGATCCCAGCTCCTCGAAGGTCAGGCGGGTGCCGAAGCGCCGGTTCGCCAGCCGCAGGATGCGGCGGGTGGTCTCGGCCAGAACGTCGTCGATGTCGACGTAGAGCCTCATCCGGCGCGCGGGTTCCGTCTCCCGGGCGACGGGTCGGACGCCCGCTCGTCCCCGGCCGATTCGGACTCTTCCGATTCGGAGTCCGGGCCGGCGATCAGCGCGGACAGGTGGGCGCGGGGCGATCCCATCACCCGGTTCAGTACGTGACAGCGCTTGAGATAGAAGTGCGCGTCGTACTCCACGGTGAAGCCGTAGCCGCCGTGGATCTGAATGTTGGCGCGGGCGTTCTCGAGCGCGGCCTCGCCGGCCTGGGCCTTGGCGGCGGAGACCTGCGAGGCGGCGTCGGGGAGGCCGTCGCGGAGGGCCAGGGCCGCGTAGAGCAGCAGCGAGCGCGCGGCCTCGGCGCGCACCGCCATGTCGGCGCAGCGGTGCTTGACCGCCTGGAACACGCCGATGGGCTTGCCGAACTGGCGGCGCTCGGAGGCGTAGGCCGAGCCCGGCGATGCCGACCAGCATCGCCGAGGCCAGGACCGCACCGCGCAACCAGACCTGCTCCTCGGCCGCCGGAACGAAGGCCAGTGCCTCGGCGCCGTCGGTTTCGAGCGCCGCCAGCCCGGTGGCCTCGTCCAGGCTGGGCCGCGGCTCCGCCGCCCCCAGCGCACCGGCGCTCAGCAGCGCGCTTGCGCCGGGGCCGCCGACCAGCAGCAGTTCCGCCCCGGCGCCGTCCAGCACCCAGAAACGCCCCGACACGCGCGGGCCGACGACCGCGGCGGGCGTGTCGCGCGCCTCGGCCAGGGCGACGCGTTGCCGCCCCTCGACGATGGCCCGGGCCGTGTTCGCGTCGCCGGCCGCGCTCGCGACACGGGCGGCCAGCGCCGCCGCCAGCAGCGAGGTCGGCAGCAGGAAGCGGCCCAGCTCGATGAAGAGCAGCGTCTCCTCGGCCAGTCCGTAGCCCACGCCGCCATGCTGGCTGTCGAGTCCCAGTCCCAGCCAGCCCAGCTCGGCCAGCGTCCGCCAGGTGTCGTCGTCCAGCCCGGAGTCCGACTGCAGCCGCGACAGCGGCAGCTCCGCCTCCAGGAACGTCCGCGTGGCGGCGACGATCTCGCGCTGTTCTGGGTCGGGAAGCAGATCCAAGCCGGGGCTCCGTTCAGCGGTGCTTGGGCAGAGCCAGCATTCGCTCGGCGATGATGTTGCGCTGGATCTCCGAGGTGCCGCCCGCGATGCTGGCCGAGTACGAGCGCAGGTAGGGCTGGGTCCACTTCACCTCGTAGGGCGTGAGCTCCAGGCCCTCGGCGCCGAGCACCTCCATCGCCAGGCGGTAGGCGCGCTGCTTCACCTCGGAGAAGTACAGCTTGACGATCGAGCCCTCCGGTCCGGGCGTGTCCTCGCGCAGGGCGCGCGAGACCGAGGCGTAGGTCATGGCGCGCAACGCGGCGACCTCGGCGCGCAGACCGGCCAGGCGCAGCGCGATCGACTCGTCCCGGACGGCGGCCCGGCGCCCGCCGGGACCGGGGTGGCGGCGGGCGTAGTCGATCAGTTCCTCCACCGTCTGGGCCAGATCCACCTGCTCGGCCATGAAGGCCGTGCCGCGCTCGAACGCAAGGGTGGAGATCGCCACGCTCCAGCCGTCGTCGATCTGGCCCACCACGTTGGAAAGCGGGATCCGCACCTGGTCGTAGTAGACCTGGGAGAAGTGCGCCATGCCGGCCATGGTTTGGATCGGCCGGATCTCGATGCCGGGCGCGCGCATGTCGCCGATCACCCAGGTGATGCCGCCGTGGCGCGAAGCGTCCGGATCGGTGCGGACCAGCAGTTCCTGGTAGTCGGCCGTGTCGGCGTAACTGGTCCAGATCTTCTGGCCGCTGACGACCAGCGAGTCGCCGTCGACCTGGGCGCGCGTCTGCAGGCCCGCCAGGTCGGAGCCCGCACTCGGCTCCGAGAATCCCTGACACCAGACGGCGTCGCCGCGCAGGATGGGCTGGAGATGGTCGCGCTTCTGCGCCTCGCTGCCGCAGTGGATCAGGGTGGGGCCGGCGTGGTTCAGACCGACGAAGCACACGCCGCTGAGCGGTCCGCGCGCCAGCGCGTACTCCTCGTACCAGATCATCTGCTGGACCAGCGAAAGCCCGCGACCGCCGTACTCGACCGGCCACGCGATCCCGGCCCAGCCGGCGTCGTGCTGCAGGCGCTGCCAGGCGCAGTCGAAGGCGCGCGCGCCGGGTCCGTCTCTGGGGCTGCGCTCGCGGGGCACGTTGGCGCGCAGCCAGCTCCGGACCTCCTCGCGGAAGCGCCGCTCGTCGCTGGAAAAGTCGAGATTCAAGCCGGTTCTCCGCCGGACGCCGCCGCGATTCTGCCCCAATCGCCTGCCCGGGTTGCGCGGGGCCGCGCTCCCCCCGAACGCGACGGTCTGCCGGGGACAGGATTCGAACCTGCACGCCTTGCGGCACCAGATCCTAAGTCTGGCGCGTCTGCCCATTCCGCCACCCCGGCGTCCGGAAGATTCTAGGCGCTGGCCGCTTCGCGGACGACCATGCGGCCCATCTCGCGGCGCTGCGGGTAGTGGTCGGCGACGGCGAAGTGCTGGGTGGCGCGCTCGTCCCAGAGGCCGAGCTCTCCCGGGGTCCAGCGGTGCCGGTAATGGTAGTTCGGGTTCTTGACGTGCTCGGCCAGGAAGCCGAGCAGCGCGTCGCTCTCCTGCGGGGTCATCCCCTGGATCGAGCGCGTGAACTGCGCGTTGGCGTACAGGTAGCGGCGGCCGGTCCGGGGGTGTTCGCGGACCAGCGGGTGGGGCGTCCCCTGGAACTGCGCTTCGAGCCGGCGGGTGAGTTCCTCGCCGACCTTTTCCCGGAACGCCTCGCCGGCTCCCGAATCGTGGACGCCCACCAGCCCTTCCAGCGCGCCTTGCATCGCCGGGGAAAGGGCGTCCCAGGCCGCGATCATGTTGGCCCAGACGGTGTCTCCGCCGCGTTCGGGGATCTCGATCGCCCGCAGCGTGCCGACCGTGGGAGGGTGGACGTCGAAGGTGACGTCGGTGTGCCAGCGGTCCTGGTAGGGCCGGCTGTCGTGAGCGTCGACGATGTGCTCCACGCGCGCCTCGGTCGCCCCGGCGATCCGGCCCAGCGGGTGGATGTAGGGCTCGCCGAAGCGGCGCGCGAACGCCAACTGCTGCGCGTCGTCGAGGTGCTGGCCCGGAAAGATCAGCACCAGGTGCTCGTCGAGCGCTGCGGATACGGCCCGCAGCGCGCCGTCTTCGAGCGGCTCGCGCAGGTCCAGACCTTCGACGCGCGCGCCCAGGGCGCCGGCCAGGGGGGTGATCGTGAGGCGTTTCGTTTCCATCTTCAGGCGGCGTCCTCCATTTCCCCGGCGCGAGCCCCTTCGGGACCGAAGGGGTGGAAGGTCATCACCAGCGCCGGCATCAGCAGGAAGTCGGCGACCAGCGCGGCGGTGATGGTCGTCGCCAGCAGGTAGCCGAAGTTGGCCTCGGAATCCAAGAGCGAGAGCGCGAACACCAGAAAGCCGAGCACCAGCGCGACGGAAGTGATGAACAGGGCCCGGCCGACATCGCGCATGGCCTCGAGCAACGCCTCGTGGTAGCTGCCGGTGCGCAGGAATTCGTGGTGGTAGCGGGAGACCATGTGGATGGTGTCGTCGACGGCGATGCCGATCGCCACCGTGGCGATCATCACCTTGCTGTAGTCCAGCGGGATTCCCAGCCAGCCCATCGCGCCCAGGGTCAGGAACACGGGGGACAGGTTGGGCACCATCGAGATCAGCCCGATCTTCAGCGAGCGGAAGATCGCGATCATCATCAGCGCGATCACGCCGAAGGCCAGCGTGAAGCCGCCGATCTGGCTGGCGGTGATGTAGTCGAGCAGGATCAGCCACAGCGCCCCGATGCCGGTCAGGCTCACGCTGGAGTGCTCCAGCGGTTTCTCGGCCAGATAGGCATCGAGGCTGTCGACCAGCTTGGCGGTGTGGCTGGTCTCGGTGATGCGCAGCCGCAGCTCGAGATTGGTGCGGGAGTAGTCCCCGGAGACGAACTCCTCGGCCTCGTCGCCGCCGGAACTCTCGTACATCAGCAGGTACTGGGCGACCAGTTCGCGGCTCTCGGGAATGCGGTAGTAGGCCGGGTCGCCCTCGTGGAAGGCCTGGTTCAGGTCCTTGAGGATGTCGACCAGCGAGTGCGTCTTCTTGACCAGCCAGTCGTGCTTTTCGGCCTCCCGCTGCAGGCGCTCGATCTCCCGCAGCACGGCGGGGTCCTTGACGCCGTCGGGCTCGCCGGTGTCGAACAGGTAGACGATGTTGGCCATGCCGCCCATCACCTCGTCGATGCGGGAGGTCGCGGCCTTGAGCGGAACCCGGTCGGAGAAGTCCTCCATCCAGTTCGAGTCGACGGTCAGGCGGGCGATCCCCCAACCCGAAAACGCGAACACCAGCAGCGAGCCGGCCAGGATCGCGCGGCGGTGGCGGATGTCGAAGCGACCCACGGCGGTCAGCGCCCGCGCCATCCAGAGACCGCCCTTGGCGCGCGCCTGAGCCTGCGGGTCAGCGGCCCGGCGCGGGGCGTTGCGGCCGAACGAGAGGAAAGTCATCAGCAGGGTGATCGAGAGCACGAACGCCGCCAGCACTCCCACGGAGCTGTACACCGCCATGTGGGACAGCCCCTTGATCGGGGACACGGCCATCGCCAGAAAGCCGGTGGCGGTGGTCAGGCTGGCCAGCAGACACGGCGGGCCGACCAGATACAGCGCTCGGCACAGCGCCGCGCGGCGGTCTCCCATCTCGGCGTGCAGCGCCCGGAACTCCGACAGGATGTGCACCGAGTGCGCCACCCCGATCGCGGTGAGCAGATTGGGCACCGACCCGAACATCATGTCGAGCCGCCAGTCCAGCAGCACGATCAGCACCACCGCCATCAGGATGCTGAGCTGCACCACCACGATCGGACCGAGCACGCCCACCACCGAGCGGAAGAACAACGCCATGACCACGGCGATCACCATCGAGGAGATCAGTGGGAGAGACGGACTCTCCCGCTCGAAGACGACGCTGAAAAACGAGGTGATGGGTAAGCCGCTCTCCTGGTCGATGATCATGTTGTAGAACGAGTTGAGAGGGACGTCGCCCGAGTGGTCGAAGCGCAGCCCCGCGTACTCCGGCCGCGCCAGGATCTCCTCGATCTTGTGGAAGCTGACCTGCGGGTAGAGGTTCTCGTAGCCGTCACCGCCCTCGGGGTCGAGGCGGATCATCTCCAGCGGATCCGTGCTCGACAGGTCCATTTCGATCGAGATCGCGCCGTACCGCGCGTCGCGGCTAAGCAGGCTGTCGATGTACATCGGCTTGTTCAGGAACTTGCCGCGGGCGTCGATCAGCGCGGCCTGCGTCTCGGGCGGCTCCTCCCAGAGCTCGCGGATCTCGATCCCGTCGTCAACGCCCTCGATCAGTTCGGCGTTGGTCAGGCTGGTGACCTCGTAGATGAAGGGCACCTCGTCTTCGAGCGCACGCGTGAGATGCGCGACCTTCCGCATGACTTCGAGGTTCCAGGGCCCGTGCTCGAACTCCGGCGCCTCGTACATGACGTACGCCACCTCGTCGGAGCCGAAGTCCTCGCGGAACTTCTCGTAGGCGACGTAGGCCGGATCGTCGGGGTTGAAGAACGACTCGTAGGAGTTGTCGATTCGCGCCTGGGCCGCCATCAGCATGGCCCCGGCTCCGATCGCCAGGCAGAAGGCCAGCACGAACCAGCGGTGGTCGAACGACCAGCCCGCGATGCGGGCGAAGACCTGGCTCATGCGGGTGATGTAGTCGCTCGATGGGCTCGTCGGCATCCGGTCTCCCGGCGCGGATGGTACGCCGCGGGTCCGAGCGATTGCGAGCGAGGCGGGCCGGAAAGCGCCGTGGAGCGGGCGGGCGCCTGACCGCGAGCCGCCGTTCGGGCGTGATATCGTGGCGCTCCGCCACCGCGGCGGGGGGCTCGAGACAGGATCCGGACTCCCCTCGACCGGCGGATCGGTCAGCGGCCCCGGCGACCCCGGGCCGAGCCCGGCCGGGCGGACGGCGCGCGCGAGGAGAGCGGTTCCGATGCACGAAGTCGCAACGGCCACGGGCGAGGCCGAACCGCGCTACGCCGGCTTCTGGATCCGGGTCTGGGCGACGCTCGTCGACTCCTTCCTGCTCTCCCTGGTCGCATCGCCTCTGCTCTGCTCCCAGTACGGGCGGGACTCCCTGGATCCCGCCCGGATCGTGGTCGCCGGACCCGGGGAGTTCTTCGCCAGCTGGGTCTTCCCGGCCCTGGCCGTGATCTTCTTCTGGAGGTACTACCAGGCCACTCCCGGGAAGATGCTCATCTCCGCCAAGGTCGTGGATGCGGTGAGCGGGGAGAAGCCCTCCCTGGGTCAGTGCGTGGGCCGGTATTTCGCCTACATCCCCTCGGCGTTTTTCTTCGGCATCGGCGTGATCTGGGTGGCCTTCGACGCGCGCAAGCAGGGCTGGCACGACAAGCTGGCCGGCACGGTGGTGATCCGGGAAAAGCGCCGCGGCGAGCCGGTTCCGCAGGACGGAAGCGGGATCTGAGGCTTGCCCCTTCCACGGGAGAAAGCCCGATGAACGCGGCCCGCCCGTCCGCCGCCTACCGCCGCTACGTGCTGGGGATCATGGCCTGCGTCAGCGTCCTCAACGTGATGGACCGGCAGGTGATCGCGGTGCTGATCGAGCCGATCAAGCACGACCTCGAGGTCTCGGACCGGGCGATGGGCCTGCTCAGCGGCACGGCCTTCGCGATCTTCCACGCGCTGGCCTCGATTCCGATCGCGATGTGGGCGGACCGCTGGGTGCGGCGCACGATCGTCTCGCTGGGCCTGACCCTGTGGAGCGGCCTGACGCTGGCGACCGGCTACGCCCGCGGCTTCAGCGAGATGTTCCTGATCCGGATCGGCGTCGGGATCGGCGAGACCACGGGCGCCTCGCCCGCCCAGTCGCTGCTGTCCGACTACTTTCCCGCGCAGCGGCGCTCCACCGCGCTCGCCGTGCTGATCATGGGCGGTTCGGTCGGATCGATCGTCGCCTACCTGGGCGGGGGCTGGCTGGCCGAGGCCTTCGGCTGGCGGACGGTCTTCATCGTCTTCGGCGCCCTGGGCCTGCTGTTCGCGCCGCTGCTGCACTTCAGTGTGCGCGAGCCCGCGCGCGGCCAGAGCGACCCGGGCGCGGCCGATTCGAGCGCCCTTCCGCTGGGCGAGGGACTGCGTTCCCTGCTGCGGCATGCCAGCTTCCGCCACCTGATCCTGGGAATCGGCCTGTGCGCGACCGCCAGCTACGCGCTGCTCACCTGGTCGGCGCCGTTTCTGACCCGCGTTCACGGCCTGAGCACCGGCGAGGCGGGCACCTTCCTGGCGCTGGGCTACGGGCTGAGCGGCGCGGTCGGAATGCTGGCCGGAGGCTGGATCGTCGATGCCCTGCTGGGCCGGGACGTGCGCTGGATGGTCTGGGCGCCGGCCCTGGCCTCGATGCTGGCGGCGCCCTTCGCCTGGACGTTCCTGCTGGCGCCAACGCCGGGGCTGGCCCTGATCGCGGTGATTCCCACCTCCCTGCTCAACTCCTTCTACCTCGGTCCCCTGTACGCGGTCGCCCAGAACCTGGCCTCGCTGCGGACGCGCGCCCTGGCCGCCGCGCTGCTCGCGCTGTCCAACAGCGTGATGGGGCTGGGCATCGCGCCGCCGCTGGTCGGCTGGCTGACCGACGTGCTGGCCGAAGACCTGGGTCCGCAGGCGATCCGCTATTCGATTTCGGCCCTGCTGCTGGTGCACTTCTGGAGCGGGCTGCACCTGTGGCTGGCGGGCCGGACCCTGCGTTCCGACCTCCGGCGGGGACAGGCCGCGGACTGAGCCGGCGCGGCCGCGCCTGGCGGGCGCCGCGCACCCGGCGGGGCCGGCGACGGCCAGCGACGACGCCCTGAGGGTGCGGGCGGAGACGCTGCTGGAGGCTCAGCCGAAACGGCGCCGGCCGATCACCGAGCGCTCGTGGGTGCCCTCGCTGATCACCCCCTGGGGCGCGTGGACTTCGGTCTCGAAGACCAGCCGGCGCTTGCGGATCTCTTTGAGCCGCACCCGCACCTGGACCCGCTCGCCGGCGCGCGCCGGCCCCGAATGCGAAACGCACACGTGCACCCCCACGGTGGTCTCGCCCTCGTCGAGGTGGGGCTGAGCGGTCATCAGGCAGGTGCCCTCGATCCACTGGATCATCGACGGCGTCGAGAGCACCTTGACCGGCAGGTGGGGCGGAGACAGATCCTCGGTCACTTCGTAGCTGGCTTCGTTGGCGATTCCCGCTTTCAGCGTGTCTTTCATCTCCGCACCTCCGGGTTGGATTTCAGGGCTCGGCGGGCGCCGGCCGCGGGATCGGCGCCCGGCGACGGACGCCGGGGCGTGCCGCACGCCGCTACTCTATTCTCGAATCCCCCGAAGAGGTTGTCCGATGCCCCGCGGCCTCCGCCGATCCCTCCTGCCCACCGCTCTGTGCCTGCTGGCGTGGACCGCGTGCGCCGAGGGGGACGCGGACCGCGGACTGTTGCTGGCGACCACCACCAGCGTCCACGACTCGGGGCTGCTGGGCGAGATCCTGCCCGAGTTCGAGCGGCGGAGCGGGCTGCGCGTGCGGGTGGTGGCGGTGGGAACCGGCGCCGCGCTGCGCATGGGGGAGCGGGGCGACGCCGACGTCCTGCTGACGCACGCGCCCGAGGGCGAGCGGGAGCTGGTCGCGTCCGGGGCCGCGCTCGCGCGCACCCCCTTCATGCAGAACCACTTCGTGATCGCCGGCCCCGCCGGAGACCCGGCTGGGGTGCGCGGCGCCGCCTCGGTCGAGGAAGCCATGCGCCGGGCCGCGACGGCCGCCTACATCAGCCGGGGAGACGACTCGGGAACGCACCGCCGCGAGCGCGAGCTGCTGCGCGCGGCCGGCCTGAGAGAGCAGGGCGGCTGGGACGGCTTCGCGAGCACCGGTACGGGGATGGGCCTGACGCTGCAGGTCGCCGCCGAGCGCGGGGCCTACGTGCTGTCGGATATCGGCACCTTCCTGGCCTTCCGCGAGCGCACCGGGCTCGAGGCGCTGTCCCGGCCCGGGCCGCGGCTGCGCAACGTGTACTCGCTGGTCCGCCTATCGCCGGAGCGCTTCGGCGGCCGCATCGACAGCCGGGGCGCGCTGCAGCTCGAACGCTTCCTGCTGGCACCCGAGACGCGGCGCAGGATCGCCGCCTTCGGACGCGAGCGCTTCGGTCAGGCCCTGTTCGAGCCGCTTCCGGAGCCGTCCGCCACGTGATGCCCGTGGACCTCGCGCAGATCCTCGAGATCACCGGGCGCACGCTTCAGGTCTGCTTCACGGCCCTGGGGGTCGCGCTCGCCGTCGGCCTGCCGATCGGGATCGCCCTGGGCCGGCGGCGCTCGGCCGGGCGGGGCTCGCTGGCGCTGGTGGCGCTGATCAACTCCGGAATGGGCGCCCCGCCGGTGGTCGTGGGCCTGCTGGTGGCGCTGACCCTGTGGAGCAGCGGTCCGCTGGGCGGGCTGCAGCTCATGTACCGCCCCGAAGCCATGGTGCTGGCGCAGATCGCGATCGCGCTGCCGCTGGTGATCGGCATCAGCCTGGCGGCCGCGGGATCGCTGGAAGAGGACTGGGAGCTCCAGGTACGCGCGCTGGGCATTCCGGCCCGCTGGAGAGTCTGGCTGCTGCTGCGCGAGATCCGGCTGGGGCTGCTGGCCGCGGTCATCGCCGCGCTCGGCGGAATCCTCTCCGAGGTGGGCGCGGTGCTGATGGTCGGGGGCAATCTCGAGGGCGAGACGCGCGTACTGACGACCGCCATCCTGATGTACACCCGCATGGGCGAGTACGCGACCGCGATCGGACTGGCGGCGGTCCTGCTCGGGCTGATGCTGGTGCTGGCGGGGCTGTTGACGCTCGTCCAGCAGAGTGGCCGGCGGTGACGCCGCGGGTGGTTCTGCGGGCGCGCGACCTGCGCGTGGAGCGGCGCTCGCGCCGCGGCTCCTTCGCGCTCGAAGTGGACGAACTGGAGCTGCGCGAGGCGGAGACGCTGGTGGTGCTGGGCCCGAACGGCGCCGGCAAGAGCACGCTGCTGCGCGCGCTGGCCGGGCTGGAGACGCCGGCGCGGGGAAGCGTGGAGGCATTCGCGCGCGGCCCCGCGACGCTGGTCTTCCAGCGCCCGGCGGCGCTGGCCGGCAGCGTTGCCCACAACGTGCGCGCGGCGCTGCTGGGCCGCGGCCTGACGCGCCGGGAAGTCGCCTCGCGCTCGGGGGCCGAACTGACGCGCTTCGGGATCGCTCCTCTGGCGCGGCGCCGGGCGGTCACGCTGTCGGGGGGAGAGCTGAGACGCCTGGCGCTGGCGCGCGCGTTCGTGCTGGAGCCGGCGATCCTGCTGCTCGACGAGCCTTTCGACGATCTGGACGGCGCCGGCCAGGCGGCGCTCTCGCTGGACCTGCGGCGGGTGATCGAGCAGACCGGCGTCAGCGTGGCGGTGGTCACCCACGACCTGCGCCGCGCGCTGCTGCTGGGAGACCGGGTGGCCGTGCTCGACGCCGGCCGGATCCGTCAGCTCGACCGGCGCGAGGCGGTGCTGGAGCGGCCGCTGGATCCGGCCGTGGCGCGGATCGTGGGCATGACCAATCTGGTCCGGGGCCGCTTCGCGCGGGTCTCGGCCGGGACTCAGGCGTACGTCGAGGTCGACGCGCAGCACCGCGTTCCAGTCCTCGGCGAGTGGCCGGAGGGCGCTCCCGTCTGGCTGGGGATCCGCCCGGAGCACCTCAAGCTCGACGTCGGCCGCGGCGAGATCGATCCGATCGGCAAGGGCGTCGTGCGCGGCGTGGTGAGCGACGGGGTGGCGGTCACGGCCACGATCGAGTGGGCGGGAGCGGATCTGCGGGCGCACCTGCTGGCCGGCCGCGGCCTGGCGCGAAGCCTGGCGCCGGGCGACCGGGTGTCGCTCTCGGTGCGTCCCGAGCACGTCCACCTGATGCCGGCCTGAAGTCACTGCAGCCTCGCCGGGGAAAGGCCGGGGTATTCCGGCGCTCGCGGCCCGCTCGGAACCCGTCCACCCGATGCCGGCCGGGGCTGTCGAAGCTTTGCTCGGGGATGGCCCGGACAGGTGGGCGTGCACGGTCCGGCGGCCGGGCCCTGTAGTACCATCCGTGCCCCCTTGGGCCTTCCCTCCGCGCAGCCGACCCCGACCGCCATCGCCGGCGCGCGCTACGCGCTGGGCCTGCTGCTGGTCGTCTACGTCTTCAACCACATCGACCGGCAGATCATGAACATCCTGATCGAGCCGGTGCGCATCGAGCTGCAGGCGACCGACGCGCAGATGGGCCTGCTGGTCGGGGTCGCGTTCGCGCTCTTCTACACCTTCGCCGGCCTGCCTGTGGCGCGCTGGGCCGACCGGGGCTCGCGCCGGACGCTGATTTCTCTGGCGCTGGCGGTCTGGAGCGCGCTGACGGCGGCCTGCGGGCTGGCGCGCAACTACTTCGAGCTGCTGCTGGCGCGGATCGGGGTCGGGATCGGCGAGGCCGGCTGCACCCCGCCGGCGCACTCCCTGATCTCGGACTATTTCCCCGCCGAGCGCCGCGCGACCGCGCTCTCGTTCTACCAGGTCGGGGTGCCGATCGGGACGCTGCTGGGAATGGCGTTCGGCGGCTGGATGGCCGACACGCTCGGCTGGCGGCTGGCTTTCATGGTCGTGGGTCTGCCCGGCCTCTTGCTGGCCGTGGTCGTCCGGACCACGCTGCGCGAGCCCCGCCGAGGCCAGGCCGACGCGCCGACCACGGACGTCTCGGTCCAGCCGGTTCCGGAAGTGCTGAGGTTCCTGTGGCGCATGCACTCGCTGCGCCACGCGCTGGTCGCCACGGCGGTGCAGACGCTGGCGTTGGCCGCGCAGGCCTCCTGGCACGCCCCGTTCCTGATGCGGGTGTACGGGCTGAGCGCGACCCAGGCCGGGTTCGCGCTGGGACTGATCGCGGGGGCGCCGGGGGGCATCTCCACTTTCGCCGGCGGCTGGCTGGGCGACCGCCTGGGCCTGCGCGATCTGCGCTGGTACCTGTGGCTCCCGGCGCTGGGCGCGGTGGCGTCGATTCCGTTCTCGCTGCTGGCCTATACGGCAGAATCCGCCCCCGCCGCGATCGCGTTTCTGGTGGCCGCGACCCTGTTCAACCACCTCTACTCGGGGCTGGGCCACGCGGTGGCGCAGTCGCTGGTCAAGCCGCGCATGCGGGCGGTGATGTCCGCGGTGGCGCTTTTCATGATGAACCTGGTCGGCTTCGGCCTGGGGCCCTGGCTGGCGGGCATCGCCAGCGACGCCTTCCGGCCCGTCTACGGCGAAGAGTCGATCCGCTACGCGCTGCTGGTCTTCACCGCGGCCCTGGTCTGGGCCGGCCTGCACTACCTGCGGGCGGCCCGAACCTACCGGGCGGACCTCGATGCCAAGAACCGCTGAGCCGGAACCGGGCCCGGCCGGCCGGGGCGACGGACTGCTGACCTGGGCCGCGGGCTGGCTGCTGCGGGGGTTGAGCCTCAGCTGGCGGGTTCGCCTGGACCACCGCGAGCACGTGGAGTCGGTGCGGGCGGCGGGCCGGCCCGCGATCCTGGCCCTGTACCACGGACGCATGCTGATGGGGGCGAGACTGCTGCGCCCGTTCGCGTCGCTGGTCATGGTCAGCCACAGCCGCGACGGAGAGCGGATCGCCCGCACCATCGAGCGGATCGACTGGAAGTCGATCCGAGGCTCGAGTTCGAGGGGGGGCGCGCGCGCCCTGCTCGAACTCGCGCGCAGGCTGAGCCCGGAGGTCAGCTGCTGCCATCTGGTGGACGGCCCGCTGGGACCCGCGGGGGAGGTCAAGCCGGGCCTGCTGGCGCTGGCGAAGCACTCCGGCGCCTCGATCGTGCCGGTCTTCCTGGCGGGAAAGCCCTGCTGGGAGGCGTCGAGCTGGGACCGATTCCAGGTGCCGTTGCCCTTCGCGCGCATCCACGCGCGCTTCGGCAAGCCCTTCGAGGTGCCCGCCACGGCGGACCCCGCGGAGCTGGAGACCCTGCGCGTCGAACTCGAAGCCCTCATGGCCGAGGGCTACGCGCGTCTGGACGACGAAGCGTTCGCCTAGAGCCCCGGAGCCCCATCCACGGCGCACCCGGCACCCTGGAACCGTCCGTACTTGACAATCCCCCTCCACCGCCCGTCAGCTTTCGACGGTCGGGCGCCATTTCCCGCCCGACGGGCCGGAGGAGACGGCGTGAGGGTCTGGACCCCAGTCTTTATCGCCTTCGCCGCGGCCGTCTCCGGCCTTCCCGCCTTCGCCGCCGTCGAAGCGGGGGCCGGCGGGACGGACGGAGCCGGGGCGTCCGGCGCGGGCCTTCACGCCTCAGGCCCCGCCCCCCCAAGCGGCTCGGATGCCGCCTTCGAGCTGCAGCGCGAATGGGACCGGGTCTAATACGCTCTGCCCCGGGCCGAACGAGCCGCGGGCTTCGAGGCGCTCGCCCGGCGTTCCGCCGCGTATTCGGAGACCTTCCCGCGCAGCGCCGAAGTCCTGATTTGGCATGGGATCGTGCTCAGCAACTGGGCGGAAGAGGCCGGGCCGCTGCGCGCGCTCGGCTTGGTGCGCAGGGGCCGGGATCTGCTGGAGCGGTCTCTGGAGATCGATCCCGAGGCGCTCGGCGGGGCGGCGCACACCACCCTGGGGGCGATCTACTATCAGGTGCCCGGTTTTCCGCTCGGCTTCGGCAGCCAGAGCAAGGCCGAAGAGCACCTGCGGCGGGCGCTGGAGATCGCCCCGGACGCGATCGACCCGAATTTTTTCTACGGCGACTACCTGATGAACCGAGGACGCTGGGGAAAGGCCGCCGCCTGGCTGCGCAGGGCGAACGCGGCCCCCGAGCGGCCGGACCGGTCGTTGGCCGACGCGGCGCGACGCCGGGAGGTGCGACAGAAACTCGACCTCGTGCGGGCTGAACTGGACAAGCGCTTCCGCTGAGCCCGGGGGCTTCGGGCTGCGGAAAGGGAGAGTTGCGGGGCGCAGCGGGAGCAGGGAACGGGCGGTCGCGATGGCTGCCGGGCGGCGCTGGCGGGCTCAGTCGCCGGCTCTTCGGCGCAGCGTGGCGGCGAGGAGGTTTCGGATGCGGGTTCTGAGAGCGTCGCGCTCGGGGTCGGGCGGGGCGGCGTGCAGGGCGCGGATGGTCTCGGACACCAGCCGGCGCAGCTCGCGGTTGCGCGCTTCGAGGCGAGCCAGGTCCGGGTAGGCGGACGGGTCTTCGGGCGGGCTCACCGCGGCGGCCCGCTCGTCGTCCGGCGGGGCGCCGGACAGATTCGCCAGCACGGGGCGCGCGTCGGAAAGCAGGGCGGCGAATTCGTCGTTCTCCCGCATCAGGCGCGGCAGCTCGCGCGGCCAGCGGGACTCCAGAGCGGCGAGAGTCTCGCCGACGCCGCGCAGCTGGGTGGCGCGGTACGGGTCGTCCAGCCCGGGGGCGATCACCCGTTCCAGGATCTCGCGGATTCCGGCCAGCAGTTCCGCGATGCCGGGCTGCATCAGGCGGCTCCGATCATCTGGAACATCAGGCGCGCCAGCGAACCGTCGTCGCTCCAGGGCCGGTCCGCGCGGCCCTCGCGGAAGGAGCGCACGCCCGTCAGCAGGATCGTGTTGAGCTTCAGGCAGGCGAAGACGTTCCAGAAGTGAACCTCTGCCGGGTCGACCTCGAAGCCGGTCCGGTCGCGGTAGTGGGCAATCAGGTCCTCGGGCTCCCAGTGGCCGGGGATGCGGTGCTCGCGCCGCCGCAGCGGGTTGGTGACCCAGCCGATGTCTTCGATGGGGTCGCCCAAGTGCACCGTCTCCCAGTCGAGCATGACCTGCAGCTCCGCGCCGTCGAGCAGGCTGTTGCCGGGCTTGAAGTCGCCGTGCACCAGCACCGTCGCCTGGGATTCCGGCGCCCGGTCGCGCAGCCAGCACAGCACTTCGACCAGTTCCGGCCGGGGATCGTCGGTCTGGCGCCAGAGGCTGGCCTCCCACTCGTCGATCGCGGCGCGCGCCGCGTCCCGCCCCGGGTCGGGAAGAAGATCGCCGACTCCCGCCGCCCGCCAGTCGAAAAGGTGCAGTTCGGCCAGCGTCTCGCAGTAGCGCCGCGCCAGGCTCAGGCGCGCGTCGAGCGGAAGCTGCGAGATCCCTCCTTCCAGCACGAAGTGGTCGTTGGTGCCGCCGAAGCGCTGCATCACGATCGACGGCCGGTCCATGAAGCGTCCGTCGGCGTCCAGCCAGTCGACGCGAGGGCAGGGGATGCGCGATCCCCCCAGCGCCCGCAGCACTCCGAACTCGATCCGGCGGTCGGTTTCCAGCACGCTGCCGACCGGGTCGCGGCGCATGATCAGCTCGCGCTGCACCGGCCGGCCGGACTCGCTCCAGCGCGCGTCGAACGGCCAGTTCTCCCGCGAGAGCCCGCCCGTGACGCGCCGCAGCCCCTGGATCTCCAGCCCCTCGGCGGCGGGGTGGCAGTCCTCGATGAACGCCTGCAGCTTGCCGCGGATGCGCTCGAGCTCGTCGCTCACGCAGGTTCCGGGCCGCCGTCCAGGAGTTCCGCGAAGGCGCGGTGGACGTAGCGCACGTCCTCTTCGTCGAGTCCCTGGTGGACCGGGATCACGAACGACGTTTCCATCGCGAAGTCGGCGTTCGGGTAGGCGTCGGCGCGCCGGCAGGCGATGTGCCGGAACCCCGGCTGGCGCAGCAGGTTGCCGGTCCAGACCATGCGCGTGGTGATCCCCTTTCGCTTCAGGAAGAGCTGCGCGTCGGAGCGGGTGAAGCCCGCCCCGGGCCGGACCATCAGTGGGTACTGCAGCCAGCTCGTCTCGGCGTCCTCGGTCTCGCGCGGGACGATCAGGGCATCCGGATAGTTGCGGAAGAACTCGTCGTGCAGCGCCTTGTGGCGCCGGCGAGCGGCAACGTTGGCCTCGAGCTGATCGAGCTGCGCCACGCCGAAGGCCGCGCCCAGCTCGGACGGCTCGAAGTTGTGGCCGATCTCCCGGAACACGTACAGGGCGTCGTAGGCGATGCCGTCCACGTCTTCGATGAAGCGCCCGCGCTCCTCCTGCCGCGAGCCGAAGAGTCTTACCTCGGAGCTGCGGCCCCAGCGCCGCAGCAGCAGCGCGCGGTCGTGCAGCTCGGGGTCGTTCATGGCCACCAGGCCGCCGTTGCCGCCCGCCGTGATGATGTGGGTCAGCGCGAAGCTGGTCACGGCGATGTCGCTGCGCTCCCCGGTCAGCCTGCCGCGCAGTCTGGCGCCCAGCGTGTCGCAACTGTCCTCGATCACGATCAGTTCGTGGCGGTCGGCGATCTCGCGGATGCGGTCCCAGTCCGGCACGTTCCCGATCAGGTGCGGGATCAACAGCGCGCGCGTCTTGGGTCCGATCATCTCCTCGATGCGGTCGACATCGATGTTGTAGGTGTCGGGCTCGACGTCCACGAAGGCCGGAACCAGCCCGGCGCGGACCAGCGGCGCCACGGTGGTGGAAAAGGTCAGCACCGGCGTGACCACTTCCGAGCCGGGGGGCAGGCGCAGGATCTCGACCGCCAGCTCGAGCGCGGACGAGCCGGAGTTGACCATCACCCCGTGCGACTTGCCCAGCAGCGCCGAGCAGCGCTCCTCCATCGCGGCCACGTTCTCGCCCAGAAACAGCGGCTTTTGCAGGGCGCGGTTGACGGCGGCGATCTCGGCCTCGCCCATCACCACGCCGTCGGCGTCGATCTCTCGCAGGGGTTCGGACATGTCGGGCGAGTCTAGAGCAAATCAGGATCGAGCGAGATCGTGGGTCGCGGGCCGGCCGGTCCTCGCCGGGCGACGGGTCCCCTCCGCTTCGCTC
>JAGWBS010000059.1:861-17276 GCA_021295775.1 Pseudomonadota bacterium | reverse complement strand
CATCGAACGGCTCGACGGAGTGCTGGTCGCCCGCGCCGAAGGCCAGCTCGACAACACCAGCGCGCCCGAATTCATGGACGCGCTCAAGGCGGAGTTCGGCAGCGGCGAGCGCGCCCTGGTCCTGGACCTGGAAGGCTTGTCGTACATCGGCAGCGCGGGACTGAGGATCGTTCTGCTGCTGGCCAAGGATCTGCGGGAACGCGACCTCCCGTTCGTGGTGTGTTCGCTCGGGCCGCCGATCCTGGAGGTCTTCCGGATCAGCGGCTTCGACCGGATGCTGACGATCCACCCCGACCGGGACACGGCCCTGGCCGCGGTCCAGGACTGAGAGCCGCTTCGCCCCCGCCGGGGCGGCCCTCGATGGCGGAAGCGGGCGGCCGGGGCGCGTCAGCCGGCCGGCGCGGCCCGGAAGCTCAGAGCAGGTGCATCCCGCCGTCGGCGTGGAGAATCTGCCCGGTCGTGTAGCTGGAGCGCTCGGAAGCCAGGAAGAGCGCGGCTTCGGCGATCTCCTCCAGCCGTCCGGGGCGGCCCAGCGGCTTGCGCGCCAGCGCCTTGGCGGCCATGGACTCGGTCATCTGCGCGTTCATCCCGGTGGGCGCGGCCGGCGAGAGCGCGTTGACCCGGATCTCGAACTTGGCCAGCTCCTTGGCCAGGGAGAGCGTCAGCCCGTACAGGCCCGCCTTGGAGGCCGCGTAGCCCGCCTGCCCCACGTTGCCGCGGATCCCGGCCCAGGAGACGACGTTGATGATCGAGCCGGAGCCCTGGTCTTTCATCACCGGCACGCAGGCGCGCAGCACGTAGAACGCGCCCGAAAGGTTGGTGCCGATCACCGCCTGCCAGTCCTCGTCGGATATCCGCGTCACGAAGCGGTCGCGGCTGATGCCAGCGTTGTTGACCACCACGTCCAGCCGGCCCCAGCGCCCGGCGGCGCGCTCGACCAGCGCGCCCGCCTGGGCGGAGTCGGAGACGTCAGCCGCCACCCCCAGCGCCTCGCCGGGGAGCTGATCCGCGGCCAGCTCGACATCGGCCCGGTTGCGCCCGTTGACGACCACCCGCGCGCCCTCGCCCGCGAAGCGCTCGGCGATCGCCCGCCCGATGCCGCGCGTGGACCCCGTGACCAGCGCCACGCGCCCCGCCAGCGCCTGTTCCGCGCCTGCGCCCATCGCCGCCTCCTGGAACCGGACCACTATACTGCGGCCCCTTTCGAGCGGAGGGCGACCGTGCTCGTAATCGGGCTGACCGGCGGAATCGCCTCGGGCAAATCGACGGCGGCCCGCTTTCTGAGCGAGCGCGGCGCAAGCGTGATCGACGCCGACCGGCTCGGCCACCGCGTCTACGAACCCGGCTCGCCGGGCTTCGCCGCGGTCGTGCGGGAGTTCGGCGACGATGTGGTCGGCACGGATGGCGCGATCGACCGCGGCGCGCTGGGCGGAAAGGTCTTCGGGAGGCCCGAGCGCCTGCGGCGCCTGACCGACATCGTCTGGCCCGAGATCCGGGCGCTGGCGCAGCGCGAGATCGCGGAGCTGGCCGAGCGCGACCCCGAGGGCGTGGCGGTGCTGGAGGCCGCGGTGCTGCTGGAGGCCGGCTGGGAAGACCTGGCCGACGAGATCTGGGTGGTGCTGGTCGAGACCGAGACAGCGATCGCCCGCCTGGCCGATCGCAACTCGCTGACTCGCGAGCAGGCCCTGGCGCGGATCGAGTCGCAGCTCGGCAACGACGAGCACCGCGAGCTCGCCGACGTCGCGATCGAGAACTCGGGCACGCTCGACGAGCTGCACGCCCGGCTCGAGCGCGAGTGGCGCCGACTCGACGGCTGAAGGCGCGGCGGGGGCTCAGCCCAGGATCGAGGGAGCGATCTGGCGCGGGTGGTCGAGCACGAAATCCGCGCCCGCCTGCCGCAGTTCGCGGACGTCGCTCAGGCCCCAGGCGCAGCCGATCGTGCGGGCACCGGCCGCGCGCCCGGTGCGCACGTCGAGCGCGCTGTCTCCAACCATCCAGACCTCCGAGGGCGGCTCTTCGAGCCGGCCGCTCAGGTGCCGGAGCACGCCCGGATCCGGTTTCGAGACCGGCAGAGAGTCGCCGCCCAGCGCGGCGAAGAAGTATCCGCCGATGACGAGCCCCTCGACGATGGGCTCCAGAAAGCGCCGCGGCTTGTTGCTCGCGATCGCCAGGCTCTCGCCCGCCAGCTCGTCGAGGCACTCGCGGATCCCCGGGTACAGCACGGTGGTGTCCAGACAGCAGTCGTCGTAGGCCACGCGGAAGCGCTCGAAGTGACCCTCCAAGCGCTCTCCCTCAGCCTGTCCGGGCGGCAGCGCCCGCTGCAGCAGCTTGAGCGCGCCGTCGCCGATCCAGGCCTTGACCTGGGGCCCTTCGATCGGATCCAGGCCGGCCCCGCTCAGCGTGTGGTTGAGCGCGCTCGCCAGGTCGCGCCAAGTGTCGGCCAGGGTGCCGTCGAAGTCGAACGCGATCATGCGGCTCGGACGGCTCATCGGCGCGACAGAGTATTCGGGGGGCCGCCCCGGCGCCAAGCGCTCAGCGGCAGAGCGGCCAGACCTGGTACCAGGAATCGCACTGGAAGCGCTCTTCGCAGCGCCGGAGCTGCGCGGCGTAGCGCTTGGACGTCGCCTCCACCCGCGCCGCCGTGCGCTGCACGCCCGGCTTCTTCTTCCAGGTTCCCCGGCGGTACCCGCCCCGGCCCTCGTGGTAGGCCAGGTAGAGGTTGCGTGCGTCCGCGCGGGAGATGCCGAGCTGGCTCGAAGTCTTGGCGTTGTACCAGCCCACGAAATCGAGCGCGTCCTGCATGTCCGAGCGGCTCCGGAACAGCCGCCCCCGCTCCGCCTGGTACTCGCCCCAGACGGGATCCTGGGCCTGCGCGTACCCCTTGGCCGACGAAGGACGGCCCAGCGGGATGAACAGCCACCAGCGCCGCGGCGGCTTGGCGTGGCTGCGGTAGCTCGACTCGTGGTGCACGAACGCCATCAGCACCGGGATCGGCGTCCCCCAGTGGTCGGCGGACATGCGGGCGTAGTCGTACCAGTCCGGATGCTGATCGAAGACCGCGCAAATGTCGGCCTGACGGTTCGGCGGCGGCGTTGCGCAGCCCAGCGCCAGCGCCGCGAACACGACCGCCAGCCCGGCGGGCCCCCGCTCCCGCAGCCGCGCTGCGGCCCCGCGGATCCACTCCCGCGCCACTCCCCCGAGCGGCCGACGCTCCCGGCCCCGAGACCTTCTCACCTCTCGCACCCCCCTGCGCGATCGATGCCACGTTCCGGCCGGGACCGCCCCCGGCCGCGCGTCCACTCCCACCCGCCGACAATCTAGGACTCCCCCGCAGGCACGGCGACCGAAACCCCGCCGAGGCCGCCCTCCCCGGGGACCCCCCGGTCCTTGAATCCCGACCCCACCCGCGTAGACTGAGCCCCCGTTCCTCGGTAGCTCAGTTGGTAGAGCGGGTGGCTGTTAACCACTAGGTCGCAGGTTCGAGTCCTGCCCGGGGAGCCAGCCGAACTTTGAACCGGCACCAAAACTGAAACGATGTTTCAGAAATCCTGTCTAAAAACGTCATCAAGCCCTAAATCCGACCCCGCAGGAATCGATTTCAGTCCGATTCGATACCAGATGCAGCATCCAGTCGATATCAGAACCACTGAATATTGAATTCTGCTCCGATCACGGCCATCGGGTAGAACCCAACCCGATCCCCCAGCCCATGCCTCTGGCCTGGTACGCGCTTAGCAACGGCCCGGGCTACATCGCGTCGCTGTTCTCCTGAGCGCCGGCGCGGGCTATGCTCGCCCCAACAGGCGAGCACGCGGTCCGCCCGCGTCCGGGGCCCGGAGAGTCTCTTCGGGCCCCGATCCATTTTCACCGGCCGGCCCGAGGGGCGCTTCGGTCGCGCTTTGGCCTTGCAGCCGACGCGAGCGGGGTCGAGTCCCGGGAAGCCCCGCGAGACGCTGCCGCCTCTGGCATAGAATTCGGGACCGTTCTTTCGCGGAGGATCGGAATGCCGCTGCCCAGCACGCGGGACCGCGCCCAGTTCCAGCACAGGCTGCGCGACTGGCTGGCCACGCGCCTGCCCGCCGATGCCGCGCCCGAGGTCGAGGGGATGCGCATTCCCGAGGGCACCGGGATGTCGAGCGAGACGCTGATATTCGACGCGGCCTGGAACGCGCCCAAGGGCCGGCTCAGCGGCCGCTACGTGGCCCGGCTGAGCCCGGAGATGGACGACTGCCCGATCTTTCCCCAGTACGACCTGGAACTGCAGTTCCGCTGCCTGGAGCTGTTGCGGGCGCACACCGCCGTGCCCGTGCCCCGCACGCCCTGGCTGGAGCTGGACGAGGGCCCCCTGGGCTCGCCCTTCTTCGTGATGGAGTGGGTGGACGGCCGCGTGCCCAGCGACATGCCTCCGTATGTCTTCGAAGGCTGGATCATGGACGCGAGCGAGGCCGAGCGAGCGCGGCTGGAGCGCAACTCGGTCGGGATCCTGGCCGAGCTGCACGCGCTCGAACTCGAGACGGTCGACGTGGGTTTCCTGGATCGGCCCGAGTTCGGCGCGAGCGCGCTCGACCAGCACCTGGGCTACCAGCGGCACTACTACGACTGGGCCCGGGAGGGCCGGAGCTTTCCGATCCTGGAGCGCACCTTCGAGTGGCTGGACGCCCAGCGGCCGGCGGACGAGCCCGACGCGGTGCTGAACTGGGGCGACTCGCGCATCGGCAACGTGCTGTACCGCGGCTTCGAGCCGGCCGCCGTGCTGGACTGGGAGATGGCCGCGCTCGGGGCCCCCGAGGCCGACCTGGCCTGGATGCTCTTCATGCACGCCTTCTTCGCCGACCTGGCGGCCCAGATGGGCCTGCCGGGCATCCCGGGCTTTCTGCGGCGCGACTCGGTGGTGGCGAGCTACGAGGAACTTACGGGCCGGCGCGTGCGCGACCTGGCCTACTACGAAGTCTTCGCCGCCCTGCGCTACGGGATCATCTCGATCCGCACCAGCCTGCGCCAGATCGTGCACGGCGAGATGGAAGAGCCCGCCGACCCCGACGAGATGATCATGATCCGCGGCCTGATGGAGCGGATGCTGAGCGGGGATTACTGGGACGACTGAGAGGGCGAGGCCGGGGGAGGCGGCCCGGCGCGGCGCCGCGGCGGCGCGTCGAAACTCACCACGACGCAGGGCATGGCGTCGAAGATGCGCCGGGCGAGCACGAAGGGCCCCCACCAGGGCAGGCGCAGGTGGCGATTGAGCTTCACCGCGCTCAGCAGCAGGCCGAAGCGCCGCCGCGGGAAGCCCGGCCGCCGGCTCCAGCGCTCGATGAAGCGCAGCAGGTACGGCAGCCGCCGCTCGCGCTCGCGCAGCACCGTGGCGGTTCCCGGTATGTCGTAGCCGGGCTCGAACTCGACCGTGTGCAGGGTCACCCGCGGGTTGCGCGCCAGGCTCGCCACCCAGTCGCGCTTGCCCGGGAAGCCGGAAAGCACGATCTCCCGCTCCCCGTCCCACCAGTAGGTCGTCTCCAGCGTGCGCGGCGCGCCGGTCTTGCGCGTGAGCGTGGTGCGCAGCACGAAGCTGTCGGCGAGGATTCGCCGCAGGTCTTCCGGCAGCTCGATCCCGGCCATCGGCCGGCCCCCCTTTCCCGCCCCCGCGGCGCCCCTGCATAATGCGCCCGCCGCGCCCGAGTCAAGCCGGCGAGAAGGGGGAGACCCATGAAACTGGCGCGCTTCACCCATTCGGACCGCACCCGCCTGGGGGTCGTCCTGGACGACTCGGTGGCCGACGTGTCGGCGGTCGAAGCGGATCTTCCGGACGACGTGGCCGGGGTCTTCGCGGCGGGCGATGGTGCGCTCGAGGCCGTGCGCGGCGCCGCGGATCGCGCGCCGCGGATCGCCCTGGCGGACGTCGCGCTGGAGGCGCCCGTGGCGCGCCCGCCCAAGTTCTTCGGCATCGGGCTGAACTACGCCGACCACGCCGCCGAGACCGGCCGCCCCCCGCCCGAACACCCGATGGTGTTCAACAAGCAGTCGACCTGCGTGGCCGGTCCCTACGCTCCGATCCACGCGCCGCGCGTCTCGGACGCGCTGGACTACGAGGGCGAGCTGGGCTTCGTGGTCGGCCGGCGCTGCCGGCACGTACCTCGCGAGCGGGCGGCGGAGGCGATCGGCGGCTTCTGCGTGGTCAACGACGTGTCGGTGCGCGACTGGCAGCTCCGCACCCCGACCATGACGATGGGCAAGTCCTTCGACACCCACGGCCCCACCGGACCCTGGGTGGTCACCTCCGACGAGCTGGGCGACCCGCACGGCCTAGCGATCCGCACCTGGGTCAACGACGAGCTGCGCCAGGACTCCAACACCCGGGAGCTGATCTTCGACTGCTTCGCGCTGGTCGAGCACCTGTCGACCGCGTTCACGCTGGAGCCGGGGGACATCGTCTCGACCGGGACGCCCGCGGGCGTGGGCATGGCCATGCAGCCGCCCCGCAAGCTGGCGGCGGGCGACGTGGTGCGGGTCGAGGTCGAGCGCATCGGGGAGATCCGCAACCCCGTCGTCGCCGAGCCCGACGACACCCCGCGCCTGTAGATCCCGCGGCGCCCGGGCCTCGCGTATCATCGCGCGGACGGGAGGCGCGAGCTTGGCACGCCATGCGATCGAACCCTACCCGGGGATGTCCCAGGCCGTCCGCATCGGCCGGCAGGTCTATCTGTCGGGCCAGGTCGCGCTCGATGAGCGTGGAGAGAAGGTCGGCCCGGGAGACGCCGAGGCGCAGGTGCGGCAGATCTTCCGGAACATCGAGCGCCTGCTCGAACAGGCCGGCGCCGGCCTCGAAGATGTGGCGCTGCTGACCTGCTACCTGACCGACGCGGCCCACTTCCCGGCCTACTCCGCGGTCAAAAAAGAGATCTTCCCCGGCGAAGCGCCGGCCGGCACGACCGTGATCGTGGCCGGCCTGCTCGACCCGCACTTCCTGCTCGAAGTCGAAGTCGTCGCCTCGCTCGACTGACCCTTCCGATCCAGAAAGACTCGGAACCCCAGGGGCGGCGGGCCTTGACCTGGTTCAGTCTTGAGCGGCTCTGAGACCGCTGTCTCGTTTCACCCGGGTCACCAGGGCATCGAGACGCCGCCGTTGGGGCGCAGGATCTGGCCGGTGACGAACTCGCTGGCGTCGGACGCCAGGTAGAGGATGGCGTGGGCGATGTGCTCGGGCTTTCCGATCGTGCCCAGCGGGGCCATCTCGGAACCGGCCTTGAGAAAGGCCGCCTTCTTGTCCGGGTTCTCGCTGCCGTCGGGCTCGAGCCAGTGCCGCTCGGTGAAGCCGGTGACGACCAGTCCGGGGGCGATGGCGTTCACGCGCACGCCGTGCGGCGCCCCTTCGGCGGCGGCGGTCTTGGTCAGCATGGCGACCCCGGCCTTGCTCATGCCGTAGCACGCCCAGGTCGCGACCCCGGCCGAGTCGATGACTCCCGACGAGATGTTGACGATGTTGCCGCCGCCCTGCTCGATCATGCGCGCCAGCGCCGCCTTCACGCCGAAGAACACGCCCTTCAGATTGATGCCGAGCACGCGATCGACGTCCTCTTCGCGGGTGTCGACGATCATGCTCTGCTGCGGGATGCCCGCGATGTTGCCCATCACGTCGATGCGCCCGTACTCCTCCACGGCGCGCTCCACCAACTGGATCACGTCGGCTTCGCGCTGCACGTCGGTGCGGACCCCGAGCGCGCGGCCGCCGGCGTCCTGAATGCTCGTGACGGTCTCCTGCAGGCCCTTGTCGTCGATGTCGCCCAGCACCACCGCAGCGCCGGCCTGCGAAAGCAGCCGGCCCGCGCTGCGGCCCATCCCGCTCGCGCCGCCCGTCAGGCAGGCGACCTTGCCGCTCAGGTCGAAGAGGTCGGCGATTTCCTGATGCACCTCGGGCTCCTTTCGCTGCCGGGTCGCCGATGATCCCGCGCCCGGCCCGCGCAGGTCAATCCGGGGCCCCCCGGCGGGGGCCGAAGCGGGGCGTGCGCTTCCGCGCGAACGACCTCAGGCCCTCGCTCGTGTCGGGGCTGTTTTCGAACAGCTCCAGGAAGACTTGGCGCTCCTGCTCGAGAGCCGAGCGGAAGTCGCCCTCGCGCGCCGCGCGCAGCAACTGCTTGGCCCCGGCCAGCGCGTCGCCGCTGCGCGACCCCAGGCGCTCGATCAGCGGCTCGGCGACCTCGTCAAGCGCTTCGCTCGGGACCGCGTACGAGACCAGGCCCCAGTCGGCCGCCTGCCGGCCGTCGATCATTTCGCCGCTCAGCAGCAGGTAGCCGCAGCGCGCCGCGGTCAGCGCGCGGGCCAGCCGCACCGAGCCGCCGGCGCCCGGCAGCAGGCCAAGCTCCAGGTGCCGGTCTCCGATGCGCGCGTCCGCGGCGGCGAGCGAGATGTCGCAGGCCAGCAGGATTTCGCACCCCCCCGCCAGCGCGAAGCCCTCGACCAGCGCCAGGGTGGCGAACGGCGCCTCCTCCAGGCCGTCGACGAACGCGTTGATGCGGTCCAGGTAGGCGTCCATGCCCGCCCGGTCGCCCAGCAGGGAGAGCACGTGGGCGAGGTCCGCCCCGGCGCAGAACGTCCCGCTCGAGCCGCGCAGCACCAACAGGCGCGATCTCTGCGCGTGCGCCTCGTCGAGGGCGCCCTGCAGTCCCTCCACCATCGCCGGCGAGAGCGCGTTGCGCGCCTCGGGCCGGTCAAGCCTGGCGCGCGTGACGCCGTCCCGGGTTTCGATCCGGACTTCTCCCACCCGCCTCACGCTCTTTCCTCCCCGCCCCTGGCGGAACCCGCGCGCCGCCTTGCGCACCCCACGCCACGGCCGGTGCCGGCGGCGGCGCCGGCCGGGTTCAGTTGCCCGATACTCGCCTCTCGCCCTCTCCCCAGTGGGGCTCGCGGAGCTGCTTGCGCAGCACCTTGCCCACCGGGCTCTTGGGCAGCGGCGCGGTCGTGATCTCGACCTTGGAAGGCTTCTTGTACGAGCCCAGCCGCTCGGCGCAGAGCTGCATGATGTCGGCCTCGCTCACCTCGGCGCCGGGCTCGACCACGCAGACCGCGGCGGGCGACTCGCCCCAGCGCTCGTGCGGCACCGGGAAGACCGCCGCCTCGATCACCTCGGGGTGCTCCGCGATCACGTTCTCCAACTCGGCCGGATAGATGTTGAAGCCGCCGGAGATGATCATGTCGTCCTTGCGGTCCAGGATGTACAGGTAGCCGTTCCGGTCCAGCTTGCCGATGTCGCCCGACAGCACCCAGCCGTCGACCACGCGCTCGGCGGTCGCCTCCGGGTTGTTCCAGAAGTCGAACATCTGGCCGTCGCAGCGCACGGCGATCTCGCCCTCCTCTCCCGGCGGCAGGACCTCCTGGGTCTCGGGATCGAGGATCTCCAGGTCCACGTACGGGCAGGGGCGGCCGGCCGAGCGCAGCGGGTTCGAGCCCTCGACCTGCGACAGCCACTCCTGCGGCGAGATGTGCGTGGCCGGCAGCGCCTCGGTCTGCCCGAAGACCTGGTAGACGACCATCCCGAACACCTCCAGCGCCCGGCGCGCGGTGGCCTCGGCGATCGGCGAGCCGCCGACGCAGAGGGTCTTGAGCGCCGACCAGTCGCGGCCCGCCGCGGAGCGCTCGCGCGCCAGCCCGTTCAGGATGGTCGGAACCGTGAACAGGAAGCCGATGCGCTCGCTCTCCATCACATCGACCGCCTGGGCGGGGTCGAAGCTCGGCAGCAGCACGTTCCGGCCCCCGCCCAGCCACAGCGGCGTGAAGAAGTAGCCGGAGCCGTGCGAGATCGGGCCGAGGTGCAGCGCCGCGTCGCCGATCTCCACCGGCGGATAGCCGTAGAACCAGTCGCGGGCCACGGCCAGCCAGGAGCGGTGCGTGTAGGCCACGCCCTTGGACTTGCCGGTCGTGCCGGCGGTGTGGCGGATGATGTAGTAGTCGTCCTCGCGCACCACCGGGTCGGGATCCTCGGCGGACTGGGCGGCCAGGAAGGTCTCGTAGTCGGCGTCGCGGACCAGCAGCCGCTCGAGCGCCGACAGCTCGGACTCCAGACCCTTCACCTCGTGCGCATAGCTCTCGCTGGCGACCAGCGCGCGGCATCCCGTCTGTTCCAGCATGTGGGCGTGGGACTCGCGCGAGTTGCGCGGGTAGAGCGGGACGCGCACCAGGTTGGCCGCGGTGCAGGCCAGCAGGAAGTCCGACGCGCCCAGCGAGTTCTCCTCGATCACGCCGACGCGGTCGCCGGGCTCCAGCCCCTGCGCCAGCAGGCCGTTGGCCAGCCGCAGGCCGCGCTCCCAGGCCTCGCCGAAGCTCAGGCGGCGACCGTCGGCGACCACTGCTTCGCGGTCGCGGAAAAAGCGCGCCGAGCGCCGCATCAGGTTGCGCACGTCCACGGGAGCCTCCTTCCTCGGTTCGGCGGCGAGCGGGCGCGTGGACGCGAATCAGGCGTGCGGCTTCAGGAAGCCCGGCTCGGCCTTCGGTTTTCGAAGCGTGGCGCGGAATCCGGCCGGCCGCGCCTGACCTCGTCCGCGAAGTCGTCGATCCAGAAAACGCGGTCGGCGCGCGCCTGCAGGTCGATCGACACGCCCTCTGAGAAGACCGCCAGCTCGATCCGCTTGCCGCGCTCCGACAGGAACTCGACCGCGTCCATCAGATCGCCGTCCCCGGAGGAGAGCATCAGCGTGTCGTAGCGGTCGCGGTGCGCCAGCGCGAGGGTCGCGATCCCGACGTCGACGCCCTTCTGCTGCTGGTTCTCCAGGTGGTGCCCCTCGGAGTTCGGACAGCTCAGGCTCACCCGGGTCTGGCACTCGTAGCAGTAGGCGGACTCCGAGCGGACCTGCTTGAGTTCGTAGAGTTTGGTGATGAGCTGCGGGCCGCGGGGCGGCGCAACGCCGAGCCAGCTGTGGAACTTCTCCTGGGCCTCGCTCGGCACGTGCGAGGTGGAGTTGAGGTAGTAGGCCCGCCAGAACGCTCCGTGCTCCTCCAGCTTCCGGCGCAGCTTCAGGTAGTCGAAGCTGTAGCCGGGATCGACGGATCGCTGGGCGTTGAACAGGTACCCCGCGTCGATCAGCCAGAGCTTGCTGGCCTCCGCGCCGGCGTCGGAATGGTCGCTCACCGATCGTCTCCTTCGGTTCGGTCCCCCGCCCCGCGGAGGGCGGCAGAGTATGGCACGGCCCGGCGGGCGTCCCCGGTCCGGTCGGCCTCGACGCGGCGGGCGTATTCCGGGGGCGTGCGCTCCGGGTTCTTGAAGAGCAGCAGCCGGCACTCGCCGACCTCGTCGCGCTCGGGGCAGAGGATCACCGGCCAGGGGACGCCGATCTTCTCCAGCGGCAGCAGGTAGTGCATGACCGCGACGTGGGTGCGGTAGACCGGCACCGAGCCCCGCCCCCAGGTCAGCGGGTGCGCCTCTTCGACGATCGCCAGCTTGGGCGGCGGCCCGTAGCAGCCGTCGCGGAGCTGCCGGCCGCAGGATCCGCACTCCTGGTACGTGAGGGTGAACTTCTCCTCGTCCTCGTCCACCCGGATCCGGGAGAAGTTGCCCAGCGCCATCGCGGCCCACTGGCGGACGCGCACCGCGGCCGGCCGCTCCAGGTCGCGGGGCATCCAGCCCAGCAGCGTGCGCTCGCCCGAGTAGCGGATGCAGCGCTCGAGCTGCTCGACGCCGTGGCGCCGGTAGACGTGCGAAAGCCAGCTCGACAGCCGGTCGTGCCAGGCGTCGTGGCGGCGGCGGTGGCGCGCTTCGATTCGCTCGAACAGAGCCTGAGCGGCGCTCCGGTCCCCCGACTCGATCAGCCTGCGCATGCGCTCGCGCTCGGCGTCCGGGTCGGCCTCCAGGTCCTCCGCGCCCAGCCCGAGGCGCAGCGCCGGGGCGAGCGCCGCCTCGTCGGCCAGCCCGGCGTCGAGCGCCTCGAAGCCGAAGTTCTCCAGCAGGAAGGCCTGGATGGTCGCCGTCCAGGTGCGGAAGCCGGCGACGAAGTTGTCGTAGCTCCGGTCCAGCCGCTCGAAGGTCGCCTGCGCCTCCTCCGCGCCGGCCTCCAGCGCCCGGCCGAACTGCTCGCGCGGCGGGACGGCCAGCGCATCGAGCTCTTCGCGGGTCATCTCGAGTGCCATCGCCGAGTAGCATACTCCCGGCCCGGGCCCCGCACCGTGACCGTTGGGATACGCCTATACTGCCGGCGTCTACGGCGGAGGATGGACATGGGCTCGATCGACTGCTCCCCCTCGACGGGGGTGATCGTCACCGGCGGGGCCTCGGGGATCGGACGCGCCTGCGCCGCGGCCCTGGCCGAGGCCGGCCGCCCGGTCGCGTGCTGGGACCTCAACGGAGAGGCCGCGCGCGAGGCGGCCGCGGAGATCGCCCGGGGCAGCGGCGTCGCCGCCTGCGCCGCCGAGATCGACGTCAGCGACTCCTCGGCCTTCCCCGCCGCGATCGACGAAGCGCGTTCGGCCCTGGGCAGCCTCGGCGGCCTGGTGCACGCCGCGGGCCGGGTGCAGCTCGTGCCCGTCGACGAGATGGACGAGAAACGCTGGGCCGATGTGATGGACGTGAACCTGCGCGCGGAAGTGCTGCTGGTGCGCGCCCTGCTGCCGGACCTGCGCGCCAACCCCGGTTCCGCGGTGGTCGGGATCTCGTCGATCGAGGGCATCATGGGCAGCCACTCGATCCCGTCGTACAACGCGTCGAAGGCCGGCCTGATCGGACTGACGTGCTCGCTCGCCGACCGTCTGGGGCCGGACGGCATCCGCGTCAACGCGGTCTGCCCGGGCTACACCCGCACGCCCATGCTGATGGGATCTCTCGACCGGGGGGCGGAGGAGCGCATGGTGGCCCAGTCGCCGCTCGGTCGCCTGGGCCGCCCGGAAGAGATCGCGCGCGCGGTGCGCTTCCTGATGTCGGACGACGCCAGCTTCGTCACCGGCGAAAAGCTGGTGGTCGACGGCGGAGTGCTCGGAACCAACCGCTAGACGGACGCGGCGCGAGCCGAGCGCGCGGCCATGGAGGAGCCAGCCCGATGCAAGAGTTCCCGGTCAAGGTGGGAAGCATGCTGTACACCATGGTCGACCCGCACCGCGGCCAGGAGGTGGCCTACAACCGCTGGTACGAGCGCGACCACTTCTACGCCGGCTGCATGATCGGGCCCTGGCTCTTCGCGGGCGGCCGTTGGGTCGCGCCGCGCGCCCTCAAGGACCTGCGCTTTCCATCCGACGGCCCGGTCGTGACCGCTTCCGAGGTCGGTTCGTTCCTGTCGATCTACTGGGTGCACCAGGACCATCACGACGAGCACTTCGAGTGGGCCAGCGAACAAGTGCACTGGCTGTACGACAACGACCGCGGCTTCGCCGAGCGCAGCCACGCCCACACGGCCTTGTACGACTACCGCTCAACGGTCTACCGCGACCCCGACCCGGTGCCGATCGAGCTGGCGCTCGACCACGGCTACCCGGGCATGCTCAACCTCTTCCTGGAGCGCGCCGAGGGCGTCGCGGACGACGCGCTCGACGACTGGCTGCAGCGTGAGGCGCTGCCCAAGCTGCTGGCGGGCACGACCATCGCCTGCGCCTCGACCTGGGTGCCGCACCCCACCGAGGGCAGTCCCACGCAGAACTCGCCGATGGACCTCGGCAGCCCGCCGGGCGGGCCGGAGCGGCGCCTGCAGCTCTTGTTCTGCGAGTCCGATCCACGCGACGCCTGGGACCGCATCCGCCAGTATGCCGCGGACGTGGACGCCTCGGGCCTGGCGCGCGTGCTTTTCGCGACCCCCTTCTTCAAGACGATCGTGGGCACGGACACCTACACCGACCAGCTCTGGTAGCCGGCCCGGCGACGGTCGGCGGCGGGCTCAGCCCAGGACCAGCTCGGCGGCGGTGCGCATCGCGTCCAGGTTGGTCGCCGGCACCAGCAGGGTGGTGACCGCGCTCTCCTCCCAGGCGGCCAGGCGTTCGCGGATGCGCTCCCGGGGTCCGATCAGGGCCGTCTCGTCGCAGAAGTCGTCCGGCACCGCGGCGTTGGCCTCCTCGCGCCGGCCGGCGAAGAACAGGTCCTGGATGCGCTGGGCCTCTTCCTCCCAGCCCATCCGCGCCATCAGCTCCTTGTGGAAGTTGCGGTCGCGCGCGCCCATGCCGCCGACGTAGAAGCCCAGGCCCGGCTTCATCGCATCGATCGCGCCCTGGATGTCGTCGGTCAGGCGGATGTTGCAGCCCTGGGCGATCTCGAAGCCCGGCCGGGCGCCGGCCAGCGAGTCCTGATAGACGTGCTCGCGGTAGGGCGAGTACCACAGCGGCAGCCAGCCGTCGCAGACCTCGGCGGCCAGGGCGACGTTCTTGGGACCCTCGGCGCCCAGGTAGATCGGCAGGTCGGCGCGCAGCGGGTGGGTGATCGGGCGCAGCGGCTTGCCCATGCCCCAGGAGCCCTCGCCGGCGTAGGGCAGCGTGTAGTGCGGCCCTTCGTTCGCGACCGGCGCCTCGCGGCGCATCACCTGGCGGACGATGTCCACGTACTCGCGGGTGCGGGAGATCGGCTTGGCGAAAGGCTGGCCGTACCAGCCCTCGACCACCTGCGGCCCGGAGACGCCCAGCCCCAGGATCACGCGCCCCTCGGACAGGTGGTCGAGCGTCAGCGCGTGCATGGCCGTCGAGGCGGGCGTGCGCGCCGCGATCTGGCAGATGGCCGTGCCCAGCTTGATGCGCGAGGTATGCGCCCCGATCCATGCCAGCGGCGTGAAGCAGTCCGAGCCCCAGGCCTCGGCCGTCCAGATCGAATCGAAGCCGAGCTTCTCGGCCTCCTGCGCCGCCTCCACCATTCCTGGATGCGGTCCCGGCCCCCAGTAGCCGAGTTGCGCCCCGAGCTTGAGCTTCCCCATGCCGTTCTCCTCGATTCTCCCGCTTCGCGGCATCCGCGCTCCGCCCTCGGTGGAGAGCGCCATGATGTGGGATTACCCCAACGCTTCAGCCGGATGGGGAGACAGGCCTGTATATCGCACAAACCGCGTTCGGTGCACCCAGGATCCCGGCCGCTCCGGGCGCGTCACCGTGGCGTTGCGTGAACGCCATTGGTCCGACCAATAGTGCTAGGCTTCAGATTCTCGGATCAAAGCGGAGGAGGGGACCGCATGAATTTCCGTCGTTGGGCGACCGCGCTCGCACCTGTTTTGGGGCTCAGTCTGACCTTGGGAGCCGCCTTGCCGGCGGCCGCACAGGATGAGGCGGCCGCGGAAGAAGCCGTCGAACAGACGGCCTCGCGGCAGCTCCAAGGGCTCGAAGAAATCACTGTCACCGCCCGCAAGCGCGCCGAGGATCTGCAGGCGGTCCCGGTCTCCATCTCGACGATCACGGCGCGGGACTTCGAGAACCAGTCGCTGCAGCTTTTCGAAGATATCCAGTTCCAGACGCCCGGACTGAACATCCGCCAGACCGTCGGCCGCAAGCACATTCTGGGCGCAATGATCCGGGGCTTCTTCGAGCTCGACTCGCTGATCACCACCGACCCGGCGATCGGCTTTTACATCGACGACATCTACTCCGCCCGCATTTCCGGCACGAACATGAGCCTGTTCGACATCGACCGGATCGAGACCCTCAAGGGTCCCCAGGGCGTTCTGTTCGGCAAGAACAACATCGGCGGCGCGATCAAGGTGCACTCCAAGCAGCCCGACGGCACCACCGGCGGCTTCGGGCGCGTCCGGCTGGGCACTCACGGCCAGACCGACTTCGAGGGTGCGGTGTCCTTCCCGATCCGGGCCGAAACGCTGTCCGCCCGGGTCGCCTTCCTCAGCCATCATCGAGACGGCGTGTCGGAGCATCTCTCCTGGCCGCCGGATGACGCTCTGTGCGGCGCGGGATGCCTGGCGCGCGCTCCGGCGAACAGCGTCCCCGACTCCTTCCAGAACAACGCACTCGGCGGGCGCGTGTCGCTCCTCTACACCCCAAGCGACCGCTTCGAGGCCCTGCTGCAGATCCAGCGACTGCGCTCCCGCGAGCCCGATCCGAACCCGGCCGTGGCCATCGCCTTCGACCACAACTCTCTGTTTCTGAGAACCGGCATCGGGGCCGGCTGGACCCCCGTGGATCTGCTCGACCGGGTCCTGGAGGACAATGAGCCCTGGGATTCCTACACCAGCTTCAAGGGGCAGGTCGATCTGGATGTCTGGGCCTACACCTACAACATGACTTGGGATTTCGACTCCTTTTCAATTCGCTCCCTATCGGGTTGGAGGAAGTTCACCACCGACGAGGTCCGCGATCAGGACGGCACGCCCTGGAACCTGCGCCATACGGCCTCCGAGACCGGCAGCCGTCAGTTCACCCAGGAGCTTCAGATCAACGGAACCTTGTTTGAGGACCGCCTGACGTACACGTCGGGCGTCTTCTGGGGCAACCAGCGCACGAGCTACTTCGAGGGCAGCTTCGGCTCCTTGTTC
>JAGWBS010000059.1:0-836 GCA_021295775.1 Pseudomonadota bacterium | reverse complement strand
CGCCACGGCTCGGGGCTTTGGCATCTACGGACTCGGATGCTCCACGCTGAGCGATCGTCTCGACTTCTGGGCGGGCGTACGGACGACCTACGACCGCCGGGAGATGACGCGCTTTTTCACTGCCGACCGTTCTCTGGGCGGAACGGATAACCAGTTCTGCATCGATTTCGGTGGAACTCCTGGAGGGTCTTCCTGCGGGAATCTGCTGATCTTCGCCGACCAGCGCTACGACGCGGTGACCTGGGGTGCAGGGCTTGACTTCCAGGTGTCGGACGATGTGTTCACCTACCTCAAGGTCGACAAGGGCTTCCGCGCCGGCGGGGTCAACGGGCGCGGGAGCGGTGCGATCTTCGCCGCGGGCGGGCTGACGTTCGATCCCGAGTTCCTGACCATGTGGGAGACGGGCGTCAAGGCCGACTGGTTGGACAACCGCCTGCGCACCAACTTGGCGATCTACACCGGCCGCTACACCAACGTCCAGACGACGGTCTTCATTCCGCTCGGTCCGACGAGCATCACCAGCCGGGGCAACTCGGGCAGCGCCAGCGTCCACGGCGGGGAACTGGAGGTCACCGCGCTGCCTCTGACGGGTCTGCAGCTGCGCGGCGGCATTGGAGTCAGCAAGTTCAAGTGGCAGACCGGTCCGAAGACCTCGAAAGCGGGAGTCTCCGGAACCAACCGCCTGGGCAAAACGGAAGAGCGAGGGACGCCGGAACTCACCGCGAACTTCAGCGCGCGCTACACCACGCCACCGGTCGATCTCGACAACCACGGCGAGCTTGAATTCTCGTTCCAGGTGGACTGGGCGTATCGCTCCCATCAGAAGGGGGAAAGCC